>NZ_LABZ01000308.1 GCF_001043955.1 Methylobacterium tarhaniae | reverse complement strand
CCGAACAGGCACAGCTCGACCTTGGTGGCGTGCGCGGAGAACAGCGCGAAGTTGACGCCGAGGCCGTCCCAGGTGGCGCCGAGCGGAAAGGGCTGGCCCTCGCTGATGCGCGAGGCGCGCCGGGCGAGAGGCGGGGCCGCCGGGGTTTCCGGGGCGGGCTTGGACGTGAGTTCCATGTTCATGAGGACGTTCGACGATCCCGGGGGCGAGAAGCCTGACTGTGGGCTGAACGCGCCGGCCCTCGCCCAAGCTCCCGTGCCGTCGTCAAAATTTCACGGGTGTGCTGCCGGAGAGGAATTTGCGCATCGGACCGGGAGCCGGCCCCGGCCCTCGCGGGTTGGCAGGCGGGACAAGGCGGCGAGGGACGATGAGCGCGACGGTCGCGGACGTGATGAGCAGGGACGTGGAGTTCATCCCCGGGGAGGCCCCGGTGCAGGAGGCCGCGGTGCTGATGGGCGAACTCGATGTCGGCGCCCTGCCGGTCGGCACGCCGGACGCCCTCGACGGCGTGGTCACCGACCGGGACATCCTCTACCGGGTGGTCGCGCAGGGGCTCGACCCGCGCACCCTGCGCGTGAGCGAGGTGCTGTCGCGCCCGGTCGTGTCCTGCACCGAGACCGATCCCGTCCGCACCGCCCTCGACCTGATGGCCGCCCACCACGTCCGGCGCCTGCCGGTGCGGGATGCGGGCGGGCGGGTCGTCGGCTGGGTCACCCTGGCGGATCTGTCCCGGGCGCTCCTGCTGGGCGGCGACGCCCTCCAGACCTCGCTCAAGCGCCTGACCGAGGAGGCGTGACGCGACCGGAGGCCGTCACCCCTGCGCGGGAGCCCTACTGGCCGGCTGCGGCCTGGTCGGCCCTGGCGGCCTCCGCGGCACGCTCGGCCTCCAGGATGGTCTGTCGGGCGAGGTAGCGGGTGACCAGCGCCTCGACGTCGCGGATGGTCTCCTCGACGAGGTGTTCCTGGAGCAGGGCGCGGGGGTCGTCGTCCCTCAGGTTCTCGCGCTCCTGGAGCCGGCGCATGGCCTGCTTGACCACCTGGTAGACCGCATCGCGTTCCTCGCGGCTCATCGCCGGGGAGACCGCCCGGGCGACCAGGTCCGTGAAATCGGACATCGGGGTGCTGCTCGTCCTTCACGTCGCGGGCGCCCCTGTGGCGCCCCGATCCGCTTCATCGCACGAAACCGCGCGGCGGCCGAAGCCCGGACGCCGCGCCGGGCTCACATGTTGTGGTCCTTGACGCCGGCGATGAGCAGGCTGCTGCAGCCCCAGAGCACCAGGAAGGCGAAGAAGGCGACGAACAGGGCGTGCCCGCGCTTCGGGACGGTGGAGAGCTGGGGCAGGGTCGGCGGCACGAAGACCGCGAGGTAGACGTGCTGGCGGTTCGCCGCCACCCGGGCGCGGTCGAGCATCATGGTGGCGGATTCGTTCAGGCGCTCGGCGATGGTGCGCTCGACCATGAGCCCCTCGTATTCCAGGATCGCGTCCGAGGCGTGCCGGCCGCCGACGACCATCCCGTCGCTGGTCAGCGAATCCTCGAGCTGCTTGATCTGCTGGTTGGTGGCGTTGAGGCTCGCCACGATGGTCTGGATCGAGCGCGACTTCTCGTCGAGGCCGGAGCCCCGCAGCACCTGCAGGTCGTTCTCCGCCTTGATCTTGTCCTTGCGCAGACCGAGCAGCGTGGTCATCGTCGCCTCGGCGGACTTGGCGGGATCGATGATGCCCCAGCGGTTGCGGAACTCCCGCAGCGCGAGGTGGGCCTTGCGCATCCGCTCCTCGCTCGCCGCCAGGTCGTCCTGGCTGTGCTTGAGCATGTCCTGCTGCGCGCGCGACGAGATCGCGTTGATCAGCGCCTCGGCGCGGGCCACGACGTGCCGGCCGATCGCCAGGGCGTCGTCGGGCGTGAAGGCCTGCACCGTCAGGGTCATCACGCCCGAGACGAGATCGATATGGACCTGGACGCGCTTGCGCCAGTACTCCAGCAACTCCTCGATCGGCTTCTCACCGGAATAGCGCGTCCAGAAATCGGCCTCGTCGCGGGTGAACATCCGAACGACGTCGAGCTCCTTCTGGGCGCTCTCCAGCATCGGCTGGCTCTGGACATATTCCTGGACGATGTAACTGTCCTGGCTGTTGTTCTTCTGGATCAGCGAGGAGAACTCGCCGAGCGCGACGTTGCCCATCGGCTCGACCTCGCCGCGGACGGCGAAGCGGGCCTCGACCACGTACTGGTCGGCGGCGATGAAGAAGAGATAGATCCCGACGATCGCCGTCGGCAGCAGCACGAAGATGCCGATGTTGCGCAGCAGCCGGGTCAGGACCCGGTTCCGGGTGCCCTCGTGGGGCAGGAGCGGCACGCGGCTCCAGCGCAGCGGGTTGAGCAGCGCCGGCAGCCGGCCCCGCGGGCCGGCGGGGGAGATCGGCTCGACCGTCTCGGCGTTGCGGCGCAGGTCGGGCACGGTGCGCCGCGCGAACGCGATCATGCTGCCGAGCCTATCGCGCCGTTTGACCTCGTCCGCGTCCATTCTGCCTGATTCCCCGTGCGGCGCCGGCCGCCTTCGTCCCCGACGGCCAGGGTTTTCGGATGCTGCCGTTTTCGGCCTTTTTAATGGCGCCCGGTCACGCGCCGAGGGCTTCGGCGAGGCGGGCCCAGGCCGCCTCGCCGGCAGGCAGCCCGAAGCGCAGGCGCGCCGGCGCGGCCTCGAACCGGCGCACGAAGATCCCGGCCCGCCCGAGACGCGCGAACAGGCCCGGCCCGTCCGCGAAGTCGGCGGTGCGAAACAGCGTCGTGCCGCCGACGACCCGGCCGCCGGCCGCTTCGAGCAGGGCGTCGAGCCGGGCCGCGTCCCGGCCCCGCGCCACCGCGGCCTCCCGCCGCCACGCGCCGTCCGCGAGGGCGCGGCGGCCGATCGCGATCGCCGGCCCCGACACCGCCCATGGCCCGATCCCGCGGCGCACGGTGCCGATCAGCGGCTCACCCGCTACCGCGAAGCCGAGCCGCAGGCCGGCGAGGCCGTAGGTCTTGCCGAAGGAGCGCAGCACCAGGCACCCGGGCGGCGGCGCTCCGCACAGGCTCTCGACCGGCTCGAGATCCGCGAAGGCCTCGTCCACCACCAGCCAGCCTCCGCGCGCGGCGAGCCCGGCCGCGGCCGCGGCGAGGTCGCGGGCCGGGACCACCCGCCCGTCCGGGTTGTTCGGGTTGACGACCACGACCACGTCGGCCTCCGTGGAGAGGTCCGCCGCCGCCACGACGGCGTGCCCGGCCCGGGTCCAGGAGGCGGCGTGCTCGGCATAGGTGGGACCGACCACCGCGACGCGGCCGGGCGGCCGCAGCCGCGGGACCAGGTCGATCAGGGCCTGGGTGCCGGGCGCGGCGACGACGTGATCCGGCGCCGCGCCGTAAGCCCGCGCCGCCGCGGCCTCGAGGGAGGCGAGGTCGGACTTGGCCGGCAGCCGCGTGAAGGCGCTGGCCTCGAGGGCCGGCCACGGATAGGGGATCGGATTGATCCCCGTCGACAGGTCGATCCAGGGCTCGGGGGCCTGCGGGAAGAGCCGGCAGGCCTCGCCGAGGTCGCCCCCGTGCCGGATCGACCCCTCCTTCTTGCTTGCCATGGCCGCCCTGCTGCACCCGCCCGACAGCCTCCCGGTGCTCGTCCTCGCTCTCGCGATCGAGGCCGCCCTCGGCTATCCGGACCGCCTCTACAGGCTGGCCGGCCACCCTGTCACCTGGATCGGCGCCCTGATCGCCACCCTCGACCGGCGCCTCAACCGGGAGGGCGATCCTGAGGGGCGCCGGCGCATCGCCGGGGTGCTGGCCTTGGGCCTCGTCCTCGCGGCGACCGGATTCGCGGCGTCGGCCCTGGCGCTTGCCTGCGGGGCGCTCGGGCTCCTTCCCGGCACGCTCCTCTGCGCGCTCCTCGCCGCGAGCCTGCCGGCGCAACGCAGCCTGCACGACCACGTCGCCCGGGTCGCCCGGGACCTCGACCGCGACGGCCTGCCCAGCGGGCGCCGGGCGGTGGCGATGATCGTCGGGCGCAACCCCGAGACCCTCGACGAGGCCGCGCTCTGCCGCGCCGCGATCGAGAGCCTGGCCGAGAACTTCTCCGACGGCATCGTGGCGCCGGCCTTCTGGCTCGGCGCCGGCGGCCTGCCAGGCGGCGCGCTCTACAAGGCGATCAACACCGCCGACAGCATGATCGGCCACCGCACGCCCCGGCACGAGGCCTTCGGCTGGGCCGCCGCCCGCCTCGACGACCTCGTCAACCTGCCGGCCTCGCGCCTCACCGCCGGGCTCGTCGTCGCCGCCGCCGCCCTGACCCCGGGGGCCAGCGCCCGGGCCGCGCTCGACGCCGTGCGGCGCGATGCCGGCCGCCACCGCTCGCCCAATGCCGGCTTCCCTGAGGCCGCGATGGCCGGCGCGCTGGGCCTGCGCCTCGCCGGCCCGCGGGTCTACGGCACCACGCGGGTGGAGGATGCCTGGATGGGGTCGGGCCGGGCGGAGGCCACGGGCGACGACATCGTCCGGGCGCTCGTGCTGTACCGGCGGGCGTGCTTGCTGCTGTGGGGGCTGGCGGCGGGGCTGGCGTGTCTCGTGCCGGTGGCGTGAGCCTTCATACCGCAGCGCCTTCGAACAGACTTGTTCGAAGGCGCTGGCTAAGCCCGAATGGGTCTGCGCCGCAGGCGCCGATCGGATCGGGCTGCCTCGAGGCCGATCCTACGCCGCCTTGTCCCGATAGGCTATTGAAAAGACAAGCGTTATCCCTTTCAGGACGCAAATCGGCCCCGAAGGGGATAATGTCATGCCGGGCCGGGATCCTTCGATCCCGATACGGCGAGGCTCCGTCAGCGCCGCGCCGGCGCGAGCCTCCCGGCCTCGGCCGGGATATGGCGCCTCAGGATGCCCTGGACCACGAACACCATGACCGCGCCGACGACGAGGCAGGCGGCGAGGAAGAGCATCGGCACGAGCTTGCTGCCGCTGGCGTCGCCGATCCACGGCACGACGTTCTGGGCGATGAAGCCGCCGAGATTGCCGACCGAGTTGATCATCGCGATGCCGGCCGCCGCGGTGGCGCCGCGCAGGAAGGTCGGGGGCAGCGACCAGAAGACCGGCTGGCCCGAGAAGATGCCGGCGGCCGCCACGCACAGGCAGGCGAACTTCACCGCGTCGCCGGGCAGCACCACGCTGAGGACGAGGCCCAGCGCCCCGACGAGGGCCGGGCCGGCGATATGCCAGGTGGTCTCCCCGGTGCGCGCCGCGTGCCGGGGCACCCACCACAGGGCGAAGCCGACGCAGATCCACGGGATGATGTTGATGACGCCGTTCATGGTGTTCGAGACGCCGAAGCCCTTCACCACCGTCGGCAGCCAGTAGCTCAGGCCGTAGGCCGCGAGCGGGAAGGCCACGTAGAGCAGCGACAGGAGCACCACGCGGATGTCGGCGAGCACCCGGAACGGGTTGTGGTGGTCGGTGTGCGGGGTGCTCGCCGCCTCGCGCGCCAGGGTGTCGGCGAGCCACGTCTTCTCGTCGGCGCCGAGCCAGGGCGCCTTCCCGGGCCGGTCGGGCAGGATGAAGAACACCACGAAGGCGAGCAGCACCGCCGGCACGCCGGTGGCGATGAACACCCACTGCCAGCCGCGGTAGCCGAGCAGGCCGTCGAGGTCGAGGAGCGCGCCGCCGATCGCCGCGCCGACGGCGTTCGCCACCGCGCTCGCGATCATGAACCAGCCGACCATCCGGCCGCGGAAGACCTGCGGGAACCACAGGGTCAGGGCGTAGAGCACGCCGGGGAAGAACCCGGCCTCCGCCGCGCCGAGGAGGAAGCGCAGCACGTAGAACATCACCGGCCCGGTCGAGAAGCCGAGGAGGATCGTGATGATCCCCCAGGTCGCCATGATGCGGGTGAACCACACCCGGGCGCCGACCCGCTCCAGGATCACGTTCGACGGCACCTCGAACAGGAAATAGGCGAGGAAGAACAGCGAGGCGCCGAAGCCGTAGGCCGCCTCGCTCAGGCCCAGGTCCCCGACCATCTGGAGCTTGGCGTAGGACACGTTCTGCCGGTCGATGTAGGCGATCAGGTACATCAGGCCGAGGAGCGGCATCAGCCGCCAGGTGATCGTCGCGATCGTGCGGGCGCCGAGGGCGTCCTGCCGGGGGTCTGCGATGGTCCGGTCTGCCATGTTCTGGTCTGCCATGGGGGCCTCCTCCCGGCCGCACTGCCTTCTACGTCTTGGTGGGCTCCTTAATCCGTCGCCGGACGGGGCGAAAGCGCGATCGGTCGCCTCGCGGCGTCAGCTCCTGATCGCCGGCAGGTTGGCCTTCAGCGCCTCCCAGCCGCCGCGCAGGCCGAGATGGCGCAGACCTTCGAACGGTCGGACCTCCGGCCGCTCGCCGCGGGGATGCACCACCACGGTGGCGGTGCGCCCGACGGTGAGGCGGCCGCGGTTCACGTCGGCGTCGAGGGCGATCCGCACCGGGACGCGCTGGGCGAGGCGCACCCAGGCGAAGGTCGGGTTGACGTTGGCCAGCAGCGACGATCCGGCGCTGCGCTCCCGGTCCTCGATGCCGGCGGCGACGCTCTCGACCTTGCCGGTGACGTCGCGATCCTCGCCCATCAGCCGCACCGTGACCGGGTCGCCGGGATGGATGCGGTCGAGCTTGGTCTCCTCGAAATAGCCCTGGACGTGCAGGGTATCGCTGTCGACGAGCGCCATCACGGCCTTGCCGACCCCCACATAGGCGCCGGGGCGCAGTTCGAGGTTGCTGATGCGGCCGTTGACGGAGGCGCGCACCTCGGAGCGGTCGAGGTTGAGCCTGGCGAGGTCGCGGTCGGCCACGGCCTGGTCGTAGGCGGCGCGCGCGCTCTGCTCGGCGGCGAGCGTCGCCTCCAGCTTCTGCTGCGACACCACGTTGTCGCTGAGCTGGCGGTAGCGGGCGAGGTCCGCCTCGGCCTGGACCAGGGTGGCCTTGCGGCCGGCCACCACGGCCTCGGCCTGCCGTAAGGCAAGGCCGAAGCGGTCCGGATCGATGCGGAACAACACGTCGCCGCGCTTGACCTGCTGGTTGTCGCGCACCTCCACGTCGCGCACGAGGCCGGAGACGTCGGGGGCGACGCCGACCACCTCGGCCCGCACCCGCCCGTCGCGGGTCCAGGGGGCCTCGAGGTAATAGTCCCAGAGCGCCGCCCCGACGATGACGGCAAGCGCCAGCATGGCGGCGGTGACGGCGAAGCGGCCGAGGAAGGCGAGCGCGCGGGTCATGTCTCGAATCTTCAGGTCAGGCGGCCGGCGAGCGACACGACGCCGCCGAGGCACACGAGGTAGAGGCAGAGGTCGAAGAGCGGCCGGTGCCAGACCAGCCGATAGAGCCCGAGGGCGCCGATCAGCCGGCGCACCACGAGGCTGACCAGGAAGGCGAGCAGCGCCCAGACCAGCAGGGCCGGCACGAAGGCGCCGTAGAGGTCGATATCGGCCATCAGGCGGCCTCCCCCACGCGCAGGGCGGGACCGGGGGGCGGCCCCCCGGGAAACAACGCCCGGCGCAGGCCCACGAGGCCGAGGAGCGCGTCGCGCCGGGCCCCGTGTCCCGACTCGCCGCCGGATTCCGCCTCGACCCGCGCGAGCGCCGCGTCGATGCGGCGGAGCAGCGTCTCGGAGGCGGGCCCGCGCGGCCCCTCGTAGTGGCTCGCCACCGCGTCGAGGGCGCCGTCGAGGGACGCGACCGCCTCCGGCGGCAGGCCGTGGCGGGCGCGCCGCAGCGAGACGAGGTTCATGCCGACCCGCAGGGCCGCCAGGGTGTCGATGCGGGACAGGTCGCTGTCCGGCCCGGCCGCGGCGAGCCGCGGCACCAGCAGGCCGAGGCGGTCGAGCATCAGGTGGGCGAAGGCGGTGCGGTCGCCGCGCCCGCGCCGGCGCGCCGCCCGGGCGAGGTCGGCGCGGCTCGCCGCGACGAGCCGGCGGGCGCCGTGCTCGGCCCCGACCGAGCGCACCAGCCGGGTCACGAGGGCGGCGATCCAGATGCCGCCGACGAGGGCGAGGCCCGAATTGACGTAAGCGCCGAACTCCGTGGCGTAGCGGTCCTGGATCGCCAGCAGGGCATTGCCGTTGACGCCAAGCGCCAGGCCCACCGGCAGGGTCCTGGGATTCGTCATCAGCAGGCCGCACAGGATCAGGGCGGGCGCCAGCACCAGGGCCAGGCTGACGAAATCGTGCACCAGCGGCATCACGCCGAACTGCAGGACACCGACCGCCAGCGCGGCGATTCCGGTCCAGGTGGCGAAGCTCAGGATCGCCGGGACCGGATCGTCCTGGGTCGCGAACATGCAGCACAAAACCGCGCCCATCATCGCCGCGGTGGCGCCGTCGGGCCAGGCGGTGGCGATCCACGCCACCACGCAGGCGACGATGCCGAGGAACGCCCCGAGGGCGGAGCGCGCGGCCATGCCGTGGTCGCGGTGGCGCGGCGCCCGGCCGCCGAACTCGCCCGCATAGGCCAGCGGCTCGCGCAAGGAACCGTCGCCGCGACCGATGCCGTCCTGCAGCGCCCGGCAATCCTGGCCGATCGCCACCAACTCGCGCAGGCGGTCGATCAGGCTCGCCAGCACCAGGGCGGTCCAGGACGGGTGGGGCGGCAGCGGGTGGTCGGCGGCCTCGATGCGGACCATCAGCGCGCCGGCCTCGCCCGCAGGGGCGCCCGCCGCCGACCACGCCTCGACGTCGGCGAGCAGGCTGCGCAGCTCCGGCGTCAGCCCGGACAGGCCGCGCAACGCCGCGATCCGGTCGGCGAGGGAGGAGAGGACCGGCAGCAGCATCAGCATCCGGCCGCGCAGGAGCTGGACCAGGGGCACCGCCCGGCTCTGGGCCGAGGTGTCGTAGGCGAGATGGGCCGAGAGCGCATCGATCTCCGCCGCCTCCGCGGCCAGCCGCAGGCGCCGCGCCCGGACCGCCGGCTCCTCGCCGGCCCCCGACAGGACGTCGCCGGTCCAGCGCCCGGTCTCGGCGAGCCACGCCCCGACCCGGCCGGCGAGCACCGGCCCGACGGGCTCGGGAAACACGAGGCTCGCCACCAGCGAGGCGCAGAGGATGCCGAGCGTGATCTCCTCCGCCCGCGACACCGCGGTGTCGAAGATGGTCTCAGGCGCCGTCACCGCCGGGAAGCCGATCAGCGCCGCGGTGTAGCCGGCGAGCATGAACAGGTAGGCCCGGGGCGAGCGGTCGAGGAGCGAGAGGTAGAGGCAGCCCGCGGTCCAGAGCGCCAACCCCAGGGTCAGCATCTCGGGCGAGTCGATCAGCGGCGGCACCAGGACGACCGCGGCCGAGACGCCGATCAGCGTGCCCACCACCCGGTACAGGGCCTTCGAGCGGGTGGCGCCGGAGAGCGGCTGCATGGTGATGTAGACGGTCGCCATCGCCCAGTAGGGGCGCGGCAGGTCGACCCACAAGGCGATCCCGAGGGCGAGGAGCGCCGCCCCGCTGACCTTGAAGGCGAACAGCCACTGGCGCCAGCCGGGCAGCATCACGCGCGTCCTCCGGTTGCCGGGCGCGGCAGCGGCGCGACCGTCTCGAGCCCGCAGGCGAGGCTCACGCCTTTCGGGCCCTCGGCCTGGAGCGCGCGCAGCACCCTTAAGGCCGCCCGCAGGTCGTCGTCGCCGACATGGGTGAAGACCGCCTCACGCAAGGTGTCGAACCGCGCCTCGATGGCGGCGGCGCGGGCCCGGCCTTCCGCCGTCGGGTGCAGCACCTTGGCGCGCCGGTCGGTCGGATCCTCCCGGCGGGTGACGAGGCCGGCCTCGCAGAGCTGGTCGAGGAGGCGCACCAGGCTCGGGCCCTCGACGCCCAGCGCATCGGCGAGCGTCGTCTGGCGCAGGTCGCCGCCGAGGCGTCCGATCATGAGGAGCGGCAGGGCCGTCGCCTCGGTCAGGCCGTAGGCGGTCACGACCTCGTCGGCGGCCCGGCGCCAGACGCGCCCGGCCTGGAGCAGGGTCAAGGTGAGGGATTGCAGGATGTCGCGTCGCATCGCCGTCGCGCTCGGCCGAGCCGATGATGGGTCGGCCTCATAGATAGGATGCTAACGATCCAGTCCGAAGCGCGGTCGGCGCGGGTCGGCCATGCGCCCGCGAGGGCGGGCCTGCCATGCGCCCGCGAGGGCGGGCCTGCCATGCGCCCGCGAGGATGGGCTTGCCATGCGCGCGAGAGCGCGGGCTTGCCATGCGCGCGAGAGCGCGAGCCTGTCATGCGCGCGGCAGGCTGGGCGGCGATCCGGCCGGACGGGGTTCTCGCGCGGCGCGGGGAGCTACGGCTTGGCGGCGGCGTCGCGGTCGGGCGCCCAGTCCAGCTCGACCACGGTCTCGCCGTCCTGGCGGTTGTAGCGGAGCGCCGTCAGGCGCATCGCCCGGAGGGCGGCGGCGTTGTCGGCCCGCGGGCACTGGACAGGGTCGTGGGCGCGGTGGGTGCGGTCGAGCATGAGCCCGAAGGCGGCATCGAGGGACGGCATCGCCGCGACGGTGGAGAACGGGGCCGAGAGATAGACCGTCCGGGCCGGCCCGCGGGCGAGGCAGTAGCGCCAGTCGGCGGCGGCAGGGGTGGCGGCCAGGGCGAGTCCGGTCGCGGCGCCCAGGAACACGGCACCCTGAAACAGGAATCTCATCGAATCGGGGATCTCGGAACGGGGCTCGGGGCCGTCCCGATGCGCGGCGCTTGCGGCGTCAGCAAGGCCGAGGGTCGAAGCCGGAGCGTGATCGACGCCCGGAGACGTCACGCCAGGGCGAGGGCCTCGAGCTCTTCGGTCTCGAGGCTCAGGCTCCAGACCCGGGCACCATCCTCCGCGACGAGCCAGGCCTCGCCGGTCCGGTCGCCGAAGACCTCGTCGGCCCGTCCGAGCACGCGGGCGACAGCGTGGCGCACCGTCGGCGCCTCGATCGGCAAGTCGTGAACCGGATTGGTGACGCTTCGGTCGCGGGAGGTGGATCGGAGGAGATAGAGGGGCATGACGAACGAACTCCGAAGACGGTTGGGGTCTGGTGATCCCGGATGTCTGGCGTGATCGGCGGCTGCCTTGTGGTCTCGTACCGTTCCTCCCCCGTCCCTGGCTGGACCGGGACGCGGCATCAGGTCGTGCGCGCGGCGGCCCGTGAGGCCGTCGCGGCGTCCTCGCTGCGATCACCTCGATGAGCGACGTGAGGGAAGGCTTTCTAGCGCAGCCGCGCGGGCCGGTTCAAGACCCGACCCCAACCGATTTTACGCTGCGGCATCGCGAGCGGGCCGCGGCGCGGGCATGCCGGGGCCGTTGACAACGCCCGGAGGGTCGATAGGCGATGACGGCTCAGCACCGCGAGGCGGAGCTGGAGGGAGGCTCGCATCGCGGCTTGCCTCCGGACGCAGGCCCGGGCAGCCCTGCCGCCCGCACCGCCGGGAGAGGAACGGAGACGATGGCAACCAGGGTCGCCTGCATCGGCGAATGCATGATGGAGCTGTCGGAGCGGCCCGACGGCAGCCTGCTGCGCGGCTACGGCGGCGATACGCTGAACACCGCCCTCTACCTCGCCCGGCTCGGCGTCGCGGTCGATTACGTGACGGCGCTCGGCGACGATCCGTGGAGCGAGGAGATGCTGGCGGCCTGGGCCGCCGAGGGGGTCGGCACGGCCCAGGTGCGGCGCCTGCCCGGGCGGATGCCGGGGCTCTACATCATCCGCACCGACGACAAGGGCGAGCGCAGCTTCCATTACTGGCGCGACAGCGCCGCCGCCCGCGACCTGTTCTCCGGCCCCGGCGCCGCCGAGACCCGCGCCGCCCTGGCGGATTACGACCTCGTCTACGCCTCCGGCATCAGCCTGTCGCTCTACGGCGAGGCCGGGCGGGGGGCGCTCGCCGAGACCTGCCGGGCCGTCCAGGCCCGGGGCGGGCGGGTCGCCTTCGACACCAATTACCGGCCCCGCGGCTGGCCCGACAAGGCGAAGGCGCAATCCGCCTTCCGCGACGCGATGGCGGCGGCCGACCTGATCTTCGCATCGAGCGAAGACCTCGAATGGCTGTACGGGCCGGAGGGCGAGGAGGAGGTGCTGCGCCATCACGGCCGGTGCGAGATCGTGCTGAAGGGCAGCGGCTCGCCGCCGAGCGTCCGGGTGCTCGCCGGGAGCGATGACGTCACGGTGCCGGCCTCGCCCGTCGCGGCGGTCGTCGACACCACCGCGGCGGGCGACAGCTTCGCGGCGGCCTACATGGCGGCCCGCCTCGCCGGCCGTCCCCCCGCCGCGGCGGCCGCCTGCGGCCACCGCCTCGCCGGCGCCGTCATCGGCCATCGCGGCGCCGTGATCCCCCGGTCGGCGATGCCCGACCTGCCGCTTGCCACCGAACAGGGACGCCCATGACCGCCGATACCCGTTCCCAGCGCCTCGACGCGCTGCTCGCCGCCTCTCCGGTGATCCCGGTCATCACGGTACCGGAACTCGCCCACGCGGTGCCGCTGGCCCGCGCCCTGGTGGCGGGCGGCATCACCACCCTGGAGATCACCCTGCGCACGCCGGTGGCGCGGGACGCCGCCAAGGCGATCATGGCCGAGGTGCCGGAGGCGGTGGTGGGCCTCGGCACCGTCCTGACGCCGGCCGACCTCGAGACCGCGCACGACCTCGGGGCCCGCTTCGCGCTCAGCCCCGGGGCGACGCCGGAGCTCTTACGGGCGGCGGCGGCCAGCGACATGGTGTTCATGCCCGGCATCGCCACGCCCTCCGACCTGATGCAGGTGCTCGCCGCCGGCTTCACGGTGGCGAAGTTCTTCCCCGCCGTGCCGGCGGGCGGCATGGCGGCGCTGAAGGCGCTCGGCGGCCCCTTCCCGCAGGCCCGGTTCTGCCCCACCGGCGGCATCGGCGAAGCCGACGCCAAGGCCTGGCTCGCCCTGCCGAACGTCGCGGCGGTGGGCGGCTCGTGGCTCGCGCCCGAGGCCGAGATCCGCGCCGGCCACTTCGACGCCATCACCGAACGGGCGCGCCGGACGCTCGCCGCCCTGCGCTGACGATCCGGGAAACGCGGGCGAAACACCTGGGGATATGTGCCCGTGCCGCCACGGTGTGGCGCGGGCACAACGCCGCCTTCGCAACCGCGGAGCCGCCCCGGATTTAAGCTTGGCTTTGGGACGTGGGCGTTTACGGCTTGGCCATTGGTTCCGCCGTACGGTGCCGGCTGCGTTCGCACCGTCCTGCTCCGCGCTTCCCCGTCCAAGCTTTCCTTGCCCAGAGGCTTTCATGCGCCGCTTCGTTCCCGCCCTGGCCGGGCTGGTCTGCGCCGTCACCGCCTGGGCGGCACCCGCCGCCGCCTACGAGATCGACCCGCTCACCCGTCAGCCCCTCGACCAGCCGCTCACCGTCACGGTGCGCTCCCCCGCCGCCGCCGCCGTCGACCCCCTCGACGCCGCGGTGCCGAAGCTGAGCCCGATCCCCCGCGAGACGGTGGCGTATTCCGGTCCCTACGGCGCCGGCACCATCGTGGTCTCCACCGGCGAGCGCCGGCTGTACTACGTGCTCGGCAACGGCCAGGCCCTGCGCTACGGCGTCGGCGTCGGCCGGCCGGGCTTCACCTGGGGCGGCGTGCAGACCATCTCGATGAAGCGCGAGTGGCCCGATTGGCGCCCGCCGGCCCAGATGATCCGGCGCCGGCCCGACCTGCCGCGCTACATGAAGGGCGGCCCGGAGAACCCGCTCGGCGCCCGCGCGATGTATCTCGGCGGCTCGCTCTACCGCATCCACGG
>NZ_LABZ01000307.1 GCF_001043955.1 Methylobacterium tarhaniae | reverse complement strand
GTCATGTATGGACGGCCCCCGGTTCGCAAGGGTTTGTGAGCATCGGCTTGGAGCCAGTCGGTTCAGGAGCAGTCATGTATCCGGCCTCTGATGCGGTCGTGGCGCCGCCGTGAGGCGACGCGGACGACGGCGGGCCACCAAGGGGTGCGCACAAGCTTTCCCTTGTGAAGAACCAGGCTCCCAACATCCCGACGCGCTCGCAGGCGCGATGACAAGGCGGAGTGTCCCGGTCCCAGGGTCCCTCATCCTGCTCTGGCCTTGGCCGTGCTCAGGGCTCCTTGCTCACCAAAGGCTGCGTCCCGCCGCTCCTCAAGCGGCGGCGGGACGCAGCCGACCAGCCTGACCGTGCGGGCGCGTCGCGTCGTACTCCCCGCCGCGGGTCAGCAGGGCCCAGGCGGTCCGCGCCATCCGGGCCGCCAGCGCCACCGCCGCCACCCGCGCCGGACGACGCTTCAGCAGTTCGACCAGCCACGGATCCATGTCGTCAGGCCGACGCTTGGCCTTGGCCAGCGCCGCCGTCGCCCCCAGCACGTAGAGCCGGCGCAGCCGCTGGTCGCCCGCCTTGCTGATCCGCCCCGTGCGCCGCATCTCGCCGCTGGCCTGGATGCGCGGCGTCAGCCCCAGCCACGCCGCGTAGTCGCGTGCGCTGCCGAACTGCCGGCCCTCGCCGATCGCCGCCACGGTGGCATGCGCGATCATCGGCCCGACGAACGGGATCGTCATCAGCCGCCGCGCCCGCTGGTCGGCCTTGGCCGCAGCCTTGATCCGCGCCTCGATCGCGACGATCCCCTTGACCGCCTCGTGCCACTGGCGGACCAGCACCTGCAGGTCCGGCAGTATCATCGGCGGGATGGCGGGGTGGCCTGCCTCGACGAACCCGATCACCGCCTTGGCGCCCGCATCGCCCCGGACCCCCACCAGCCCGAACTCGGCCAGGTGAGCGCGCAGGGCGTTGATCAGCTGGGTGCGCTGGCCGACCAGCAGGTCGCGTATGGTGTGCAGGCTGCGGGCGCCTTGCTGCGCGACGCTCTTGACCGGCACCCGCGGCATGTCGGGGCGGGTGGCGGCCACCGCGATGGCGTGGGCGTCGCGGGCATCGGTCTTGTTGCGCGGGACGAACGGCTTGACGTAGGCCGGGGGCAGCAGGCGGACCTCGTGGCCGAGATCGCGGATCTGGCGGGCCCAGTGATGGGCGGTGGCGCAGGCCTCCATCGCCACGATCGTCGCGGGCATCGTCGCGAGTGCCGGCAGCAGCTTGTCGCGCGAGAGGCGCTCGGTGCGCACCACGGCGCCCTGCGCGTCCTGAGCCTCGAACTGGAAGACGGACTTGGCGATGTCCAGGCCGATGATGCTAATCTGCGTCACGGACGGTCTCCTCGGTTGGGTGTTCGACGACCTCAACCTGGCACATTCGATGCCGTCGGGGGCCGTCCACCCCAACATCCCGGGGCCGCGCGGCGGAACCCGGGATCCTAACCGCCGACGTTGCTTGAAAGAGCGGACAGTGTTCCGCTTCATCCTGAAGCGTCGGCGGTGATGGATCCCGGGCTCTCGACTTCGTCGAGCCCCGGGATGACGCCGGGGGTGAGAAGAATGGGA
>NZ_LABZ01000306.1 GCF_001043955.1 Methylobacterium tarhaniae | reverse complement strand
ATCACCTCGTCGGCGTGTCCCAGCCATTGCCGGGCGAAGATGCCGACCGTCGCCGAGCCGCAGCCGACGCGCATGCGCTGCTCCGGCGTACCGTCGACGATCGGGGCATGGCCGGCCTGGACCACGACCTCGTGGCCGCCCTCGATCGTCATCGTCACCGGATCGCCCGCGCAGAGGCGGAGCAGCGTGTCGCAGGTGACGGTGCCTTCCTTCTTCGAGCCGCCGGTGAGGTGTCGCACGCCGCCGACCGACAGCATCTGCGAGCCGTACTCGGCGGTGGTGACGTGGCCGACCTCCTCGCCGTTGACCCGGATCGCGGCGCGCTCGGGGCCGAGATGGCGGTCGGTGTCGATCTTCACCTTGACGCCGCAATAGCTGAAGATGCCCTCGGTCACGACCGTGACGGTCTCGACGCCCTCGTGCTCGCTCGCCACGATGAAGGGGGCGGGCTTGTAATCCGGGTAGGTGGTGCCGGCGCCGATGCCGGTGACGAAGGTGCGCGAGGGATCGAGCACCCGCCCGTCCCATTCCGCCGCCCCGAACGGCACCAGCTTCCGGCCGGATTCCGCCGCGTCGTGGAGCAGCACCACCGGGTCGGTGCGCACCAGGTGGCCGTTGTCGTTGGCGTAGCGCGAGCAGGCGCCGGAGCGGCCGGGCCGGATCCGGCACAGGACCGGGCAGGCATCGCAGCGCACGATGCCGTCGGCCTCCTGGGCACCGAACTTCTTCGAGCGGGCTTCCGTGGAGAGGGTGTCGGCGCTCATGATCGGCTCCCCCACAGCGTGTCGGATTCGTCCGCCCGGTAGTAGCCCCGGCGCAGGTCACGGGCGACGAGGGCGGG
>NZ_LABZ01000305.1 GCF_001043955.1 Methylobacterium tarhaniae | reverse complement strand
CAGTCGACAAGGCGATCGGGACGGTGACGAACGCTGCGACGAAGCTGGGCGCGAACAAGACGCAGATCGACGGACAGAAGACCTTCGTCGACACGCTGATGAAGGCGAACGACCGGACGATCGGCATCCTGGTGGATGCGGATATCGAGGAGGAGTCGACGAAGCTGAAGGCGCTGCAGACGCAGCAGCAGCTGGCGGTGCAGTCGCTCTCGATCGCCAACTCGGCAAGCCAGAACGTCCTCTCGCTCTTCCGCTGATCGCAGACGGGCGGTCCCCTGACCGGGGCCGCTCCAGGCCCTCAGCTCTTCGCAAAAATCAAGGCTGCGCCCCTGCCGGCGCGGCCTTTTTCTTTGTCTTCCGCAAAACTTGGTTAACGAGACGCTAAATAATTTCTACGAGATTTTGGATCAAAACGGGCCAATGTGATCGACATCTCTTAAGCTTAATCCTTGAATAACCTTCCGGGCGCATGATGAATCCATCGACGGATCGGGCGGCGACGCCGGTTCCGGTCGATGCTGGCGCAGCGGATGGGTCGTTGGAGACTCAGGACATGATGTCGAGCCGCTGTCCCCGGTGAGAGTCCGGATGTTTAACGCGCAGCGAGTCGGGACCGAGCGGGCTCTGGATACGGGTATGCCGTCTTCAGGGCGCGATCAGGATTGCAAGATCGGATCGAGCGGGATGCTCACGTCGAGCATCGCCCCGGCCCATCGACCCCGGCGGCATGAGGCCGTTCTGCTGTACCGGTGCGAGCCCGGATCACGATCGCCCAAGCCAGTAACCGTGTAACCCAGGACAATCCGCCGTGACCAGCCTTCTGACCAACAACGCCGCGATGACGGCGCTCACCACCCTCAAGAGCATCAACCAGCAGCTCGACACCACCAGCAACCGCGTCTCGACCGGCCAGCGCGTCTCCGCCGCCTCCGACAACGCCGCCTACTGGTCGATCGCCACCACGGTGCGCACCGACAACGCCTCGCTCGGCGCCGTGAAGGACTCGCTCGGCCTCGGCTCCTCGGCCGTCGATACCGCCTATAACGGCATCAACAGCATCATCACCGACCTGCAGAACATGCGCGCCAAGCTGCAGACGGCGATGACCCCCGGCACCGACCGCTCCAAGGTCCAGACCGAGATCGCCGCCATCCAGTCGAAGATGAAGGCCACCGCCGATTCCTCGAACTCCAGCGGACAGAACTGGCTCTCGGTCAACTCGGCGACCACCAACAAGGCCTACCAGGCGACCCAGTACGTCATCGGCGGCTTCGCCCGCACCCCGGACGGCGCCATCACCTTCTCGAAGATCGGCGTCGACGTCCAGAACATCAAGCTCTACGACACCAACTCGACCAGCGTCACCGCCGCCGCCACGACCGCCCAGCTTATCGGCTCGACCTCGCTGACGGGCACCGACGGCTTCAAGACCGGCGCCAGCACCGGCACGATCGACTTCTCGGGTCCGAACGAAGTCGCGCTGACCGTGACGGTGAAGGGCCAGACCGCCAACCTGGTCCTCAACTCGGCGACCATGAAGTCGGCCGCCAAGGACCTGACCAAGGTCACGACCGACGAGTTCATCGCCGCGCTCAACAACCAGATCGCCGCCAGCCCGATCATCGGCGGCGACGTGTCGGCCTCGCTCGACTCGTCCGGACGCCTGACCTTCAACAGCACGGCGACCGGCACGACCACGGACCTGAACGTGGTGCTGGCAAACAGCACGGTCGGCAAGAATTCGATCGACGTTGGTTTCGGGAAGTTCACGGCCGCCGCGCAGTCGGCGGTGATGGTCGGCACTGCCGTCACCGGGACCTTCGACATCTCGTCGGCGTCCAAGACCTTCACCGTCAACGACGGCACCAAGACCACGACTATCACGTTTGACGCGACGGCTTTCACAGGCCTGGGTGCCTCCGCGACGTCGGCGGACAACAAGACGGTGAACGCCACCGACATGGTGGCGATCCTCAACAAGCAGCTCGTTGCCGACGGGAACAAGGTCGTCGCGACGATCACGAACGGCAAGATCACCCTGGCGAACACGAGTGGGACCACCGCGTCGATCACGCTGGTCGGCGCCGACGTGCCCAGCCTCGGGCTCTCACTCACGGCGGCCGATCCCAAGGTGGCGGGCACCGCGGTGACGTTTACCGCCAAGGGCAGTGATGCCGGCTCGACCCAGGCTCAGGGCATCCTCGACACCACGGCCGGCACCTACAGCGCCGGTGGCACCTACACGATCGCCAACCTCGACATCTCGAAGCTGGTGGGCACGTCGGGCGACAACGACCTGGCGGCGATCATCACGGCAGTCGACAAGGCGATCGGGACGGTGACGAACGCTGCGACGAAGCTGGGCGCGAACAAGACGCAGATCGACGGACAGAAGACCTTCGTCGACACGCTGATGAAGGCGAACGACCGGAA
>NZ_LABZ01000304.1 GCF_001043955.1 Methylobacterium tarhaniae | reverse complement strand
TCGTCGGTGGCGACGAGACCGTGGCCGACCTCGAGCATCAGGCGCCAGTCGTCGGCCCGGTGCGGCCAGCGCACCTCGCCCGAGAGCCCGTGCGCCGCCTCGATGTCGGATTCGGTCATGGGGCGGATCGTCATCGCGGTGGTGTCCGCCGGGGCCGTGGCCGGGTACGTCATCGAGCCGGGTTTCCGTATGAGGTGGACGAGTCGGGGGCGTCCGGACGGAGGAAAGCGCTCAGAGGCCGCCCATGTGGAGCGATTTCAGCTCCAGATATTCGTCGATGCCGTAGGCTGAGCCCTCGCGGCCGAGCCCGGACTGCTTGACGCCGCCGAAGGGTGCCGCCTCCATCGAGACCGTGCCGGTATTGAGCCCGACCATGCCGAATTCCAGCGCCTCGCCGACCCGCCAGGCCCGGCGGATGTCGGAGGTGTAGAAGTACGAGGCGAGGCCGAACGGCGTCGCGTTGGCGATCGCGACCGCGTCCTCCTCGCGGGAGAAGCGCATCAGCGGAGCGAGCGGCCCGAAGGTCTCCTCGACGGCGAGACGCATGCCCGTATCGGCCCCGGTCAGCACCAGCGGCGGCACGAAGCGGCCGCGCATGGCGTCCCGATCGCCCGACACCAGACGGGCGCCGTTGGCGAGCGCGTCGTCGAGATGGGCGGTCACCTTGGCGGCGGCTGCATCGTTGATCAGCGGTCCGACGGTGACGCCGGGGGTGAAGCCGTTGCCGAGGGTGAGCGTGGCGGCGGCTTCCGCGAGGCGCGCGGCGAAGCGGTCGTGGATGCCGTCCTGTACCAGGATGCGGTTGGCGCAGACGCAGGTCTGGCCGGCATTGCGGAACTTCGACGCCATCACGCCGGCGACCGCCTGGTCGAGATCGGCGTCGTCGAACACGATGAACGGCGCGTTGCCGCCGAGCTCCAGGCTCAGCCGCTTGATGGTCGGGGCCGACTGCGCCATCAGCAGCCGCCCGACCGCGGTCGAGCCGGTGAAGGACAGCTTGCGCACGGTCTCGCTGCCGGTCATCTCGGCGCCGATCGGCGCGGCCTGGCCGGTGACGACGCTGAACACGCCCTTCGGCACCCCGGCCCGCTCGGCCAGCACCGCGAGTGCCAGGGCCGAGAACGGCGTCAGGTCGGCGGGCTTGACCACGATCGGGCAGCCGGCGGCGAAGGCCGGCGCCACCTTGCGGGTGATCATCGCGATCGGGAAGTTCCACGGCGTGATCGCCGCGCAGACGCCGACCGGCTCCTTGAGCACCAGCACCCGGCGATCGCCGACCGGCGCGGTGAACACGTCGCCGGTGATGCGGCGTGCCTCCTCGGCGAACCACTTCACGAAGCTCGCCCCGTAGGCGACCTCGCCGCGGGCCTCCGCCAGCGGCTTGCCCTGCTCGGCGGTCATGATCGCCGCCAGGTCGTCGGCATTCTCGAGGATCAGGGCGTTCCAGCGCTCGAGGATCGCGGCCCGTTCCGCCGGCGGCGTGCGGCGCCAGGCCGGAAAAGCGGCCTGCGCCGCCATGATCGCCGCCCGGGTCTCCGTCCCGCCGCAATCCGGTACGGTGCCGAGGGTCTCTCCCGTCGCCGGGTCGGTCACGGCTAAGCTGCCGCCGGATTCCGCATCGCGCCACTCTCCGGCGATGAAGGCCTGGAAGCGCAGGAGCGCGGGGTCTCGCAGGCGGTCCTTGGTGAACATGGGTCGTCCTCGGGGCGTCAGGTCAGGGGTGGATCGGGACGCGCCGCCCTCGATCCCCGATCGTCCGGTCTCCGCGACCCCGCCGGGGCCGGATCGTGGAGGCCGGACGGATCACGGCATGGATGCGGCGCCCGCCCTCACAGGCCGAGCAGGCCCGGCAGGCCGCGAATGTCCTTGATCTCATGGTAGCCGTAATAGGGGTTGGCCGGCTCGTGGCCGCGATTGACCCACACCTTGTTGGTGATGCGCAGGTCGTGCGCGGTCATCAGGTCGTAGCGGAAGCTCGACGAGCAGTGCAGCACGTCCTCGGGGCCGCAGCCGAGCTGGTCGAACATGTACTCGAAGGCCTGCATGCGCGGCTTGTAGGCCTGGGCCTCTTCCGCGGTGTAGGCGGCGTGGAACGGCGCGCCGAGCTTGGCGACGGAATGCGGGATCAGGTCCTTCATCGAGTTCGACAGGATCACCAGAGGGAATTCCTTGGCAACCTTGGCCAGTCCCTCGACCACGTCCGGATGCGGGCCCCAGGTCGGCACCGCAGCGTAGACCGCGTCGGCGTCGCTGTCGCGGTACTCGATGCCGTTGAGCGTGCAGGTGCGGATGAGCGCGTTGGCGACCACGTCCTTGTAGGGCTTCCACGGGCCCAGCACCTCGTCGAGGCGGTAGGCGGAGAAATCGTCCACGAAGGCGTCCATCCGCTCCGCCGACACCCGGTCGGCGTAGAGGCGGCGGGCGACCGGCGCCATCTCGAAATAGATCAGCGTGCCGTAGCAATCGAAGGTGATGTATTTAGGGGTGAGGCGGACCATCGGGATCTCCCTGCAGTGTTCGGCCGTTAGGAAACACTACGGCGTGGGGACGGTCGCGGAACGCCGTTGTGCCGGCCTTCGAGGGCGCGATCCTGCGCTTTCATCCCCGTCTCACGGCAGGTCATGCCGGAGGGCGCGGTTCGGTGCCGCGGCTGGCGCGCGGGCCGCGATTCCCGGACGGCGCGCGCCGCAGCAGCCTCTGCTGCCAAGGGCTGACGTCTCGCGGCGATTCGGCCTGCGGCCCGCGCGGCATTCCGCGTCTTCCACGCATCGCGCGCGGGTAACGTTGCGCCGATCGGCGCGGCCGTCCCGATGGTCGGGGCGCACCGCCGACCTCGCTCCGTCCCGCTCCACGCGCTCCGAGGCCTTCATGACCACGCCCCTCATCGCCTACAAGTCGGATCCGGTCCGCGGCGCCGTCTGGCACGACATCTTCGCCCGGGAGGCCCCGGACCTGCGCCTCGTCGACTGGACGCCCGAGGGTGAGGCGGCGCAGGCGCCCTACCTCGTCGCCTGGACTCCGCCGCCGGACCTCGCCCGCGCGATGCCGCGGCTGGAAGCCCTGTTCTGCATCGGCGCCGGCATCGACCACTTGCCCGTCCACGACTTGCCGCACACGGTGCAGGTGGTGCGGATGGTCGATCCGAACCTCACCGCCTCGATGGTCGAGTACGTGGTCATGGCGGTGCTGGCGCTCCACCGCGACCTGCCCTTCTATCGGACCGAGCAGGCCGCCGGGCGCTGGACCCCGAAGCCGGTGCGGCCGGCGGCGGACCGGCGGGTCGGCATCATGGGCCTCGGCGTGCTCGGCCAGGCGGCGGCGCGGGCCGTGACCGGGTTCGGCTTCCCGGTCCGCGGCTGGAGTGCCTCGCCGAAGACGCTCGACGGGATCGAGACCTTCGCGGGCGAGGATCAACTCGGCGCCTTCCTGTCCGGCACCGACATCCTGGTCTGCCTGCTGCCGCTCACCCCGGCGACGCGGGGCCTCCTGAACCGCGACCTCTTCGCCCGCCTCCCCGCAGGCGCCGGCCTGGTGAATGCCGGTCGCGGCGGCCACCTGGAGGAGGGCGACCTGCTCGCGGCCCTCGACGGCGGCCGGCTCTCGGGCGCCGTCCTCGACGTGCTGGCAACGGAACCGCCGGCGGCCGACCACCCGCTCCTCGCGCATCCCCTGATCATGGCGACGCCGCACGTGGCGAGCGCGACCCAGCCGGCAGGCGCCGCCCGCCAGGTGATCCGGGGCGTACGCGCCCATCTGCGCGGCGAGCCGATCCCGCACGCCGTCGACCGCGCACACGGATATTGATGCGCTCCGCGTGAAAGCGGTGGCGACCTACCCAGCTCAAGCATGCTGACAGCCGGGGCCGGGCAGTCCCCCTGCCCTCCCCCCCCTCGGCGCGTCCGAAAGCCTTCGGGTTCCGCCCGTGTTGACAGGCGAGCCGGCTACCCTTAGACAGCCGCTCACCGACGGGGCGCCGAGCAAACGGCCTGCCTCGCAGGACTTCCCGAGAGACGATGAAGCAAGGGCCAGGGCAACCCGGCGCGGCTTTCCGTTCTCTCAGGCATGAGATCTGGCTCCAGCCCGATCGGCTCTTTGACAAGTTCATCTGAGAAAGAGAAGCGTGGACGGCGTCGTCCCTGCGGGTCGGTTTCTTCGAAGCCGGTCGTGAGTAGGATGATGCTGGTCTGACGTTTCGGTGCTCACACGATCGT
>NZ_LABZ01000303.1 GCF_001043955.1 Methylobacterium tarhaniae | reverse complement strand
AATGTTTATATGATCCATGCCTCGCACCGGGACACCACATCTGCCTGTGTACTCATATTCTTTTTTTATCCAAGAAGAAGACGGCATACGAGCTCTAGTAGTGTCGCGTGGGCTGGGAGATGTGTAAAAGAGACATGCTCTCGGTCCTCGCCCTGCTGCCGGCGAGCAGCGCCGGCCGGCCGGCATTGCGGCGCGGCAGCAGGACGAGGACCGAGAGCACCATCACGCCGATGCCGGCCCAGAGCCCGAGCCGGCCGAGGGCCCCGTCGCGGGCGAGATACCAGCGCGCCTCGTCGGGGAGGTTCGCCGACCACACGGTGAGGTACTGCGCCGCGTGGACGAAGCCCCAGATCGCCAGCAGCACCAGGATCGGGTCGGCGAAGGCGGCGGCGGTGCGCTGGTCGCGGCCGGGCCGGCCGGAGGAGTCGCGCGCCGCGATCAGGGCCGCCGCCGAGAGGGCGAGGCCGGCCTGGATCGTCATCACCAGGAGGCCGAAGGCCGTGGAGGCGAGGCCCGGATCGGCGGATTGCACCCAGTCCTCCGCCGCCAGCGTGCCGGTGACGGTGGTGAGGATCAGCCCCAGGATCGCCCGGCTCCGGCGCCGGCCCGCCGCCGGGCTGCCGGGCTCGGCGGCCGGGCGCCGGAAGGTGTTCGCGAGCCAGAGCCAGATCGCCAGATAGGCGAGGCTGCGCAGGATGAAGAAGACCGGCGTGAACCACACGGCCGCGAGCGGCGTGCGCGGCGGGGCGCCCCGATCCCACGAATAGAGGCCGTCGAGGTTCAGGAGCACCGGCAGCAGCAGCAGGCCGGCGATCGGCAGGAGGCCGAGCAGGCGGCGTAAGGAGGCGGCCATCGGGCCGGCGGCGAAGCCGGCGAGTTCGAGGCCCATCAGCAGCGGCAGGGCGCCGACCGGCAGCGCCACCAGCACCAGCCAGGCCGCGAGATAGGACGGCATCACCGGGCTGCCGGCGGCGCCGGCCAGCGCGCAGACGGCCAGGGCGACGGCGCCGAGGGCGAGGGAGATCGGGCGGCGGCTCATCTCTGCTCCCCCGAAGCGCTCGCACGGCCCGCGGCCGCGACCTTGGCCTGATCCTCCGCCGGCAGGCTCGCCAGCGAAGCACCCTGGCTCACCTGGAGCGCACGGATATACGCCACGATAGCCCAGCGGTCGGCCGGCGGCACCTGGGCGGCGTAGGAGAGCATGGTGCCCTTGCCGTTGCCGATGACGTCGTAGAGGGCCCGGGCCGGCGCCTCCCGCAGGCGGGCCTCGTCGAAGGAGGGCGGGCGCGGGTAGCCGCGCTTCACGATCATCCCGTCGCCGAGGCCGGCACCGCCGTGGCAGGGCGTGCAGAAGACCTCGTAGCGCTCCTGGCCCCGGGCCAGCAGGGCCGGGCTCGCGGAGGCCGGCTGCGGCACCGGCTGGTCGGGCGCGGCGCGCGGCACGCTGCCGGGAGCGGGGAGACGCATCGTCTGGCCTTGCGGGAAGAACGGGTTGCTGTCCCAGGTCCTGGATTTGGGCTGGCTCACCATGTCGGCCCGGTCGCAGGCCGTGAGGGCCAGCGGAAGGAGGAGCGCGACGAGCCGCGGCACGAGGATGCGCGTCACAGCGGCACCCTCCGGATCATCAGGGGCCGGCCCTCGGCCAGGCGCGCCAGCGCCCGCTCGATCCGGGCCGGATCGAAGCGGGGACCTGCCGCCTCCAGGGCGAGGAAGAAGCGGTCCTCGCTCGCCCGCGTGAAGCCGGGAATCGCGAAGGCCGGGTGGTTGAGCCGCGGCAGGCGGTTCTGGAACAGCAGCGCCAGCACCGTCGTCAGCCCGCCGCAGAGGGTGCCGAACGACACGCTCGGGACCATGAAGGCCTGCCAGGAGAAGCGGGGCCGGCCGCCGACATCGAACACGTAGTCGATGCCGGAGGCGTAGAGGCATAGCGCCATGAAGGCGAGGCCCCCGGCGAGGGCCGCCCCGAGGGCGAGGAGCGGCAGGATCCCGGCCGGGCGCCCGAGGGCGTCGGCGGCCCGGCGCATCGGCACCGGACCGTAGGTCTCGATCCGGGCGCTGAAATCGCGCTCCTTCAGGGCCCTCACCGCGGCCGCCAGGGCACCGGCATCGTCGAACTCGGCGCTCACGCCCCAGAGCCGCGCCTCCTGCGTCTCGGCCGGGGTCGGTGCCCGCTCGCCGCTCGGCCGCCCGTCCGGGTGGCGCTCGGCGAACCGCCTCGTCTCGGCGATCGAGACCATCGGCAGGGTGCGAAGCCCCAGCAGCAGCAGGGCGAGGAACAGGCCGACCGAGCCGGCGAGCGTGGCAAGGCCCCAGGCGCCCATGGAATAGGGATGGGCCGAGGAGGGCAGGAAGTCGTGGCTCAGGGTCACGATCAGAAGCATGAAATGGTCGCCGAAGCTGCCGATCGCGGCGGCGAGGCCGACGAATGCCACGGCGAGGCCGGAGCGGCGGAAGGCGGTGAACCAGAACAGCTGCACCGGCAGCAGGGCGAAGACCACGATGATCCAGAACGCCCAGGCATGCGCGCCGGAGAGCCGGCGCACCAGCACCGCCCGGTCGAAGGCGTCGCCGTGCAGGAGGCTCGCGAAGATCTCGGTGGCGTAGCAATAGGCCGAGGCGAGGCCCAGGCCCAGCATCAGCCGGGCCATCAGGGCGAGGTGCCGCTCGGTGATCAGCGCCTCGAGGCCGAGCGCCCGGCGCACCAGCACGGTCAGGCAAGCGGTGACCCCGACGCCCGAGAGCAGCGAGGCGGCGAGGAACGTCACCGGCAGGAGCGTGTCGTGCCAGCCCGGCAGGACGGTGCCGGCGAGCATCACCGAGGCCCCGGTCTGGAGCGAGACGACGAGGACGAGGGCGAGGCCTGAGAGAGTGCGGGTGGCCATCAGCCAGCGCTCCCAATGGGTCGATGCCCCGCGCCAGCCGAGGGCCAGGATGCCGTAGGCCTGCGCCTTCAGGAGCGTGAGCCGCCGGGACCGGCCGCGTTCGTCGGCTTCCGCCAGGGCCGCCTCGAAGGCGCGGTCGCGCAGGGCGGCGAAGTCGGGCAGCAGGCCGACATACCACAGGCCGAGGCAGACCCCGAGGAAGCTGACGATGTCGACGGCGTCCCAGACCAGCGGCGAGCGGAATTGCGGCCAGAGCGCCAGGGTGTTGGGGTAGGGCAGGGTCCAGTAGAACACCCAGGGCCGCCCGAGATGGATGATCGGGTAGAGGGCGGCCGCCGCCGCGGCCAGGATCGCGGTCGTCTCGGCGATGCGGTCGATGCCGGAGCGCCAGGCCGCGCCGGTGAGGCGCAAGGTGGCGGAGGTGAGGAGCGCGCCGCAGGCGATGCCGATCCACCAATCGTAGGCGACGATGTCGAGCGCCCAGACGACCGGGTTGTTGTTGTGCCAGATCCCGACGCCCGCGATGAGCAGCCAGGACAGGGTGACGGCGAACACGCCGAGCAGCCCGCAGGCCCCCGCGAAGGCGATCCACCACGCCCGCGAGCGGGTGCGGGACGAGGCCCCGGTGACGGCGCGGCCGATCGAGGCGAAATCCTCGCCACGGCCGAGGAGGCCGGCCCGGGGCGGCAGGGGCGTGACGGTGCCGCTCACGGGGCGCTCCCGGGCTTGGCAGGGGTGCCCTCGACCGAGGCCTCCTCGACCAGCCGGGCGAGGTAGGTGGTGCGGGGCTTCGTGTTGAGTTGCGCCAGCAGCCCGTAATTGCGCGGATCGGCGGCGGCCGCGGCCACCCGGCTCCCGGCATCGCGCAGGTCGCCGAAGGTGATGGCCCGGGTCGGGCAGGCGCCCTGGCAGGCGGTCTCGACCGCGCCGTCGGGGATCGGGGCGTGGTCTCCGCGCGTCGACTCGATCCGCCCTGCTGCGATGCGCTGGACGCAGTAGGTGCATTTCTCCATCACGCCGCGGGCCCGGACGGTCACTTCCGGGTTGCGCTGCTGCTGCTGCACCGGCGCCGTGTCGCCGGAATAGTCGAGGTAGTTGAAGCGCCGGACCTTGTAGGGACAGTAGCTGGAGCAGGCCCGCGTGCCGACGCAGCGGTTATAGACCATGAGGTTCAGCCCCTCGCGGTCGTGGACGGTGGCCTCTACCGGGCAGCCGACCTCGCAGGGCGCCTGCTCGCAATGCATGCAGGGCACCGGCATGAAGTGGGTTTTCGGGGCGTCGAGCCCGCCCTCGTAATAGCGGTCGATCCGGAGCCAGTGCAGCCAGCGGCCGAGGGCCACTTCCTCCTTGCCGACCACCGGGATGTTGTTCTCGGACTGGCAGGCGGTGACGCAGGCGTTGCAGCCGATGCAGGCATCGAGGTCGATCACCATGCCCCAGGCGCGCTCGGTGCCGTAGCGCCCTCCGGGCGAGGTCGGGGCGGGCGGATAGAGCGAGGGCAGGGCTTCACGGGCGACGACGGGCGTCGTGGCGCCGACCGCCTGCACCCGCACGAAATCGTGCCCCTCCATCGTGCCGTGATCTTGCGTCGTGACCGGCGGTGACCTGCGGCCGGTCTTCGCCAGTGTCGCCTCGGCGAGGCGCCAGGGCGTGGCGCTGGCGCGCAGCGGATAGGCGTCGTAGCCGAGCCCATCGGCCAGCTGATCGGGAATCGCCCGCCCGTAGCCGAGGGCGACCGTGACGGAAGCGTCGGCCTGGCCCGGCTGGATCCAGACCGGCCCCTCGATC
>NZ_LABZ01000302.1 GCF_001043955.1 Methylobacterium tarhaniae | reverse complement strand
GGGCCTGCAGGCCCCGGCGCGCTAGGGCGACCATGTCGAAGGCGGTGTCCGCGCAGGCGAGCGGGATTGCGTCGAGCAGCTGCAGCTTTGGGTTGCCGACGGCGAACGGCGTGACGGTCCCTGGCGTCATCGCGACGGCGCCTTCGCCTTGGTTGACGATCTTGGCCATGTGGAGCGCGTCGTGCCAGAGGACGAAGCGGTACTCGGTCATGCTGCTCTCCCGAAGAAGCGGCTGAGGAAGGAAGGTGGCCCGGCGATCCGGGCGAGGCGGGCGCTCTCGATGCCGACCAGGGCCTCCCACCTTCGGCGCTCGTGCTCGCTCTCGCGCTCCATGGCCACGCGGACGCGGGCCCAGTAATCCCGCATCACAACGGGCCGCTCGTGCTCCAGGGTCAGCTTCCTGACGGCGTCGGCCCCGCGCGCGCCCATGGGGAGCTCAGACCGCATGGTCGCTTCGGCCTCCTCGCCCGCCATGATGTCGAGGAACCCCTCCCACGTGAGGTTGGCCTTCTCGATGTCGGACCGCATCCGAATCGGGGCGTCACCCCAGTAGAGGATCACCGGCGGCCCGAGCGGGCGCTTCGGCTTGGGCGGCAGCGGCATGGGCAGCCCATGGGCGCGGCGGACCCAGATGTGGTGGAGCTTGCCCATGGCTATGCCCCGACAGCCTGCCAGTTGGGCGTCGTCAGTCGAGGCACCTCAACGGTCGGGTCGCCCTCGCATCGGTAGAAGCCCGTTACGCAGTCGGAGAGGCACTCGTAGATCCGCCCCCGCACCATGACGCGGTCGCCCTTGTTGTAGACGATACCCTCTAGGAAGGCCGGGACCTGGACTTCCCGCACGAAGCCGGCCTCCCGGAGGATCGCCAGAGCCTTCAAAGCTTCCGGGTTGATGCCATTCCCGTGGACGGTCGCAGCGGCATTAACGACCGCTACGTCGGACATCGCCCACAGCCTGGCGATTGTCTCCGCCTGGGCGGACTTGGCGCGCTCGTCGGCGACCAGACCGTTGAAGAAGTCCTGATGCCTTTGGGTCAGCGCAGCGACGGTGCGCGCCAGCTCGGCGACCTGCTCGATCTCCACTTGACCCTCCTGTGGCGGCTGGGGGCGAGAGCGAACCTCCCCCGCGGGCTGCCGAACCCGCCCGCTTTGAGGCCGTGTCACCGTCAAGCGGAATGCTCGGCGACGGAGGGCCCTTACGCGCCCGGCGACCTGCATCGAGGGTCGCACCGATCCCGGATTCGCACAGAGGCAAAGATGCAACATATGCCTGTAGAGCGAGAGTATCTGCTCCGCCAGCAGGAGATCACATCTTCGGCGTGAGGCGTCCGGCCAGGGATTCGTCAACTATCGCGGCGACGAACGCTTCGCGAACTCTTGCGGGCCGCGCTCGGCGTGTGTATTCTCCAAGGCGTTGAGGAGCCCTCCATGACCCGGATCTCGAAACGGAAACCGACCGCCGCCTGAGCCCGATCCGGCTCGGCGCCCATTCGCGTCCCCCGTTTCAGCGAGATCCCCTCATGTCGAAGATGACCGACCACTTCGCGCGCGTGCGCAAGAACTGCGTCATGGTGGTGCGCAGGCAGTACGACATCTACACAAAGCCCCGGAAGTGGGACAAGTACGAGCCGGTCTCCACCCTGGAATTGCTGTCCGGAGTGGAGTTCCCGCACTCTGATTACCGCAACGACGTCCACAATTACTTGGATCCGATCCTCTCCTCCAATAGCCCTCACAAGCTGCCGTGGCGCCTGCGTGCCAGCCTGCAGGCCGTGCGCGACGAGCCAGGCCTGATCACGCTGCGGGTCGCCGAGCGCTCGTGCCTGGGCGCGATCGAGCGCTCCGCGGGCGGCGACGAGCCGATGCTGCGCGAGACCTTGAAGCTCGTCGAGGACGCCTCGGAGCGGATCGCCGTTTGGCTCGCGGCTGTCGGCTGCCAACGCGCCGCGGCTCGATGCGCGGGCCTGTGCCTCGAATATTGGCGAGAAAGGAATATCACGACCTACCCTGACATCATCACATATGGGCTGATGCGGTCCATGATAGACTATATCGGGGCTTCCACCAACAAGACAAACGCGAGGAAGGTTGAATATATTCCGGAAAGCCGGCATTTTCAGCTTGCCTTGACTGAGGGGGCCCTGCGCGGGCTTGTACACATCCTGGGCGTCGTCCAGGAGGGGATCGAGGCGGGCCCTCACGACAAGCACGACCCCGACGAGGACGAGGCCCCCCTGCCGCCGGTCGATCTCGCGGATCTCAGCCAGCTCGACGACGACCGCGCCGGGATCGTGCGCGACCCGCCGAAGCCGAAGGCGCCTGCGACCCGGGAGCTGGAAAGGGCCGTGATCGCGGCCCCTCCGCCGGTCGCGCCCGGGCTCGTCGTCGTGTGGGACGT
>NZ_LABZ01000301.1 GCF_001043955.1 Methylobacterium tarhaniae | reverse complement strand
GGGCATGGGTGCGGGGGGCATGGGTGCGGGCAGCCAGGATGCCGGCGGACGGGTCGCGGATGACGCCGCCGGCGAGCCGGAGCCGGGCCGCGCCGCGCCGCGTCCGACCGCGCGCACCGCGGCCCGCATCCTGGCGGCGGCGCTCGCCGCCACCTCGGCCTCGGCCTGCATGGTCGGGCCCGACTTCCAGGGCGCGACGCCGCCGCCGGTGACCCGCTACACCAAGGAGGGCCTGCGGGATCCCGGCCTGAGCGCCGACGACCGCCGGGGCGGCGCGATCGGCCAGAGCTTCGCGCCAGGGCGCGACGTGCCGGGCGAGTGGTGGGCGCTCTTCCGCTCCAAGGCCCTCGACAGCCTGGTGGCGGAGGCGCTCGCCCGCAACCCGAACCTGGAAGCCGCCCAGGCCTCGCTCCGGGCGGCGCGGGCCACCACCGAGGCGCAGCGCGGAGCATTGTTCCCGCAGGTCGGGTTCAACGCCCAATCCTCGTACAACAAGGCCCCGGGCGGCGACCTGCAATCGCCGCTCAACAACAACGCGCTGCTCTACAGCCTCGTCACCCCGCAGGTGACGGTGAGCTTCGCCCCCGACGTGTTCGGCGGCACCCGCCGGGCGCTCGAATCGCAGGCGGCGCAGGAGGAGGGACAGCTCTGGCAGCTGGAAGCGGCCTATCTGACGCTGACCTCCAACGTCGTCGCGGCGGCGATCCAGGAGGCCTCGCTGCGGGCCCAGATCGCCGCGACCGAGAAGGTGATCCAGGCCCAGACCGACCTTCTGACCCTGATCACCAAGCAGTCCGATGCCGGCCAGGTCGCGGGCGCCGACGTGGTGCAGCAGACCGCGCTATTGGCCCAGTCGCAGCAATTGCTGCCGCCGTTGCAGCGGGCGCTGTCGCAGCAGCGCAACCTCCTGACGGCGCTCGCCGGCCGCTTCCCGAGCGAGGAGGTGAGCCAGACCTTCACCCTCGCCTCGCTGCACCTGCCCCGCTCCCTGCCGGTGAGCCTGCCCTCGCGCCTGATCGAGCAGCGCCCGGACGTGAAGGCGGCGGAAGCCGCGGTCCACGCGGCAAGCGCCCAGGTCGGCGTCGCATTGGCCAACCGCCTGCCGCAATTCACCCTCTCGGGCGCGGTCGGCGCCAGCGCCACCAACTTCGCGGCGCTCCTCAACCCGGCCGCCAGCCTCTGGACCGTCGCCGGCGCCGTGGCCCAGCCGCTCTTCGACGCCGGCACCCTCTTCCGGCGCCAGCAGGCGGCAGAGGAGAATCTGGTCCAGGCCCAGGCGCAGTACCGCGCCACCGTCATCGGCGCCTACCAGAACGTGGCCGATGCGTTGCGCGCCCTCCAGGCCGACGGCCGCGCGGTGGCCGCCGCCAACGCCGCCGTCAGGGCGAGCCGGCAGAGCGTGGAGCTGGTGCGCAAGCAGTTCGGCCTCGGCGCCGTCAGCAGCGCCTCGCTGCTCATCACCCAGTCGGCCTACCTCCAGGCGGTGGTGACGCAGGCTCAGGCGCAGGCGAACCAGTATGCCGACACCGCGGCCCTGTTCCAGGCGCTCGGCGGCGGCTGGTGGAACCGGCGCGACGTGAAGCCGGCGCGCGACCCGAAGGATCCGGCACCGTTCCTGTGAGGACAGGCGGCCGAATGGATCGCGACGCGGAGCCAAAGACGCGCTGGCTCGTTTCAGCGAAGCTGTGATGGGCTGGGGGGATCCGTGAGCGTTGGATTGTTGGCCCTGCTGGACGACGTTGCGTTCATGGTCAGGAGCGCGGCGGCCTCCCTCGACGACGTCGCCGCGCAAGCCGCGAGAGCCGGGACGAAGGCCGCCGGCGTCGTCATCGACGACGCGGCCGTGACGCCGCGCTACGTCGTCGGCTTCGCGGCCGAGCGCGAGTTGCCGATCGTCGGCAAGATCGCGCTCGGATCGCTGCGCAACAAGCTGCTGTTCCTGCTCCCGGGTGCCCTCGCGCTGAGCGCCTTCGCCCCGTGGGCGATCACCCCGCTCCTGATGCTGGGCGGCGCCTATCTCTGCTACGAGGGCGCCGAGAAGGTCTACGAGGCCCTGGTCCCGCATCGCTCCCACGGGGACGAGGAGCAGCACCAGGCCGGCACGGGACACGACCCGGCCCTGGAGGAACGCCGCGTGGCGGGCGCCATCAAGACCGACTTCATCCTGTCGGCCGAGATCATGGCCATCACCCTCGCCGGCCTGCCGGAGGGCAGCGTGTGGATGAAGGCGGCGATCCTGGCGATCGTCGGCGTCGGCATCACCGTGGCGGTCTACGGCGTCGTCGCGCTCATCGTGAAGGCCGACGATGCCGGGCTCGCCCTCGCCCAGAGCAAGGCGGGACCGCCCTTCGGCCCCCTCGTCCGGGGGATCGGCCGCGGCGTGGTCAAGGGCATGCCGCTCCTGCTCAAGCTCCTCGCGATCGTCGGCACGGCGGCGATGGTCTGGGTCGGCGGCGGCATCCTGGTGCACGGCCTCGAAGGCTACGGCCTCTCGGCCCCGGCGCACGCGGCGCACGCCGCCGCGGCGAGCCTGGGGGCGCTGCTTCCGTCGGCCAGGGGCGTCATCGAGTGGCTGGTGACGGCCGCGGCGTCGGGCCTCGTCGGCCTCCTCGTCGGCGGCGTGCTGATCATGCTGGTCAATGGCGCGTCGCGCGTCGTCGGGCGCAGAGGCAGGACGGGTTTGACCGGGAAGGCGTCCGCCGAGACGGGAGCGTGAGCGAAGGAACCACGGGCGCCTGCCGGGCGGACCTGTGGGACGAGAATCGGACGGGACCGTCCGGATGCCGTCTCGCTCCCGCCCGCGAAGTGCGGCAGGATCGGTCGGAGCCGACCGCAGGACGAGGCCCGGGATGGGAGCATGCACGACACGGAGGACCCCCCGCGTCGTCCTGGCCGTCGGCAGCCTCGCGGCCGGCCTGTCCCTCGCGGCCACCGCCTGGCTGTGGTCCACCCTCGCCCACCTCCCTCCCCTCGACCTCGCCGCGGCGAATGCCCGTTCCACCGTCGTCCTCGACCGGGCCGGCACCCTCCTGCGCCCCTTCGCCACCGCGGATGGCCGCTGGCGGCTGCCGCTGGAGCCTGACGCCGTCTATCCCCGCTTCCTCGCCATGCTGACCGCCTACGAGGACCGGCGCTTCCGGGCGCATCCGGGCGTCGACGCGAGGGCGCTCCTGCGCGCCGCCGGGCAATGGCTCGCGGCGGGGCGGATCGTGTCGGGGGCCTCGACCCTGTCGATGCAGGTGGCGCGCCTCGTCGAGCCGCGGGGCGAGCGCTCGCTCAACGCCAAGCTGCGCCAGATCGCCCGGGCGATCGACCTGGAGCGGCGCCTCGGCAAGGACGGGGTCTTACGGCTCTACCTGGCGCTTGCCCCCTATGGCGGGCCGGTCGAGGGCTTGCGGGCGGCGAGCCTCGCCTATTTCGGGCGCGAGCCGGCGCGCCTCACGCTCGCCGAGGCCGCCCTGCTGGTGGCGCTGCCGCAGGCGCCGGAGGGGCGGCGGCCCGACCGGTTCCCGGACGCCGCCCGCCGGGCCCGCGACCGGGTGCTCGACATCGCGGCCGCCCGCGGCGTGGTGCCGGCGGCGGAGGCAAATGCCGCCAAGGCCGAGCCGGTGCCGCACGGGCGAAAGCCCTTCCCGATGCTCGGGCCCCACGCCGCCGAGGCGGCTCTGGCGCAGGAGCCGGGACGGGCCGTGCACCGGCTCACCCTCGACGCGCGGCTTCAAGCCCGGCTCGAACCGCTGGTGGCCGAGCGGGCGGCGGCCCTCGGGCCCGGCCTGTCGGCGGCGCTCCTCGTCATCGACAACGCCACCGGCGAGGTGCGGGCCCAGGTGGGCAGCGCCGGCTATCTCGATGCCACGCGCTCGGGCGCCATCGACATGACGGGGGCCTTGCGCTCACCGGGTTCGGCGCTCAAGCCCTTCGTCTACGCCATGGCGTTCGAATCCGGCCTCGCCCATCCCGAGACCCTGATCGAGGACCGTCCGTCCCGGTTCGGCGCTTCTTATGCGCCGGAGAATTTCGACCTCACCTTCCAGGGCACGGTGACGGCCAGGCGCGCGCTCCAGCTCTCCCTCAACGTGCCGGCGGTGGAGCTGATGGAGCGGGTGGGCCCGGCCCGCTTCATCGCCCGCCTGCGCGCCTCCGGCGCCGGCATCGTGCTGCCCAAGGATGCCGCGCCCGGCCTGCCGGTGGCGCTCGGGGGCCTCGGGATCACGCTCGCCGACCTTGCCCGGCTCTATGCCGGGCTCGCCCGCGGCGGCGAGGTGCCGGGCTTGAGGCGGCGCCTCGACGTCCCGGCCGAGGCGGCGGTCCTGCCGCGCATCGCGGAGCCGGTGGCGGCCTGGTACGTCGCCGATACCCTGCGGGGCACGCCCCCGCCCGAGAGCGCCCTGCCGAACCGGATCGCCTACAAGACCGGCACGTCCTACGGTTACCGCGACGCCTGGGCGGTGGGGTTCGACCGCCGGACCACGGTGGCGGTGTGGCTCGGGCGGCCGGACGGGGCCGGGGTGCCGGGCCTGGTCGGGCGCATCGCCGCCGCGCCGCTGCTGTTCGATGCCTTCGCGCGCCTCGGCGGCGATCCGGAGCCGGTGCCGCGCCCCCGCGATGCCCTGGTGGCGACGACGAGCACCCTGCCGCCGCCGTTGCGCTCCTTACGCCGGGACGGAGGCCCCGCCGACCGCCTGCGCATCGCCTACCCGCCGGATGGGGCGCGGATCGACCTCGGGGTGGAAGGTGGGACGCCGGCCGGCCTCGCCCTCAAGGCGCACGGCGGCACCCTGCCCCTCACCTGGCTCGTCGGCGGCCTGCCGGTGACCGAATCGGATCGGCGCCAGGCCGAGTGGCAGCCCGACGGTGCCGGCTTCGTGCGCATCTCGGTGCTCGACGCGACCGGCGCCAGCGACAGCGTGATGGTGCGGATCGAGTAGGCCCCACACGTTTTCGCGAGCATGGCCCAGGGTCACCGGCGGATCGTTTCGCCGCCCGCTCCGTTCCTCCCCCGTGGAAGCGTGGCGAGAGGGCGTGCGCCGCGCGCGAGCGAGTGGACGTCGCATGGCGGATGGGCGAGACGATCGCAGGCGGATCTTTCCGATGAAGCCGGCCCGGGTCCAGGCCGCCGAGACTCCGGGCGACGGACTCGCGGCGCCGCTGGTCATCGCGGCGGTGATCGTGGCGGCCCTGTATTTCGGCCGCGAGATCCTGATCCCGATCGCCATCGCGGTGCTGCTGAGCTTCGTCATCGGCCCGCTGGTGGCGCTCCTGCGCAAGCTCCGGCTCGGGCGGATCCCGTCCGTGGGCGTCGCGGTGCTGCTGCTGCTCGCGGTGGTGGCGGGCCTCGGCGGGCTCATCGGCATGCAGGTCGCCGACCTCTCGACCGGCCTGCCGCGCTACCAGCGCACCATCGCCCAGAAGGCCGAGAACCTGAAGGCCGGGCCGCTCGGCGACCTCGCCGGCTACCTGCGCAGCATCAACCACCAGATCCAGCAGGCCGGCGCGCCCGAGCAGAAGCCCGAGCAGAAGCCGGATCCGGGCAAGCGCGCTCCGCCGCCCGCGGTGCAGAATCCCGACAAGCCGGTGCTGGTCGAGATGCGCGACCGCGAGCCCAGCCCGGTGGAACTGGCCGAGAAGGTGCTGGCGCCCGTCGTTTCGCCGCTCGCCACCCTCGGCATCGTCTTCGTGGTGCTGATCTTCATCCTGGTCCAGCGGGAGGACCTGCGCGACCGGATGATCCGCCTCGTCGGCTCCAGCGACCTCCACCGCACCACCGTGGCGATGGACGACGCGGCGCGGCGCCTGAGCCGGTTCTTCCTGGTCCAGCTCGGGCTCAATGCCGGGTTCGGCCTCACCATCGGCATCGGGCTGTGGCTGATCGGCGTGCCGAACCCGATCCTGTGGGGCATCTTCACCGCGCTGATGCGCTTCGTGCCCTATATCGGGGCCTTCCTGTCGGCCCTGCTGCCGCTGATGCTGGCTGCCGCCGTGGATCCGGGCTGGAACATGGTGCTGGCGACCGCCGCCCTGTTCATCGTGCTCGAACCCCTGGTCGGCCAGTTCATCGAGCCGCTGGTCTATGGTCACTCGACCGGGCTGTCGCCCTTCGCGGTGCTGGTCTCGGCCCTGTTCTGGACCTGGCTGTGGGGCCCGGTCGGGCTCCTGCTCTCGACGCCGCTCACCGTCTGCCTCGTCGTGCTCGGCCGCCACGTCGACAAGCTCGAATTCCTCGACGTGCTGTTCGGCGACCGCCCGGCCCTGACCCCGGTCGAGAATTTCTACCAGCGCATGCTGGCCGACGACCCGGACGAGGCGCAGGAGCTGGCGGAAGCCATCCTCGCCCAGTGCTCGCTCTCCTCCTACTACGACGAGGTGGCGCTCAAGGGCCTCCAGCTCGCCGCGACGGATGCCCGCCGCGGCGTGCTGACCGAGAGCCAGCTCGAGCGCATCCGCGTCGGCATCGCCGAGCTGATCGAGGACTTGGCCGACCGGGACGACGTGGCGCCGGCCACGCGCCCGACCCTCGCCGGCCGCCTCCTGTCGGGCCGCCAGGACGAGGAGGTGCCCTGCGAGGCCGCCCCGGCGGTGCCGGACGCCCCGGCCCCCGACCAGCTGCCGGAGGAGTGGACGCGCGAGGGCGCCGTGCTCTGCGTCGCCGGCCGCGGACCGCTGGACGAGGCCGCCTCGATGATGCTGGCCCAGCTCCTGGCGAAGCACGGCTTCGGCACGCGGGTGGTGCCGTTCGAGGCGGTGTCGCGGGCCGAGATCGGCTCGCTCGATGCGGCCGCCGCGCGGATGATCTGCATCTCCTATCTCGAGATCAGCGGCACGCCGGCCCATCTGCGCTACCTCGTCCAGCGGGTGCGGCGC
>NZ_LABZ01000300.1 GCF_001043955.1 Methylobacterium tarhaniae | reverse complement strand
GTCTGGGGGAGGGCGGGCGCCTGGTGATCCGTCCCTCCGGCACCGAGCCGGTGATCCGGGTGATGGCCGAGGGCGACGACCGCGACCTCGTGGTCCGGGTCGTCGACGACGTCGTCAGCGCCCTGGGCAGGGTCGCGGCGTGAGCGTCGGTCCGGGAACCGCTCCGCCCCCGGACCGAGGACGGGATGATGCGGTGGCAGGAGGTTGCTCCGATCCGCCGTCCATCTGATCGTCAATTTGGTTTTCGGCATGATATTCTGAAATACATAAAAATATAAGCTGCACGTGCTCGCCCATCAATGTTGCATGGTGTTTGAATGGGGCGGGCATTGGGATGAGGCGAAGCTGCAGCGACGGGCGGAACGTCAGATGGTCGAACAAGTGCAGAAATGCATCAGGGTCCTGCTCGTGGGAGATCAAAGCCTGATCCTGGAGGCGCTCGCGTGCCTCCTCTCGCAGGAGAGCGACATCCGCGTCGTCGGTCGGGGCACCTCGCAGGGCGACGTGATGAACCTCGTCGAGACCACGTCGTCCGATGTCCTGCTGCACGATTCCGGCTCGAGCGATGCGACCGCCCTCGACTTCCTGCAATTCGCCAAGCAGGAAGGCCTGCCCGTTCCCGTCATCGTCGTGAGCCCGTTCTCGAGCCGCTACGTCGTTCATCAGGCGCTCGTCACCGGTGCGCGCGGTTACGTCCTCAAGCGCGCGTCGAGCCGCGACCTCGTCCACGCGATCCGGTCGGTGCATGCCGGCGGCGTCTACCTGGATGGCGCGATCGACGGAATGCCCGTCGAGGCGCTCTGGCCGCTCGGCCTCGGCGAGATGCCCGCCGGCGCGATCCAGATCAGGGTGCTCGCCCCACGCGAAGAGGAGGTCCTGCGTCTCATCGCGCTCGGCTTCACCGCCAAGGAGATCGCCGACAAGCTCGGCATCAATCCGCGCTCGGTCGAGACGCATAAGCGGCGCGCCAGCGCGAAATTGGGCGTGCGCAGCCGCGCCAAGATCGTCGAGTACGGCATGATGAAGGGCTGGTTCCGACATTTCGGGCATTAGGACGGGATGTGCCGATGCGGGTGCCGCAGCTCCCGTGCCCCGCACCGGCGGTTCTCCGGATCGACCCCGAGATGCCCCTTCGACCGAGGGATCGTTCTCTGCCGGCTGCCGTGCCTCGTCAGGAGGCGCAGCGCCCGCGCGTCCCGTCACGACAGGGAGGATGTCGATGAAGACCGGACTCTACGTGCTCCAGGGGGTCGACCCCGCCCAGGTCGCGGCGGCACCCTTCGACGTGAAAGTCGTCGAGATCTACGACGACAACGGTCGGCTGTTCGGCTCGGAGCAGGTCAGGCAGATGGGCGGCGGGCCGGGCGGGGCATTGCTGCTCGGGTATTTCAGCATCGGTGAGGCGGAGAACTATCGATCGTACTGGAGCACGATCCCCAAATCTGCCATCGGCCCGGTTGATCCGAACTGGCCGGGAAACTACGAGGTCAAGTACTGGACCGACGAGTGGAAGTCGGTGGCGAAGACCGAGATCGACAAGATGCTGGCGGCCGGCTACGACGGGGCGTATTTCGACGTGGTCGACGAGTTCCAGCTGCCGTGGGCCGAGCGGAACGCGCCCGGAGGCGACGCCGCCGGAGCGATGAAAATCCTCATCCAGGACTTGAGTGCCTACGCGAAAGCGAAGGTCCCGACGTTCAAGATATGGGTCAACGGCGGCGAGGAGCTGCTGACGGATCGAAGATACCTTGCCAGCATCGACGGCTTGTTCAAGGAAAATCTCTTCTACGACAGCGATGGGTCGGCACGCCGGTCGACGGCCGCGACCCGGACGAGCCTGGACTACCTGAAGCTCGCACAGACGGCCGGCAAGGACGTGATCGCGATCGAGTATGTCAGCGGGGCCGCGGCGATCGCCGACGTGCAGGCCAAGGCCGATGCCGCCGGCATGGGCAGCTACATCGCCCGCCTCGACCTCAAGGGCGTCTCCCTGGACGGCGTCCGGCCCGGCCAGGTCATGCACGACGACGGCCTCGCGCAGCAGCCCCTCGCACCGTCGGCACCGCCCGCGACCGATCCGGGAGCCGACCCGAACCCGGTCGACGGCACGTCCGACGACAAGCCGCTGGCGGGGATAGGAGGCCGCTTCATCGCGGTACTGAACGGGCGCGCCATCCTGCGGAGATCGGGCGGCGATGCCGTCACCGCGGCCGGAATCGTCGGTTCCGGCCCCCCGGCGAATCAGGCCGCGCCCGACCCTGCGGCCGTCCTGCTCTCGGTTCCCGAGCCTCCCGTGCCCGATGGTTCCTCGACCGGAAGCACCGCACCCGATGCCGGCGACCGGATCATCGGCGACGCCCGCACCGATGGACTTCTCGCGCAACCGGACGGTGCGGCCCTGATACGCGCGCTGCAGGGCGCCGGCATGGAGGCGGATCTGACGCTCCTCACCGGCGAGGACGTCTTCGGCATGGGCTGAGAGCCGCGCCGGGTCGCCGGCATCGCGGGAGCCGCCGCGGGCCGGTGCATCCCCTCGAGCGGGGCCCGCCATCGGACCCGCGCCGTGGGTTTCGCAGGATCGGGCTCCGCGACGACCCGGCCCCGGCGCCGCCGAGGCGCGCCCTACCGCGCGGCGGCCTTGATCCGCTCCGACTTGCCGGTGCTGCGCGCCGTCATGACCTTGACGACGTCGCCCGGCTCCAGCGAGTCCGTCTCCTCCGCCGTCACGATCTGGGCGCCGGCCGGGCCCATGCGGACGATCTGGTACTGCGTCGTCGCATCGCCCAGGCCGATGCCGAACGTCGCCACGACGTTGAGGGACGTCGCCAGGGACTGCTCGGCCGCCGCGATCTCGACGTCGAGGACCGCGACCTCCTTCTCCAGCGACAGCTTCTGGCGGACGCTGGCCTGATCGGTCGCATCCTTCGCGACCCCCTGCCGGAACTCGGCCTGCATGACGCCGACCTCGAACTCCCGCTTGCGGGCCTCCATGTCGATGAAGTCGCGCCGGATGTCGGCCACCCGCTCGCTCTCCACCATCTGGCGGGCGTAGAGCGCCTCCATCATCTTGAGCCGCTCGCCCCGCGCGTTGAGCTGCGCCACGAAGGCGGCGTGGCGCTTGCGCAGCAGCTCCGCCTCCGTGGCCGCGGCCTCGACGGCGTTGCGCCGGGTGCCGTCCTCCCGCGCGGAGAGGTCCGCCTCCAGGCGGGCGACCTTGCCGGCCGCCGCGAGCAGCGTGGAGACCTCGCCGTCGGGGGCCAGGGCGAGGAGCCGGCCCAGGGCCGGGTTGGCGCCGCCATTGCCCTGGCGGTCGAGGAGCGCGGCCTTGCGCGCGAGGGCATTCTTCAGGCGGTCGCGAATGGCGGCCCGGCGCTCGAACTCCCGCATGACCTCGACGGCCTGCGCCGCGTTCACGCTGTCCTTCTCGAGGCCCCCGGCGAGCGCGACGGCCTGGATGACGATCATGCCGCTCGTATACGGAAAGGCGCCGGGCGCCCGCACGGCGCCGGCCACGAAGACCGGCGCCCGCTGCGTCACGCCGACGGTGATGCCGCCCCGACGCCCGAACGTCTTCTCGAAGGCGGCGCCGAGATCGCTCCTCACCGCCTCCAGGGTCTTGCCGGACGCCTGGATCGCCCCGAAGAGCGGAATGGCGATCATGCCGCCCGGCTCGACCTGGTACTCTCCCGACAGGTCGATGCGCTGGTAGAAGGCCTGCGTGACGGCGGCGGCCTCCGCTCCCTTCTCGCCCGCGCCCGGATTCGGGATGTCCATGGTCTCGAAGACGGTGATCTTGAGCTTGTCGCCGATCCTGAGCATCGCCCCGTCGCCGGCCGATGCGGGGATCGCGACGAGCGCCGCGGCGAAACCGAGTGCGCCCAGCGCCAGCTGCTTGGTACGAGACACGATCATCGGCCTGCTCCCGTTGTGACGATCAAGAATGCCGTGCGGCCGCGCCCGGCCGCGGCGGTCAGGGGATCCGCGGCGGACCGGCCGGCGCCTGCGCCAGGCGGCGAAGCTCGCTCATCGCGCGGGCGTGCTCCGGCACGTCACCGAGGCCGGCGGCCAGGCGCGCTCGCACGGGCGCGAGATGGGCCGGCAGGAGGCGGCGGCGTCCGAGGTCGGACAGGATGGCCAGCGCCCGCCTGTCACCCAGCGCCTCGGTGAGCAAAGCGGCCCATTCCAGCTGCGCCGGCGGCGCCAGGGAGGCGAGCGTCACGCCCGAAAGCAGGCGGCTCGCCAGGATCGGGTTGCCCTCACGGAGCAGCAGACGGGCCCCGAAGAGCGGCCGCCGCCGCAGCGCCTCCCAGGAGAGCTTCGGCCGGATCGGGGCGATCACGCCGAAGCCCTGCCGCTGCACGAGCGCCTCGGCGAGGGCGACATGGGCCTCGAGCCAGGCCGGCTCGCCCAGGATCGTCCAGACCTTGCGCCAGAGCGCCGGAACGTCGCCCACGGCTTCGGCCGCCGCGAGATATTGCGCGATTTCGTCGGCCGGCGGTTCGACGCCGCCGGCCGGCCAGCTCGCCAGGAGAGCGTTCGCCACCGGGCGGTTGCCGTCCTGCGCGATCACGCGCGCGAGATAGAACCGGATGCCGGATTGGGCATCGATCACCCGCCTCCCGAGAGCCACGGCCCGGGCGTGGTCGCCCCTCCGCGCCATCGAGCGGGTGACGTGCACGCCGAGCCAGGGCTTGTCGCGCCAGCCCTCGACCCAGCGATCCGCCCGCTCCGCCGCCTCGTCGTGAAGCCCGAGCGTCATCAGGATGTCGAAGAGCACGAAGCGACCGACCTCGCTCTCCGCCGGCAGCAGGGCGTCCGCGCGCCGCAAGGTCGTCACGGCAGCCTCCTGCTCGCCCGCCCAGGACAGCAACACCCCGAACCGCTCGACGTCGACCGGGCGCAGGAGCCCGGGATCGGTCGTCGCCTTCAGGAGTGCGCGTTCCTCGTCCGGCCGCTCCTGCAGGCGGTAGAGATCGAGGAGGGCGGACAGGCGCGTACGGGTCGGCTCGATCTCGACGGCCTTCGCGAGGGCCCGGGTGGCGCCGGCCGGATCCTTCGCGGCCTGGTAGAGGGAGGCGAGCCAGTCGAGCGCGCGTGTGTCGGCCGGATGTCGCTCGACATAATGCTCGAGCAGCTCGGCCGCGCGCTTGTAGCGGCCCGATCGCTCGTGCACGCGCGCCGCCGCCGCCATCAGGGACGGATCGTGCTGTGCCAGGGCCAGCAGCTCCGACAACCGTCCCGCCGCCTCGCTGCTGCGGCCGTCCCGGGCCAGCATGGCGAGCTGCTCCTCGGCGGTCGGGAACATCAGGTAGCCGGAGGCGCCGGCGAGGCCGACACACAGGCACAGGAGGTACCGAACGCGCATTCGCCTTCCGCCCCGTTCCGACCCCTCGCCCCGTCCCGGCCGCGCCTCCCGATCGGGCGGCACCGAGCCTCGACCGCCGCTCCCGTCACACGAAGCAGGCTGTCATGCCCGGTCTCGACTGGCGATTGTGAAAACCGGACTGATCATAGACTTTTATCGACCGGCCCGACAGCGAGAAGCGATGACAACTCGAGGCTTTCGACATGATCTCTGGAAGTAATTCCTTCGAGTGAGGGCGCCGCAGGACATGCCGTTGCGACGACGCGGCCCGGGTCGGCGGCAGGCGAGGGGGGGATGCGACGGACGCCTACTCCCCGGCCTGCCGGCACGGGCAGGGCGGCGGCTCCGGAACGATCCGGTCGAGGAGGATTTCCGAGACGAAGGGACAGTGGTTCAGGTCGCGCTCCCGCGCGTAGATCTCGCGGATCGTCGCCGCATCGGATCCGTTCCAGTAATCCAGACTGAGTATCGGCAGGGTCGGCATTTCGCTCCGCAACGCGTCCAGCGCCTGCATGTGATAGATCAGCTGGTCGGGTTCGACCCATCTGTATTGTTTCGTGCTGAAATCGAAGGTCGTCAGCAGGCTTTCCGCCACGACGCCGTCGACCTCGCGCTTGATCTCGGGCAGGAGGGCGTAGCCGCGGTTCATGAGCAGGGTCAGATCGGGAAACGCGCGCCGGATCGCGCGAACGAGGTCGATCGCGGCGAGGCGCATGCCCGCATGGCGGTCCGGATCGAGCTGTTCGAGGTGGGGAGGCGTATCGAGGGTATCGAAGAAGAGGCCCTTGAAGCCGCGCGCGACGATGGCCGGTATGGCGCGTTCCAGGATCAGCGTCGACCAGCTCCGCTGCCGGACATCGCAGACGAAGGTATCGGGCCAGCTCGGGTTCTCGTGGAGCAGGATGTCCGGATTCTCGATGCTGCCGAACAGGGGGCTGGAGCGCTTGATCTCGCCCAGGCTCAGGTAGCACAACGGATCCTTGCCCTGCCCGACGATCTGCCGGATGTCGCCCTTGAAGCCGGCATCGAGGACGATCACGTCGAAGCCGGCGAACGCCTCCAGGGCGATGTCCTCGCCGTAATACACCGCCCAGGTGAGGTCGGGCTGCGCGATCCGGGACGCGGTTCGAGGCCGCTCGGCGCCGGCGGCGCTGCCGATGCCGAGGCAGGCCAGCATCTGGAGGACGGCCCGCCGGCGCATCGTTCCGCCTCCCGGGGCGCGGCCGGACCAGTCTCGGACCCCGCTCATGAGTCCCGGCCGTTCGAGGTGCCCGCGATCCGGCGGCGCTCGGTCCGGAGCGAGGTGTTGTTGGTGATGAATGCGTGGAAATCGAGCCACGGCAGCTCGCGGGCGAGGATCGCGATCGCCAGCACCAGCGTGACCGCCGACGCGATGAGGTTCCCGTAGCCGAAGAACGAGAAGCCGAGCGGCAGGAGCGCGCTCGTCAAGGCACCGTTCAGGACGAAGTACGTCACCGAGATCGCGAGGGCGTACCGCCGCAGATCGAAGTAGAGGAGGAAGACGAAGCAGAACACGGCGGAGGTGTGAAACACCATCCCGACCAGGGCGGCGCGCAGGATCCCCATCTGGCTGGCGCGCAGGCCCAGCGGCTCGATCGCCACGAAGGAGATGAGGATCGCGATCAGCGCGATCACCGCGAGCGACAGGAACAGGGTGAAGACCTTCGACACGACGAAGCTGGACATCCGCAGCCGCATCTTCGACAGGTTCCTGCGACTCACCTTGTGGGCGAGGCTGCCGTAATAGGCCCGGCTCAAGCGGAAGAAGTTGGTCTCGACGTGGACGAAGAAGACCGCGAAGATCGGCAGCGCGGCGAGCTGAGCCCAGAACATCGGCGTATCGTAGGTCGGCATGGTTCTCAGGCCCATGGCGACGGTGGAGACCCCGATCGGGGCGGCGGCCCACATGATGATCTTGTCGACCCACAATCCGCAGGCGAAGGTCAGGCCGATCACCGGCAATTCCCAGTAGATCGCGGCGGTGCGCAGAAGCTCCCGATCCGGCACCAGCGCCAGACCGTATTCGCGGGCCAGGCGCCAGGCGAGGCCGAGATCGATGATGCACAGGCCGAGGTTGAAGGCGCCGAGGAGGCGCACCGGCTCCTCGCCCGGGGCGAGAACCAGCGCCGCCACCATGATCACGACGCCGACCGCGAACGCCACCGAGACCGTGAGGTAGCCGCGGGTCGCGCCGATGAAGGGAATCAGCAGCCACGCCGCGCCCACGAGCATCAGGTTCTGCAGGCCCGCCAGCCTCTCCGGCACCGACAGGTCCGTCATCCACACGTAGAACGGAACGCAGATCAGCAGGGCCGTGACGGCGAAGACCCCGAAGGCAGCGGCAAAGCTGAAGGCGATGCTGTCATAGCGCTTCATCCAGATATGGTCGGAGACGTACCGCGTGCAGACGAAGGCCAGGGGCCCGGTCAGGATCGCCGTGACACAGGTGTTGTAGATCATGATCGACCGGAAGACCTGGAGCCCCAGGCAATCCGCGGCGGTGCAGGCCGCCGCGCTGACGCCCGCGATCGCCAGCACGGTGAAGATCCAGGGCCCCGCCACCAGGAAGGCGGCGTAGAGGTAGGCGCCCGCCGTGCTGCTCAGGGACTTTCCCGTCGTCATGCGCTCCAGCGCGAACCCGATGCCGGCCATGGCGTCCTCTCCGCTGGTTGGCGAGAGCGGTGCCCGGCCGCGGCCGGATGCTCTCGGTCCTCGATCGTCCCACGTCGTCCCACCTCGTCCCCGACGAACCGGTCCTCACTTCGTCGGGTGACGCTCCAGGCAGACCTACGCTGGCAGGCCGGCGCTTCGTCCGCTCAGGGTTTCGTGTCGTCGTCGATGTCTGCCGCGGAACCGGCGGTCATGGTTGCGAAATCTGCTGGAATCTTCGGTGGTCCGTGCGAGAGCGAATCGTAGACGTCGTCGTACATCGCGATCACGCGCCGCTGGTCGAACAGGGTGTGGACCCGCTCGCGCAGGGCCTCCCCCATCCGGTCCCGCAAGGCCGGATCGAGGAGGAGCCTGGCCAGCGCGTCGGCCGTCGCCTGGGGATCGCATGCGCCGACGACAACGCCGCCGGCGCCGTCCGGGCCGGTGCCGTCGGGTCCTTCGAGGATCTCGCGGCAGGACCCGACATCGGTCGTGACCGCGGGCACGCCGGCCGCTCCCGCCTCGAGCACGGCGAGGGGCTGCGCCTCGCTGATGCTCGTCAGGGCGAGGACGTCGACGCAGCCGAAATAGGCGCGCACGTCGGCGACGCGTCCGAGGAACCGGACCGTGTCCTGCAACCCGAGCTGCTGGACGAGGTGCCGGCACTCGGCCGCATAGGCCGGGTCCTCGTCGTCCGGTCCGACGATCATCGCGTCGAGGTCGGGCACGGCGCGCCGCAGGAGCGCCATGGCCTGGATGAAGGTGCGGATGTCCTTGATCGGGACCAGGCGTCCGACGAGGAGGACCGTCGGGCGTCGCGGCTCCCGGCTGCGCGCGATGGTGGAGAATTGCGCGAGCTCGATGCCGTTCGGGATCGCGCGGAGCTTGGCGCGCGGCGCCCCGTCCTGCATCTGATAGTCTTGGTTGACCCGGAACTGCGTCGTGATCAGGTCGGCACCGTCGTAGCTGATGCGCGCCATGGCGTTGAAGGCGGACAGCCAGAGCTTGCGAAGCTCGGCGACGTCGCTGCTGACGTCGTACCCGGCCGCCGTCGACTCGTAGATCCAGTCCGCGACCGAGAGCTCGATCCGCCGCTCGTTCGTGTAGATGCCGTGCTCTGTGATGAGGAAGGGCCGCCCGGTCAGCGCCTTGGCCCGCGCGCCGAACAGCCCCGGATAGCCGGTCGAGATCGCGTGATATGTGCGCGCCGGCGGGATCGGCGCCGTCGCGATCGCGAGCACGCTGCGGGCCAGGAAGCGCCACGTCCAGAAGACGTCGACCAGCGGGGCTCCCGGTATCACGTCGTCGTAGATGCGCTGGAAGGCCACCCACGCCGCGCGGGAATCGAGCAGCGCGCGCTGCGCGAGTCCGCTGGACCTGATCTCGTGCGCGAACGCCGCCCAGGCCGGTCCGGTGCCGTCCGTCAGGATGACGCGCAGGTCCGCCACCAGGGCCTCGATCCTCGCCCCCGACGTGAAGATCGGCATGGAGCCCGGCGGGCAATCGTCGATGACGACATCCGTCAGGGCGATCACGTTGTCCGGCAGGTCGAATTTCCGGGTGCGCGGCTGCGCCGAGATGGTGAAGGCGACGACGTGAAAGCTGCGGCGGGGAAGGTTTCTGATGAAGCTGTCGATCCAGGAGGACACGCCGCCGAGCAGGTACGGGTAGCCTCCCTCGACCAGCAGGCAGATGTCGGCGGGGGCGGGGATATGGGAGGTCATGGGGCGAGACCTCCGGGACCCGGATCGCTCGGGGCGGAATCCGCGGGCGGCGCGGCGGCGTCGAGCGCGGTGCGAAGGTCGTGGAGCAGGGTTCGCGCGGCGGTGAGGTCAGGGCCGTGACCGAGGACGGCGGCCCGCTCCGCCGCCTCGAGGCCCGCCCGCAGGTTCGCGCGGGCCTGCAGCGGCTTGACGAGGCCGGAGCGCGCCAGGGCGAGCTGGGCACGGGCCAGGGCGACCCAGGCGGCCGCATCCTTCGGGGCGTGCGCGACCGCCTCCTGACGGGACGCGATCTCGCGGCCATGCGCGGTCTGTAGCTTCGCGAGAACGGTCGAGGCGAGCACCCGCACGGACGGGTCGCGGTCTCGCAGGGCCGCGTGGATGACGGGGCAGAGCGCCGGGTCGAAGGCGCGCCCGACCCGGGCGAGCGCCTCGAACTTCGCGGACCGGTCGCTGCCGTCCAGTGCCTCGCGCAGCGGCCGGACGGCGTGGCCGCGCGTCGATCGCAGGCGACCATCGAGCAGGTCGTCGCGCAGCCCTCCGACCGGGCCGAGTTCGTGCGCCTCGATCTCCTCATCGAGCCAGTCGCCGAACCCCCGGTCGGCGGCCTGGCCACGTCCGGCGCCGCCGAGGATGAGGCTGGCCGCGAGGACGGCTCCGAACGGTCCCGCGGTGAATGTCCACAAGGCGAGGTGGATCAGGAGGGACGATGCCGTCCGCCGATGGATCGCGACGGCCGATGCGCCGATCACGGTGGAGACGGCGAGATGCGCGAGGATCACGGATGCGGGCGCGAGGGTCCCCCGCAGGAGCGCGATCGCCAGGCCGCACTCGCACAGCACGGTCGCGCCCGCGACGAGGACGGGGAGGGAGTCCGGTGCGATCCGTCCTGCCCCGATCTTCGCGTCCGCGAAGGCGTCGCCGGTGCTCTCGAGCCTCATCGCGCCCCGTGCTCCCCGGTTGCGCCGTGCTTCAGGAGCCCGCCGAGGCCCAGGGCGACGTCCTGCGCGCGCCGCGCGGCGGCGGCCGACTGTCCCGAAGGGCAGCCTTCCACCACGATCAGCGCCGACGCGTCCGCTCCGGATTGCGGGACGACCGGGACGAGGATGGCTCCATCGGGCCAGAGCGGGCTCGCCCCCGCCGCGAGGAGCCGAGGCGAGGCCGAGGCCTGGTCCGGGCCATGGCCCAGTGCCTGCAGCGTGTCCGGTTCGAGGCGGGCGAGGCGAGGGGCGTCCCGCGCCTCGCCCGCATGTCCGACGGCGACCCAGGCCCCTCCTCGCGGCGCGTAGACCGTCAGGTCGGACGCGCCGACGACGAGACGCGCGAACGCGGCGAAGGACGCCGCCAGCCGCTCCGGCCCGCCCGGCTCCAGTCCGGCGAAGGCCCGCGCGATCGCCCCGGCCGTGCGGGTCTCGGCCGCGATCTGGAGCTCGAGACGGCCGAGATCCGAGAGCGCCTGCTGAAGGCCGTGCCCGAGATCCTCCGCGGCGGCCTGCGCCTCGTCGCGCTGACGGCGCACCTCGGCGGCATGCGCGAGCTGGAGGCTGCTCAGCCCACCGAGCACCAGCGCGCAGGCCAGCCAGCTCGTCGGTTCGGCCACGATCAGCCGGGAATAGGCGTAGTAATCCTGCGTCGCGAGCTGCGACGGCAGCGCTCCGCTATACAGGGCCAGCGTCGATGCGAAGGCCGCGAACACGCCTCCCGCCAACCCGTACTGCACCGACATCAGCAGGACCGGAATCCAGAAGGGGCGCGGATTGATGTTCGAGAACCGGTTGCCGTCGAAGAAGAGGTGGTCGGCGCAGACGAGCAGGCCGACCAGGAGCAGCGATTCGAGAACGTAGCGGTACCAGCCACCGGTCGAGGCCGATCCCGGCGGTCCTGCTGGCGTGGCCGGCCGGGGCTCGGGCTCCAGCGCCTCGGAGACGGGGTCTGCTGTGCGCGACGAGGAGAGTCTCACGGCCGGTGGATCCTGCGCTTGATCGTGATGGTGCCCGCGCCCTGCGAACCGCGCGGTCGTTGGAGCATGCTCGATCGACGCCCGATGCATCTCGGCTTCGTCGGGGTACGACCGGCGGACCGGGCCGATCCGCCGCCGTTCTGCCGGTTCCGACGTCAGCCTTGTCGTGCCCGGCGATCGCGCGGCGCTCGCCGCGTGTCCGGGACGCCAGCACGGCACCCCGGGTCTCGCACCCTGCGTGCCGGCCTCGATCGCGACGTGTCTCGTGTTCCTGCACTGACGCCCAAACGTGATAGCGCAACTCGGAATTCCACGGGGCCTGCGCTCCCATCGTCAACATTGAATGTAGTGAAAATTATCATGAAACAACACGGGGCTGCACGTACCTCGTAGGGATTAACGCTCGTTCGCCTGCGATAATGCTATTTCCACGTTGCTATTTTTCTAGATTGCGGCGAACCCATTGTCAGGTAGACATCGATGGAGAAAGCCGTGTGGCGGAATAAGCGAGTGGCTGTCACCGGCGCGGCCGGCTTCATCGGCAGCCATCTGTGCGACGCGTTGGTGCGGAGCGGCGCGGTGGTCACGGCCATCGTGCGGTACAGCTCCAGCTCGACCATCGGCAACCTGAATTTCCTCGCTCCGGAGATCAGGAGCGAGATCGGAATTGCCTACGGCAACCTCGAAGACAGCGATTTCATCTACGGCGCCCTGGACGGGCACGACGTGGTGCTGCATCTCGGTGCGCTCATCGCGATTCCCTACTCGTACGAGGCCCCGCGGACCTATGTCCGGACGAACGTCGAAGGGACGCTCAACGTCCTTCAGGCGGGACGCCGGAGCGCGGTCGGGCGCATCGTTCACACCAGCACGTCCGAAGTGTACGGCACGGCGCTTCGAACCCCGATCGACGAAGGGCATCCGCTGCAGGGACAATCGCCCTATTCCGCCTCCAAGATCGCGGCCGACAAGCTGGCCGAAAGCTACCACCGGTCCTTCGGCGTGCCCGTGGTGACGCTCAGGCCGTTCAACACCTATGGTCCGCGGCAGAGCGCGCGCGCCTTCATTCCGACGATCATTTCCCAGGCCGTGGAGCGCAGCGAGATCCGGCTCGGCGCGTTGACGCCCGAGCGGGACATGACCTACGTGTCCGATACTGTCGCGGGCTTCCTGGCGGCGGGAATCCAGCCCGGTATCGATGGGATGACCCTCAATCTCGGCACGGGCGAGACGCACTCGGTCGGCTGGTTCGCGCAGCGGATCCTCACGCTGATGGGCATGGACGACAAGCCGATCAAGGTCGAAACGGAACGGATGCGGCCTGAGCAGAGCGAGGTCCACAAGCTCATCTCGGACAACGGTCTCGCCGCCCGCGCGCTCGACTGGAAGCCGCGGGTATCGATCGACGAGGGCTTGTCGCGGATGATCGATTTCGTGCAGTCGAATCCGGGATTCTACTCGACTGATCGCTATGTGAGGTGATGCGACCGAAAACCAGCGCCCGATCGCGTCGCCATCGGGCGCTGCTTCAGGTCGTCGGATCCGGCCGCCCCCGCGATGGGCGCCATCGGCTCCGGGCCATAGGACCGGCCGGGCGCCTCGTGCGGCGGGCGCCGTCCCTATCGCGAGCCGGCCCCGATCCATCCCTGCATCATGGCGTATTGCGTGAACTTGGCGCGCGAGCGGGTGTCGAGCTTGTCCCCGGCCCTCACCCGGTACGTCTCGACGGATTTCGTCGAGATGCCGAGCTTCAGGGCCACCTCCTTGTTCGTGAAGCCTTGCGCGATCAGCTTGACGACCGCTCGCTCGCGGTTGGTCAGGCTCAACGCCAACGACCCGCTTCGGCCCGATTCCGCATCCGTCGGGAGGCTGATCTCCGGAGCCTGACCGGCCAGGGCCGGGTCGAGGAACAGGCCGCCATATCTCACGGCACGCACGGCCTGGAGCAGGATCTCGCCGGGCGAGCGCTTGACCACGTAGCCCCGCGCGCCCGCCAGGAGAGCCTGTTGAGCGTAGACGCGCTCCTCGTGCGCGCTCAGCACCAGGATGAAGGTCGTCGGGGCCTGCGCGGCCAGCTGCCGGATCAGGTCGATCCCGCACAGGCCGGGCACGCCGGTCTCGAGGATGGCAACGTCAGGCTTCAAGTCGAGGATGCCCTGGACGATCTGACTGCGTGAGGACAACTCCCCGACGAGATCGACATCAGGCTCGTTCTCGAGCAGGTGCCGGACCCCCCGGATCACGAGCGGGTGGCCGTCGGCGATCAACACGCGCGCTGCTGCTGCCCCCGGTGATGAGTCCATTCCCGCCTCCCTGTTCGGATACCCATCAGGCGCCGAACGACCCTCGCCTTGATTGCTTCAGCAGGCTCTGATGCTGAGCATGGCAGGAAAAATCTCACATTCCAAGGGATTATTGGGCAAATCCTGACGATATGCGAGATTCGCACTGGGAAATATACTTCTATATTTTAATATATACTATGTATTACAGATCAATATTTTGGCATTTAACAAGTTAAATGCCATTAAATAAGAAGCCGTTTTGCCTTTTGATGAATGTTATTGGTGAAATTTACGGCAAAAGTTTGGAAATTTCGCACAATGGATCCGCGAAAACAACGAGGATTTTGATAAAAAACGCCGTGATGCCCAGCGTCATCAATGGGACTCTTCTGTTCGTTGATGTGGTTGGCACGACGGCGAAATCGCGGCCTTCACCGATCGAGGTACGGTATGCTCATCCGTTTTGCGAAGCGCGGCACGCCGCCGGGGACGCGTCCAGCCGGGCCGCGATCCGGATCTCCAGCGCGGCCCGGACCACCTGCCAGGGCAGCCGATGTCTCGCGGCACCGGGCCGTCGCCTTCAAGTCGGATCGACCACGCGCGCCGTCACCTGGTCAGAGCGACGCCCGCACGTGCTTGCCCCGCCGGGCTCGGTCCAGGAGGGAGAGGCTGGTCGTCAGCGAAGCCGGCGGTCGGTGGCCGACCTGACCGAGGCGGCTTCGGCATCCGCTACGGCTTATGGCCGCGCGGGCCGGCCTTCATCCGGCCCCGATCGAGATCGGCAGGCCCAGGATTCGTGGATCGTCGCCGGCAATAGCCCGTTGCCGGCGCCCGATCCCGCGCGGCATGGACGGAGCTTCGGCCCATCCGCGGAAAATTCGTCCGGGAGCGAATGGCTTGCTCCGAACGGGTCATCTGCCCCGAAGCCACCGCCCGTCCCGTTCGCGCGTTCCTTAGGCCCCCGCCCGACCGGCGGGGGCCCTTCCTCTTCGTCAGGTGAAGGTGAAGTTCGCCGCGCTCAGGCTGGCGGCCTGCACCCCCTGCAGCGTCAGCGTGTCGTCGTTCCCGTACCGGATCACCGTGTCGGCCCCCACCTGCGTCATCGCCGCCTGCACCGCCGCGAACGACCCCAGCACCCCGCCGTTGAACGCGATCACGTCCGCCTCCGCGCCGCTCGTCACAAAATCCCGGATCAGGTCGGACCCGTCTCCGCCGCCGAACCCGAAGATGTCCGAGCCCGATCCGCCGACCAGCGTGTCGTTGCCGGCATTGCCGAACAGAAGGTCGCTTCCGTCGTCCCCGAACAGAAGGTCGGCCCCGGCCCCGCCGCTCAGCCCGTCGTCGCCCGCGCCGCCCGCCAGCGTGTCGTCGCCCTCCTCGCCCAGCACCACGTCGATGCCCGCGTCCCCCGACACCCGGTCGTTGCCGGTCCCGCCGAGCACCGTGTCGTCGCCGTCACCGCCCGACACGTCGTCGTCGTCGTCGTCGCCGTAGACCAGGTCGTTGCCCGACCCGCCCTCGACCCGGTCCCGGCCGTAGCCGCCCGACACGAAGTCGTCGCCCGCATCGCCCCGCACCAGGTCGTCGCCGTCCTGGCCGAACACCACGTCCCGGCCCTCGCCGCCCGACACGAAGTCGTCGCCCGTGCCGCCATAGGCCCAGTCGTCGCCGGCCTCGCCGTAGACGCCGTCGTTGCCCTCGTCGCCGAACAGCAGGTCGTCGCCGTCCTCGCCGTGCACCTCGTCGTTGCCGTAGCCGCCCGACGCGAAGTCGTTGCCGGAGCCTGCCCCGACGAAGTCGTCGTCGTCCTCGCCGAACACCACGTCGTCGCCGGTCTCGCCGAACAGCGTGTCGCGGCCGGTCCCGCCGCGCAGCCAGTCGTCGCCCTCGCCGCCGGCGACGAGATCCTCGCCCGCGTCGCCGTAGAGCGTATCGTTGCCCCCGGCGCTGGCCACGGTGTCGTTGCCGCCGCCGCCATGCAGGATGTCGTCGTCGGCGCCGAGATAGAGGTACTGCTGGCTGGCGTCGCCGTAGACCACCTGCCGGCCGTCGCCGCCCACCAGCGTGGCGTTGCCGACCACCGCGGCGAACTCGACGTTGTCGAGCCGGATGGTGACCGGGCCGGCCAGCGCCGTGGTGTCGAAGACGAGCGCGGTGGGGGTCGTGCTGGCGGTGCCGGTACCGCCCAGGGTGTTGCCGTTGACCCGCATCTGCACCGGCTGGCCCGGGGCGACGCCCGGTGCCGTGATGTCGATGGTGCGGACCAGGAGCTGGGCCTGGTTGGACAGCGTGCCGACGAAGCCCTGGCCGCCGCCGGTGAGGGCGGCCTGGGAGGCCGAGCCTGCGTCGGTGCGGGCCTGGATGGCGGCGATCAGGCCGGTCAGGCCGGTGAGGGCCTGGTCGGGGGTCTGCCGCCCGGCGCTGCCGGTGGCGACGACGCCGACGCCGGTGGGGACGCTGACGGTGAGGGTGGCGAGGCTGGTGGGCTGCCCGGTCTGCGGGTCGATGAGGGTCTCGCGCACCACCGGCACGTCGGCGAGGTCGGCATTGGGTGTGCCGTCGTCCTCGACGCGGCTGCCGTCGGGCGCCTCGATCGTCACCGTGTCGATCGGGCTGCCGTCGGCGGCCGTGGTGGTGCTGGTGTCGACGATGGCGCCGTCGATGGTCGGCTTGACGGGCTGCGGGTCCGCCGCGCGGGTGAGAGCGGGTCCGTTCACCGTCGCGGTGTTGCCGACCTGATCGGTGACGAGCAGCGTGGTGGTGACCGCACCGGTGAGAGCGGAGAGGTCGGCCGTGCCGCTGCCGTTGCGGCTGACCGCGACGCTGGTGGAGCGGGTACCGTCGCTGAAGCGCAGCTGGGCGGTGGCGTCGGGATCGAGGCCCGAGACCTGGAACGCGACGGCGGCGGCTTGGCCGGCGGTGACGAGGCCGCCGGCGGCGTCGACGGTGACGGCGGCGTCGTTGCCGCTGTCGGCGGTGGTGTCGATCGCGATGGCCTTGGCGTTCCCGAGGGAGCCGGTGGCGCCGGGGGCGGCCAGGGTGAGGGCGGCAGCGTTGCCGGCCGCATCCGTGATCGTGCCGCCGTTGAGCGCCAGGGCGTTGGTGGCGACGACGTCGAGGTCGGCGGCGGTGTCGCCGGCCTGGACGGTGTAGGTGAAGGTCAGGCTGTTGCTGCCTGAGCCGCTGGCATAGTCCACCGCCCGGCCTGTGCCGCCGGTGGCGAGGGTGAGCTGGGGCGTGCCGGTGACGGTGACGGCCTCGGAGAACCCGACCTGCAGGCTGATCGTGTCGCCGGCCTTGTAGGTGCCGTCGGCGGTGGTGGAGCCCACGCCGGTGACGGTCGGGGCGGTGGTGTCGATGACCAGCGACTGCGTTCCGGCGGCGGAGGTGTTGCCGGCCGCGTCGGTGGCGGTGGCCGAGACGGCATTGGAGCCGTTCCGGTCGAGGTTCAACGTGCCGGAGACCGGCGTGGCGTTGGCGAGGTCGATCGACCAGGCCCCGCCCGTGGCGGTCGTGGTGTAGGTCGCCCCGCCCACCTTCACCGCGACGGTGCTGCCCGCCTCGGCGGTGCCGGTGATGGTCGGCGTGGTGTTATTGGTGAGTGCGCCGGCGGTCGGGGTGGTGATGACCGGGGCATCGGGGGCGGTGGTGTCGACCGCGACGGACAGGCTGGCGGCGGCGAAGCTCGACGCATCGAGCAGGGCCTGGGCCGTCGGCGCGCTCAGGAGAACGGCGGCGCCGTCCTGGCCGACCGTGCCGACCATGAGATCGGGCCGCCCGTCCCCATTCAGGTCGCTCGTCGTGACCGACCACGGCGATGCGCTCGCCTTGAAGGGCATTTCGGCCTGGAAGGTGCCGTCGCCGTTGCCGAGCAGGACCGAGACGTCGTTGCTCGAGCCGTTGGCCGCGACGAGGTCGAGCTTGCCGTCCTGGTCGATGTCCACCGCCACGACGGCGCTGGGGCGTATCCCGACAGCGAAGTCGGCTTTCGCCTGGAAGGTGCCGTCGCCGTTGCCGAGCAGGACCGAGATGGAATCGCCGCCCAGGTTGGCGACGAGGAGGTCGCGCTTTCCGTCGCCATTCACGTCGGCGGCCACGACGGCAATGGGAGTCGATCCCACCGTGAAATCGACCTTCGTCTGGAAGGTGCCGTCGCCGTTGCCCAGCAGGACCGAGACGGAATTGATGTCCCAGTCGGTGGTGGCGAGGTCGATCTTGCCGTCCCCGTTCAGGTCCGCCACCGCGACGGCGGCCGGGCGGCTGCCGGTCTCGATGCTGGTGCTGGCCTGGAAGGTGCCGTCGCCGTTGCCCCGCAGGACCGAGACGGCATTGCCCTCATAGTTGGAGACGATGAGGTCGCGCGTGCCGTCGCCGGTCACATCGACGGCCGTCACGGTGGCGGGCCTGGATCCCGCCAGGACGTCGACCTTCGTCTGGAAGGTGCCGTCGCCGTTGCCGAGCAGGACCGAGACGGAATGGTCCTCGAAGTTGGCGGTGACGAGATCGACCTTGCCGTCCCCATTCAGGTCCGCCGCCGCGACGGAGGCCGGACCGAAACCGGTCGCATGCTTGGCCTCACCCTTGAAGGTGCCGTCGCCGTTGCCGAGCCTGACCGAGACCGTGCCGCCGATGTAGCCGGTGCTGATGAGGTCGAGCTTGCCGTCGCCATCGATGTCCGCCGCCACGGCGGACGTGCTGAGATCCGCCCCGGGGTAGACTGAGGTCTGGAACCCGACTTGCGTGCCATGCCCGACGGTGGCGCCGGCCAGGGCGAGGCTGCTTGCCTTCAGGTCGGCGGTGTCGTCCCCGACCTGCACCGTATAGGTGAATTGCAGCCCCGACGCGTTGAACCCGGTATAGCCGGCGGTCGCGCCGTTGCTGAGCGTGAGGCTCGGCAGCGCGCCGCCCTGCGCCAGGGTCACGCCGGTGACGGTCTGGGCCGTGGCCAGGGTGATGGCCAGGCTGTCGCCGGCCTTGAGCGGGCCGCTGCCGGGCTGCGGGCGCGTGGCGCTCGCGCCGGTGAAGCCGAA
>NZ_LABZ01000030.1 GCF_001043955.1 Methylobacterium tarhaniae | reverse complement strand
CGAGCGGGTGGCGCGGCGGGGAGGGTCCGGCACGCCGCTCGCCGGGCGCGCCTCCCTGCGCGAGCCGATGCTCACTGCTATGGCGCAGGAGGGTGAGACCTTCCTGCAATCCTACGCCACCTTGCGCCGGGGGCTTGCCGACAGCGACCTCGAGCCGCGGGCGAGCGGCACGCTCTCCACCTCGTTCGCCTTCCTGCCGCAGGGCTTCTTCTCCGGCCTGCGCACCGACTGCAACCGCATCGATCCGAACGCCGAGCCGACCTCGCTGCGCGGCCAGAATCTCGACCCGGCCTTGCGCGCCTGCGAGGCGATGGTGGTGACCTATCCCTACGCCCGCGCCTTCGAAGACCGGCTCCAGGCGGGCCGCGAGCAGCGCGCCTATCAGCGCGCCACCGCCTCCTGCGAGGACGGCGCGGCGATCGCGGCCTACGCCGCCGCCTACCCGGCCGGCCGCTTCCGACCTCTCGTCGACACGTTCGGCCTCGATTGCGGCCGCGCCCGCGACCGGCAGGACGAGGCGCGCCGCCGCCAGGAAGACGAGGCGCGCCGCCGCCAGGACGAGGAGCGGAGCCGCCAGGATGAGGCGCGGCGGCGCCAGGAGGAACTGGAGCGGCAGATGGCCGAGGCGCGGCGCGCCCAGGAGGAGCAGCGCCGGCGCGACGAGGAGCGGCGCCAGCAGGCGGCCCAGCAGCGCACCACCATCGGTAGCAACGCGGGCTGGACACTGAACTACTCGACCGCGCTCCTCGAGGTCTCGCCGTTGATGAACGACCAGTACGACCCGCAGAAGGAAAGCTACACGACGATCTGGTACTCGCGCCAGCACGGCCAGCAGGTGATGATGTACGTCCAGGTTAGCCCCAATCAGCGCTGCGGCAGCGCCCAGCAGTTCATCACCGAGCAGATCCGGCCCCGCCGCGGCCAGGTCACACGGGCGCAGGACGTGACCTCGGCGCCCCTGCGCACCGGCTTCGTGCTCGAAGGGCGCGGCACAGCGATCACGCAAGGCAATTTCGACGACCGCAGCTTCTACGATTTCGCCTCGGTGCGGCGGGACGACCGCAGCACGATCACCAATGTCGGCGGACGCTTCCCTGCCGAGTACGGCGAGCTGTACCGGGCCGAGCTCCTGCGCATGATGAACTCGATGCAGCTGCCCAACCGTGACGTCTTTGCCAATCGCTGCGGCTGAGGCGCTGGAGGAGCGAACGATGCGCGGAGCCTCGCCTATCCTGATCGTCGGCCTCGCGGCCTGCTCGATCCTCGCCGCGAACATCGGCGCCCGGGCGGACGCTGCCCAGGATTGCCGGTCCGGGATCCCGGACGCGCGGGTCGGCGGCTGCAGCCGACTACTGGCCGAGGCCCGCACGGCGCGCCAGCGGGCCATCGCCCTCGATGGGCGCTGCTGGGCTCACATCGACCGCACCGCCTTCGCGGAAGCCGTGAGCGACTGCAACGCCGCGATCCGCGCCGACGATCAGTACCCTTACGCCTTCCACAACCGCGGTGTGGCCTATGCGGGCCTGCAGAATCCGAGCGCCGCGATCGTCGACTTCAACCGGGCCCTCGCGATGCGGCCGAACTTCTTCAATACCCTCCTCAATCGGGCGAAGGCCTACCTGGCTCTGGGCAATACCCAGGCAGCGATGCGGGACTACGAGGATGTGTTGCGCCTGAAGCCGGAGAACGAGGAAGCACGCTCCGCTCTGGCCCTGCTGCGCGGAGGTGGGCCCCCATCGTCGCCGGTGAACGCCGCCAACTCACTCTGTGGCAGCTCCGGATGTACCTGACCAAAATGTTCGTCACGCCCGAACATGGGATGAGGATATAGGTGCTTTCTCCACTTTCGAGCTAGTTCAGATCTCCACGCTGAGCCTGCTCCTAACGCCCCTCCTTCATCCAGGGCTGCAGAACTGGTTGCGCTCCTGCCGATCAAGCTTCTGGGCTCCATAAACGGCGCCAAGATGCCTTGGTTGCCTGTAACGGCCCGTTTCGCATTTCCGGAGGAGCCGGTACGACACGTCTAGCTAGGGCCCGCATGGTTGCCCTCCATAAAGGCCGTCCGGGCGATATTCTCGCCTACGGGAATTGTCCAGGCCTGATGTTCCCGGTCGGTTGCGAACGTGGCTGAGACTATTGCTCTCGGAGCCGCCGCTTCGATGCACCCTTATTCTCGCGAGCGGACGTTGCCGCCGGCAAGCTTGTAAGGCGCGTCCAGCACGAAGACAAAACACTCCTCGAACTGCACTATGTAGCGTAGATATTCTTTTCGCAAGAAGAAAGAGCCACGCTCCCTACGAGCCCCGAGCCTCCACCCCTAGCCATGGGGGACGGGGACCGCCGGGTCATACGCCGAAGGGCATCGGCAGGAAGCGGCTCCGCGCAAGCGGAACCGCAGGATGGAGGAAAGGGGTAGCCCCAAACCTCTAGGACGACCCTAACGCACCGCAGATCGAGCGGAGGGGTCCGTCAGCGCTGGCCGACCAAGATGTCGGGAAGCGGTGCGTAAAGGCCGACAGCCCAACCCCGGCCTGCCTGTCGCGAGGTTGCACCTCGATCTGCCGGTCGACCGACGGCGTGGCTCCGGGATCCGGACTGCTCCATCGAGAGAGCGCGGCTTTGCCATCGCTCGGCAAAGCCTTGCCTCCAGCAAGCCGGCCTCCCTCAAACGTTCACCAGGATCCAGAACAAGCAGGCAAACAGGGCGAGCCCCGCAGACAGCAGACGGTAATGCGCGGCGCCGTCACAGCGCACCCAGCGGAATCCGAGGTGCCGGCGCCCCGGACACCATTGAGCCGGTCAACATCGCCTGCCGCTCCGGGAAACAGCAGCCAAGCCGCAACGCCGCGGCTGCCCGGAGTCTCGCCCCCTTCATGTCCGCCACCGACCTGCACACACGCCTCGCCGCCATCATCCTGGCGCAGCTCGACACCGCCGACCCCGCGTCGTGGACCCCACCCTGGCATGGCGCCGACCCCACGCCGCGCAACGCCCGCACAAACCGACGCTACCGCGGACTGAACGTGCTGGCGCTGTGGTGCGCCGCGCAGGCGCACGGCTACGCCGACGCACGCTGGGCGACCTACCGGCAATGGGCCGCGCTCGGCGCCCAGGTTCGTCGAGCCGAGCGCGGCACGCTGGTGATGTTCTACAAGGAACTACCCCGCGGCGCCCGCGCCGAGACAGGTGACGTCGACACGACGAACAGCGCCCCCTTCGTCGCCCGCGCCGCCTACGTCTTCAACGCCGCCCAGGTGGACGCAGCCCCGCTGGCCGCCAGTGCCCCCAGCAGCATGTCGCCGCCCACGCCCACGCCCCTGTCGACCTTCGACGCCTTCGTCACCGCCACCGGCGCGCACATCACCGAAGGCGGCACCCGCGCCTGCTACGTCCCGGCCACGGACACGATTCGTCTGCCGTCCCGCGCCGCCTTCCACACGCCCACAGGCCACGCGGGCACGCTCGCTCACGAACTCATCCACTGGACCGGCGCCCCCCACCGGCTCGCCCGCGACCTCACCGCCCGGTTCGGCGCCCGCGCCTACGCCGCCGAGGAGCTGACGGCCGAACTCGGCGCCGCCTTCGTGCTGGCAGACCTCGGCATCGCGCGCACGCCCCACCCGGACCACGCCGCCTACTGCGCCTCCTGGGCACCCCTGCTGCGGGCGGATCCGCGCGCACTCAGTCACGCCGCCATCCAAGCCTCGCGCGCGGCCGACTACCTCACCGCCCTGCAGCCAGACGCAGCGGGCCCCAAGCCTACCGCGAACGCGGACCCCAGCGCCGACGGCGCCGGCACGAAGCGAGCTTGCCGCCCGCACCACCATCCTGCTACACATCCCCAGGCAACTGCCGAGACAAGTGCCTGAACCGGCTAGGGTTTTCAGGCGGCCGGCGTCGGGCTTAGTGTCCTGGCGCCCCAGCCAAGCGTTTCAGCTTGCTTGAAAGCTGTTCGATCTCGAGATTTTAACCGGACTGGATTCCGCGCTGCGTGCCACGCCGCGTGCCAATCTCCGGTCGATGATCGTTCGCCTTGGGGTCATCTCAAAATCGGTGTCGAGAGAGCCCAAGGGTCGAAACGCGATCAGCACCAGACGGCGATGACGGCGTCGAGAGCGGACACGACGCTATAGGCGAGCTTGTCGTAGCAGGGCGGCGACGCGACGGAAGAACGTACGGCGGCGGAACACCGCAATGGCGCGATCACCGGCCATCCGCCGTCCGAGAGGCGCTTGGAGTCGCGTTTCTCTCGCAATCGCCTGTCTCGAACGGGTTTGGAACCTGACGCCGATGCCAGAACCGGCCCCCGCTCGCCGACACGCTCGGACGGCGATCCTACGGGAACATCGCGTCGACGGTGTCCTGCGAGACGGAGGCGTCGCCGGGGAGCGTGGGGCCGTTGAGAAGGGCGTCCTCTCCCGTACGCCGGTCGGGCTTCGCTGCGGCGACCGCGGAAGCCGGGCCGGACCAGACGCGCAGCATCTCGTCGACCCGCTCCTCGACCAGGACGATGGTCCGCACGACCTTGGAGATCCGCTGCCCGGTCAGGTCCTGGAAGTTGCAGGCCTCGAAGATGGTCTGCATCTGGGCCTGGATGGCCAGGGCGTCATCCCGGGTCGCGTCATCCCCGGACCGCCTGGCGATCCCGCCGGCGAGTGCATCGACGGTTTCCGAGGCCGTCAGGATGGTGTTGGTGGCGTGCTCGGTGCCCTGGACGACGGCGTGGAGCTCGTCGCGGGTCCGGCCGGCGCTCTGCTCGTCCCGAAGCTCGGCGATCTCCCGCCGCGTTCGCGCGATCGCCTCCGAGATCGCCACCAGATGCTGCTGCAGAAGGGCCGTGCTGTCTGCGAGAGATCCGAGTGTTTCCGTGCCGCTCGTCATGATCCCGGATCGCTATGCGAAACTACCACGCCGCGTACGGTAACCGTTCAACATTAAACCTTTGCAAAGAGCGGCGGCCCGCGCGCATCGCCACGAACGGCCGGGCAGGACCGCCATCGGCCAGTCGGACGCGCCAGGGGATCTACGACGGGATCAGGGCGGGATCGGCTGCCCGTCCCAGGCGAAGACCCGGCCGGAATCCTCGATCCGCAGCCCGTCCAGGACCCGCATCAGGTGCGCCGCGCTCTCCTCCGGCGAGAACAGGCCGGGGCCGGGATCCGGGCGGAACGGCCGGGACAGGGCCGTCTGCACGGTGCCGGGATGCAGTCCCGCGACGATCAGCTCCGGGTGGGTGCGCGCCGTCTCGACGGCGAGGGTGCGCAGGACCTGGTTCAGCGCCGCCTTCGAGGCCCGGTAGGCGTACCATCCGCCGAGGCGGTTGTCGCCGATCGAGCCGACCCGGGCCGAGAGGGCGGCGAAGACGCAGCGCCCGCGGCGCGGCATCAGCGGGAGCACGTGCTTGGCCACAAGGGCCGGGCCGAGGGCGTTGACGGCGAAGACCGCGGCCATCGCGGCCGGATCCAGCGCGCGGATCGCCTTCTCGGGCGAGACGCCCGGCCCATGCAGGATGCCGCTGGCGACGACGACCAGGCCGACCGGACCGGCCTCCCCGATGCTCCGCGCCGCCGCGGCGACGGAATCCTCGTCGGTGACGTCGATCGCCAGGGACTGGACCGGCGCGGGCTGGGGCACGGCCGAGCGCGACAGGGCGAAGACGGTCCCGTGCGCCCCACCCGCGGCAACGGCCGCGACGAGGGCGCGGCCGATCCCGCCCGAGGCCCCGACGACGACCGCGCTGCTCATGCGCCACCTCGTGACCGCGAGGGAGTTCGGGGGAGCATCGGGACCTCAGCGGCGCAGCAGGCGCGCCAGACGCGGCCGCAGCGGGAGCGACAGGCGGTAGGCCGCCTCGGCCAGGGTCAGCACCGGATGCAGGCCGAACAGCCGCAACCCGACGAGCCGGCCGAGCCAGCGCCAGCCCGGCAGGAGGCGCCAGAGCCGCGCGAAGGCCGCCGCGCCGGAGACGAGGCGCCCATCCGCCTCGCGCACGTGGAGCCTTGCCCTGGCGGCGGCCAAGTCGAGCCCCGGGCCCAGGGCGGCGTCGCTCCCGATCGCCGCGAGATCGACGAAATTCACCCGCTCGGCCCCGGCGCAGCGCCGGTAATGGCCGATCTCCCTCCGGCATAGCGGGCAGGCCCCATCGTAGTAGACGGTCAGATCCTCCCGCATTGCGCCCCTCGCCGCGGTCCGAAACGTCCGCCTCGTTCGAGATGGGCGCACGGCGGTCTCCGTCACCCTGCGGCAGACGCGCGATAAGGTCGCGCCATCAGGGCTCGCGGGCCGCCCCGTCGCCTCGGGGATGCAAGGTGGCCCGGATCGAAGCGAGGGCGCGGCGCCCCGGACGGCTGCTGCCGTGTGGCGGGGAGCCGCGCTCCGGGCTCACGCCGCCCCGGGCAGCCGGTAATCGCGGAACTGGTCGCGGAGCGCCGTCTTCTGGATCTTGCCGGTGGCGGTGTGGGGGATGGCCTGCACCACCACCACGTCGTCGGGCATCCACCACTTGGCGATGCGCGGCGCCATGAAGGCCAGGATGTCGGCCTTGTCGGGGGTGCGGCCCTCCTTCGGCACTACGATAAGGAGCGGGCGCTCGTCCCATTTCGGGTGCTGCACGCCGATCACCGCGGCCTCCGCCACGTCCGGGTGGCCGACCGCCAGGTTCTCGAGGTCGATCGAGGAGATCCACTCGCCGCCGGACTTGATCACGTCCTTCGAGCGGTCGGTGATCGCCATGTAGCCGTTGGGATCGATGGTGGCGACGTCGCCGGTATCGAAGAAGCCGCGATCGTCGAGGATCGGCTCGTCCGAGCGGAAATAGGCCTTCGCCACCGCGAAGCCCGCAACCTTGAGGCGTCCGAAGGTCGTGCCGTCCCAGGGCAGGTCGCGGTTCTCGTCGTCGGTGAGGCGGAACTCGACGCCGAAGGGGGCGTAGCCCTGCTTCATCTTGAGGTCGAGGCGGGCCTCGCCCTCGAGATGGGCGACCTCGGGCTTGAGCGAGCAATAGGAGCCGATCGGGCTCATCTCGGTCATGCCCCAGGCATGATCCACGGTGACGCCGTAGTCGCGCTCGAAGCGCTCGGTCATCGCCCGCGGGCAAGCCGAGCCGCCGATCACCACCCGCTTCAGGTGGCTCAGGCGCTTGCCTGTCGTGTCGAGGTATTGCAGCAGGCCGAGCCAGACGGTCGGGACCGCCGCCGTCACGGTGACGCCGGTCGTCTCCAGGATCTCGTGCACCGAGGCGCCGTCGAGCTTCGGCCCCGGCATGACGAGGCCGGCGCCGGACATCGGCGCGGCGAAGCTGAAGCCCCAGGCATTGGCATGGAACAGGGGCACCACCGGCATCGCCATGTCGTTCGGCGAGAGCGCGATGAAGGCCGGGTTGTTGACCATCAGCGCCAAGAGCACGTTCGAGCGGTGCGAGTAGAGCACGCCCTTCGGCAAGCCGGTGGTGCCCGACGTGTAGCAGAGACCCGCCGCGGTGTTCTCCTCGAAGCTCGCCCAGGCGAAGTCGTCGTCGGCCTCCGCCAGCCAGTCCTCGTAGGCGACGGCGTTGCGCAAGGTCGTCTGCGGCATGTGAGCGCCGTCGGTGAGCACGACGTAGCGCTCGATCGTCGGCAGCTTGTCGGCCAGGCGCTCGACCAGGGCTAAGAAGGTCAGGTCGAGGAGAAGGATCCGGTCCTCGGCGTGGTTGATGATGTAGGCGATCTGGTCCTCGAACAGCCGCGGATTGACCGTGTGGTAGATCGCCCCGATGCCGGTGATGCCGTACCAGGCCTCGAGGTGGCGCCAGGTGTTCCAGGCCAAAGTCGCGATCCGGTCGCCGAGGCGGATGCCGTCGGCGGCGAGGCGCTTCGACAGGCGCAAGGACCGCTGCCGCACGTCGGCGTAAGTGGTCCGGTGCATCAGCCCCTCGACCGAGCGCGAGATGACCGGGCGGGCGCCGTGCTGAAGCGCGGCGTAGTCGATGACGCGGTGGATCAGCAGGGGCCAGTCCTGCATCAGGCCGAGCATGGCGTGTCGTCCTTCCCTTGGTGGGGCGCGCATCGGGGCGCGCCCTCGGTCGCCGGGGCCTCATGGGCCCGCGGTCTGAGATCGTCAGCTTATGGCAGCGGTCCCGGAGCGGCTAGAGCGGCGCCATCACGCAGCCCGGCCCCCGAGAATCCCGGTATCACGACTCCCGGGATCGAGACTGCCGGGATGAAGAGCGGGGATCGGGCGCGGCCGGGCGTGGCGCCGAGATGGTTCTGATGTAAACTATCGGGATGACGGCATCCTCGCGCCCCCACCCCACAGACGCCCCGGCCGGGGCCGACGCGCTGCGGGTCTGGTTCCGCTTCATCCGCCTGCACCGGCGCGTCGTGGCCGCGGTGGCGGCAGAGCTGAAGGCCGTCGGGCTGTCGATCCCGCAATTCGACGTGCTCTCGACCCTGTCCGAGCGCGAGGGCCTGACCCAGCAGGACCTCGCCGAGCGGCTCTACGTCACCAAGGGCAACGTCTCGGGGCTGATCGACCGGCTGGTCGAGGCCGGCCTCGTCGAGCGCCGCCCGATCCCCGGCGACCGGCGCTCGCACGCCTTGCACCTGACCGAGGCCGGTCTGGCACTCGCCCGCTCGGGCATCGCCGCCCAGCAGGGCTACGTCGCCCGCACCCTCGGCCGGCTGCCGCCCGGCGACGTGGCCGAGCTGGAGCGGGTGGTGCTGGCCTGGCGCGACGCGGCCCGGGCCGATGGCGGCTGACCCGGTGTCGAGACGGCGTCGCGGCGCTCAGGTGACCGTCCGCTTCTCCACGTCGAGGACGACGCCGTTCGGCGTCATCCGCTCGCGGGCGACGAGCCGGTCGCCGGGCAGGAAGATGCCGAGCGGCACGTCCCGGTCCGGCAGGACGACGGTGGCGCTGTAATTGACGAAGACCAGCACGTGCCGGCGCTGCGGGATCGACGACACGGCCCAGCGCTTGAGCTGGCCGTAATACGGCTCGCGCTTCCAGACCGTGGGCTGGCTCGGATCGACCTGGACGTGCAGGAAGCGCGTCGTCGGGTCGAGGCTCAGCACCATCTTGGCCTTGTCGGGCTTCCATTCCGGACCGAGCCAGGCTTCCGTCATCCAGAGGCAATGGAAGGCGCGGCAATGGCCGGGCCGGGTCTCGTGGATGCCGCAGCCGCGGCCGGGCTTCGCGTGGCGGCACCATTCCCCGGCCACGCTCTCGACGGCCGGCACGTCGTAGACCTTGCAGCACAGGGTACAGGCGCCGCAGGCCCGGCCGGGCGCGGGCGTCGAGACGAGTTGGGCGGGGTCGAGCATGCGCGTCGGTCTGACCAGGATTGTGCGGGGGCGCCGCGAGAGCGGCCCGGGTTGTGCGTCGGCATCGCGCCGCTAGTGTGACGGCGCAAGCGAATTCTGCTCGGCCAGTCGGGGCCTTCCGGGCGCCCGCATGAAGGAAAGCGACAGAGACGATGCTCTCGAACCTCGCCACCCGCGACGTCGAAACCCTGATCCACCCCTACACCAACCTGGCGGCTTTCCGGCAGACCGGGCCGCTGGTGCTGGAGCGTGGCCACGGCGTCTGGGTCTACGACACCGACGGGCGGCCCTATCTCGAGGGCATGGCGGGGCTGTGGTGCACGGCGCTCGGCTATTCCAACGAGGAGCTGGTCGAGGCCGCCCGCGAGCAGATGGCCCGCCTGCCCTTCACCCACCTGTTCTCCGGCCGCAGCCACGACCCGGCGATCGAGCTGGCCGAGACCATCAAGGAGCTGGCGCCGATCCCGGTCTCGAAGGTGTTCTTCACCTCCTCGGGCTCGGAGGCCAACGACACCCAGGTCAAGCTGACCTGGTACCTCAACAATGCGCTGGGGCGGCCGCAGAAGAAGAAGATCATCGGCCGGCACAAGGGCTATCACGGCGTCACCGTGGCGTCGGCCTCGCTCACCGGGCTGACCGCCAACCACGCCGACTGGGACCTGCCCCTGCCGGGCTTCCTGCACGCCGCCTGCCCGCACCATTATCGCGGCGCCGAGCCCGGCGAGAGCGAGGAGGCCTATTCGGCGCGCCTCGCGGCCGAGCTGGAGGAGATGATCCTGCGCGAGGGCCCCGAGACCGTCGCGGCCTTCATCGCCGAGCCGGTGATGGGCGCCGGCGGCGCCATCGTGCCGCCGAAGGGCTACTTCGCGGCGATCGAGCCGGTGCTCGCCCGCTACGACGTGCGGTTCATCGCCGACGAGGTGATCTGCGGCTTCGGCCGGCTCGGCACCTGGTTCGGCTCCGAGGCGATGGGCATGAAGCCCCATAGCCTGTCCTTCGCCAAGGCGCTGACCTCGGCCTACATGCCGCTCGGCGGCGTCACGGTCGACGAGACGCTCTACCAGGCGATGCAGGACCAGAGCCGCAAGATCGGCACCTTCGGCCACGGCACGACCTATTCGGGCCACCCGGTGGCGAGCGCGGTGGCGCTCAAGACCATCGAGATCTACCGCCGCGACCGGATCATCGAGGGAGCGGCCGAGAAGGCGCCGCACTTCCAGCGCCGGCTCTCGGCCCTGGAGGAGCACCCGCTGGTCGGCGAGGCCAAGGGGCTCGGCCTGATCGGCGGTCTCGAGATCGTCGCCGACAAGGCGACGAAGCGCCAGTACGACCCGAAGGCGGGCGTGGCCGCCCGCTGCGTCGCCTTCGCGCAGGAGGAGGGCCTGATCGTCCGCTTCCTCACCGGCGACCGCGTCGCGGTCTGCCCGCCCCTGGTGATCCGCCCGGACGAGATCGACACCCTGTTCGATCGGCTCGGCACCGCCTTGGACCGCACCCAGGCCTGGATCCGCGAGCAAGGCCTGACGGCTGCGTAAAAAACGCTCAAACACGGAGGGGAGGCCGCCATCCGGCGGTCTCGGCCGATCAGTCTAGACCAGTACCGCCGAATATCCGACTGGCCGGCGCCGGGCGACGCGACACGTTCCATTGTTGAACTGACTTTCGCGTCGCTGGAGCCGATCCGGGCAACGGACCAGCGGCACGCCGGTCTGCCTTACCGTTACGAACCGGCAGGCAAGCCGCATGGGCGGGTTTTCCGCACGACCATGCCAATGGCTTGTTTCATAACATCTATCTGCGGAATGCGGCCGCCCGCGGCCTCGGGCCGGGACCGGTCGGCAGGCCGCGCCTGGATTATCGACACGCGACCTAGGGTTTCTTTTTAGAAGAATCTTAAGCTTGCCGGCGCATTTTTTGGGCACATTTAGCCCAAGAGGGAACCGGCGACATGTTTTGGAAACAGCGCGAGACTCTGTCGGACGCGACATTGAGTGCTCTCAACAAGTCTCTCGCCATCATCGAGTTCAACCTCGATGGCACGGTGATCCACGCAAACCCCAACTTTCTCAACCTGCTCGATTACCGGCTCGACGAGATCGTCGGTCAGCACCACCGGATGTTCCTCGACAAGGAGGCGGCAGCCTCGCCCGACTACACGAGCTTCTGGGACAGGCTGCGCGCCGGCGAGTTCTGCGCCGACGAGTTCCTGCGCTTCGGCAAGAACCACAAGCGCGTCTGGCTCGAAGCGACCTACAATCCGATCCTCGACGCCACCGGCAAGCCGGTCAAGGTGGTCAAGCTCGCCGCTGACATCACCAAGAAGAAGAACGAGATCAGCCGCCTCCTGACGATGATCGAGGGGATGCCGGTCGCGGTGATGACCGCCGACCCCCACAACGAGTTCCGCATCGACTACATGAACGGCGCGTCGCGCCGGACCCTCGGCCCGCTGGCGCAGTACCTGCCGGTCGCAACCGACCTGATGGTCGGCACCTCGATCGACGTCTTCCACAAGAACCCGTCGCACCAGCGCCGGATGCTGGCCGATGCGAGCCGGCTGCCGCACCGGACCAAGATCAAGCTCGGGCCGGAGGTGCTCGACCTCCAAGTCTCGGCGATCATGGGGCCGGACGGCACCTATATCGGGCCGATGCTGACCTGGGCGGTGGTGACCGCGCAGGTGAACATGGCCTCCGACGTGTCGCAGGTGGTCGGCGCCATGGGCACGGCCGTCGAGGAGATGCAGCGTTCCGCCGCCGGGCTCGGCCGCTCGGCCGATGAGGCGCGCGACCGCGCCGCGACGGTGGCGGCGGGGTCGGAGGAGATGACGGCCTCGATCCAGGAGATCGCCGGCCAGGTCGGGCGGGTCTCCGAGCGCGCCCAGCAGATCGCCGCCCAGGCCGAGGCGACCGATGCCACCGTGCGGACCCTGTCGGCCAAGGCCCGCGAGGTCGATTCGGTCGTCGGCATGATCTCGACCATCGCCGACCAGACCAACCTCCTGGCGCTCAACGCCACGATCGAGGCGGCCCGGGCAGGGGCGGCGGGCCGTGGCTTCGCGGTGGTCGCCGCCGAGGTGAAAGAATTGGCCGGCCAGACTGCCAAGGCGACCGGCGAGATCACCCAGCGCATCGGCGACATCCAGGGGGCGACCAGCGAGGCGGTGGCGGCGATCGCGACCATCAACAATGCCGTCGCGGAACTGTCGCGGCTGACGCTCGCCATCGCCAGTGCCGTCGAGCAGCAGGCGGCATCGACCCAGGAGGTGTCGTCGAACATCGTGGCGGTGTCCGACGCCGCCACGGCGACGGGCCGGATCGCCGAAACCGTCCGGACGGTCTCGGAGAGCCTCGCCGGGCATTCGAGCGGGCTGACCGGGAGCGTGGAGAAGTTCTTGAAGGCGGGGTGAGACGCTTCCGATCCTGAAAGCAAAGCATCGCAGGAGTCTTTCGTCCTACCCGCAACCTCATCCTGAGGTGCTGCGAAGCAGCCTCGAAGGAGGGCTCCAGATACCCCCAAGAGTTCTAGAGCCCTCCTTCGAGGTCAGTCTCTCTCGGATGGACTGACACTTCAGGATGAGATCGCTTCTAGGACAACCGGCAGCACTGCCGATCTGCACGCGGATATACTGCGCCTGCACGAGGCGAAGGGGCGGATTTCGCCGTCCCCTCCACGCCCCTCACAACGGAATGTTGTCGTGCTTCTTCCAGGGCTGCTCGCTCTCCTTGGTGCGCAGCATGGCCAGCGCCCGGGCGATGCGCCGCCGGGTGGAGTGCGGCATGATCACCTCGTCGATATAGCCGCGCTCCGCCGCCACGAAGGGCGACATGAAGCGCTCCTCGTACTCGGCGGTGCGGGCCGCGATCTTCTCCGGATCGCCGAGATCCTGGCGGAAGATGATCTCGACCGCGCCCTTGGCGCCCATCACGGCGATCTGGGCGGTGGGCCAGGCGTAGTTCACGTCGCCGCCGACATGCTTCGACGCCATCACGTCGTAGGCGCCGCCGAAGGCCTTGCGGGTGATGACGGTGACGAGCGGCACCGTCGCCTGGCTGTAGGCGAAGAGGAGCTTCGCGCCGTGCTTGATGAGGCCACCGTATTCCTGCGCGGTGCCCGGCAGGAAGCCCGGCACGTCGACGAAGGTGACGATCGGGATCGAGAACGCGTCGCAGAAGCGCACGAAGCGGGCGGCCTTGCGCGAGGCGTCCGAGTCGAGCACGCCGGCCAGCACCATCGGCTGGTTCGCCACGAACCCGACCGTGCGGCCCTCGATCCGGCCGAAGCCCGTGATGATGTTGCGGGCATACGCCGCCTGGATCTCGAAGAAGTCGCCCTCGTCCACGACCCGCCGGATCAGCTCGCCCATGTCATAGGGCTTGTTCGGGTTGTCGGGGATCAGGGTGTCGAGGCTGCGGTCGAGGCGGGAGGGATCGTCGAAGCTCTCGAGCTCCGGCACGCCGGCCTGGTTGTTGGCCGGCAGGAAGTCCATCAGGCGCCGGATCTGCAACAGCGCCTCGACGTCGTTCTCGTAGGAGCCGTCGGCGATCGACGACTTCGAGGTGTGGACCTTGGCGCCGCCGAGCTCCTCCGCCGTCACCACCTCGTTGGTCACGGTCTTCACCACGTCGGGCCCGGTCACGAACATGTAGCTCGTGTCGCGCACCATGAAGATGAAGTCGGTCATCGCCGGCGAGTAGACGTCGCCGCCGGCGCAGGGACCCATGATGACCGAGATCTGCGGGATCACGCCCGAGGCGGTGACGTTGCGCTTGAACACCTCGCCGTAGCCGCCGAGCGCCGCGACGCCCTCCTGGATGCGGGCGCCGCCGGCATCGAAGATGCCGATGATCGGGGCGCGCATCTTGAGCGCCATGTCCTGGACCTTGATGATCTTCTGGGCATGCGCCTCCGAGAGCGAACCGCCGAAGACCGTGAAGTCCTTGGAGAACACGAAGACGGCGCGGCCGTTGATGGTGCCCCAGCCGGTGATGACGCCGTCGCCCGGGATCTTCTGCTTCTCCATCCCGAAATCGATCGAGCGGTGCTGCACGAACATGTCGAATTCCTCGAACGACCCGGAGTCGAGGAGGAGCTCGATGCGCTCGCGCGCGGTGAGCTTGCCGCGCTTGTGCTGTGCCGCCACCCGGCTCTCGCCGCCGCCGACCCGGGCCTGCGCGCGCCGCTGGTCGAGCCGTTCGAGGATGTCCTTCATGCTGTCGCCCATTCCTGAAGAAGAGTCGCGCGCCCGCCGGGAGGCTTGACCGTGCCTGCGGCCTTAGCATGCGCCGGGGCGCGGCGAAAACTCGGTCTTTTTGGGCGAGACACGGGGGTCGGCGGGGGCGCAAGCCAGGACCGGAGCGCGAAGGGCCGCCCCCTCCCCTCGCGGGGATGGCGCGGCCCTCGATGCCTCGATCCGAGGTTGGATCAGGCGAACCCCTGGCCCGGCTCCTGCTCGCGGGCGAGGCGCAGGAGGCTCTGGCCGTAATTGGTCTTGGCGAAGAGCTGGCCGCGGGCCACCACCTGCTCGCGGGTGATGAATCCCTGCAGGTAGGCGATCTCCTCCAGGCAGGCGACCTGCATGCCCTGGCGGTGCTGGATCACCCGCACAAACTCGCCCGCCTCGAGCAGGTTGTCGTGGGTCCCGGTGTCGAGCCAGGCATAGCCGCGCGACATGCACTCGACGTGCAGCTGGCCCCGGTCGAGATAGGCCTGGTTGACGTCGGTGATCTCGAGTTCGCCGCGGGGCGAGGGCTTCACCGCCGCCGCGATGTCGAGCACCTGGTTGTCGTAGAAGTAGAGGCCCGTCACCGCCCAGGGCGATTCCGGGTTCTTCGGCTTCTCGACCAGCTTGGTGGCACGGCCTTCCTTGTCGAGGGTGACGACGCCGTAGGCCTCCGGCTGGTCGACATGGTAGGCGAACACCGTGGCCCCGGCCTCGCGGGTGCGGGCCTTGGCCAGGAGCTGGCGCATGCCGGCGCCGAAGAACAGGTTGTCGCCGAGCACCAGCGCGACGGAATCGTCGCCGACGAACTCGCGGCCGATGATGAAGGCCTGGGCCAGGCCCTCGGGCTTCGGCTGCAGCGCGTAGGAAATGTTGATGCCGAACTGCTCGCCGGTGCCGAACAACCGCTTGTAGTTGTCGATGTGCTCCGGCGACGAGATCAGCAGGATGTCGCGGATGCCGGCCAGCATCAGCACCGAGACCGGGTAGTAGATCATCGGTTTGTCGTAGACCGGCAGCAGCTGCTTGTTGATCGCCAGCGTCGCCGGGTGCAGCCGCGTGCCGGATCCGCCGGCGAGCACGATGCCCTTCATGGTCTGTGTCTCCTTCAGGCGCGGTTCGCCGCGGGACCGATCAGCTGGTCCAGGATGTCGTCGAGGGCCGCCTGCCACGGGCGCGGCGTGAGGCCGAAGGCGCGGGTGAGCGTCTCGGTCGCGAGCTCGGAATTGGCCGGCCGGGTGACCGGGGTCTTGAAGGCCGTGCTCGGGATCGGCTCGACCGGCACCGAGCGGGCGCCGCGCGCGGCCGCCCCCGCCATGATGGCGGCCGCGAAGTCGTACCAGGTCGTCGCCCCGGCATTCACGCAGTGATAGGTGCCGGCCGGCGCGGCCGGATCCTCGGCGAAGCGCAGCGCGATGGCGACGAGCGCCGCCGCGAGGTCGCCCGCGGAGGTCGGGCAGCCGCGCTGGTCGTCGACCACCGTCAGCTTGTCGCGCTCGGCGGCGAGCCGCAACATCGTCTTGACGAAGTTCGCCCGGTGCGGGCTCACCACCCAGGCCGTACGGACGACCGCGTGGCGCGGGTTGCCGGTGCGCACCGCCATCTCGCCGGCGGCCTTGCTGGCGCCGTAGACGCTGACCGGGCGCACGGGGGCGTCGGTGGCGTAGGCGCCCGTGCCGCTGCCGTCGAAGACGTAGTCGGTCGAGACGTGGACGAGCGGAATGCCGGCCTTCGCCGTCTCCGCCGCCAGGTAGGCGGGAGCGAGCGCGTTGAGCCGCCAGGCCGCCGCCACGTCGCTCTCGGCCTTGTCGACCGCCGTATAGGCGGCGGTGTTGATCACCGCCGCGTAAGGGCGCTCGGCGATGGCGCGGGCGACCGCCGCCTCGTCGGTGATGTCGAGGGCGTCCCGGGTGGGGGCGTGGATCACCACGCCCTCCCCCCACGATTGCCGCTGCAATTCGGTGCCGACCTGCCCGCCGCCGCCGAGGACGAGGATGTCCCGCGCCATGGTCCTACTCCGCGCTCAGGCCGAGGCGCTCGCCCGAATAGCGGCCCTCGCGGATCGGGCGCCACCACGATTCGTTGTCGAGGTACCAGCGCACGGTGTCCTCCAGCGCCTGCTCGAAGGTGCGGCTGGGCTTGTAGCCGACCTCGGCTTCCGCCTTGCTCGGGTCGATGGCGTAGCGCCGGTCGTGGCCGGGACGGTCGGTGACGAACTGGATCAGGCGCTCGTGCGGGCCGGCCTCGGGCCGCAGCCGGTCGAAGATGGCGCAGAGCGTCTTCACCACGTCGAGGTTGTTGCGCACCGAGCGGCCGCCGAGCAGGTAGGTCTCGCCGACCCGGCCCTTCTCCAGCACCGCGACGAGGCCGCGGGCATGGTCCTCGACGTGGATCCAGTCGCGCTCGTTCTGGCCGTCGCCGTAGACCGGGAGGCTCTTGCCCTCGAGCGCATTGAGGATCATCAGCGGGATCAGCTTCTCGGGGAAGTGCCGCGGCCCGTAATTGTTCGAGCAGTTGGTGACCAGCACCGGCAGGCCGTAGGTCTCGTGCCAGGCGCGGGCCAGGTGGTCGGAGGCCGCCTTCGAGGCCGAGTAGGGCGAGCGCGGGTCGTAGCGGCTGTCCTCGGTGAAGAAGCCCCCCGGGGGCAGCGAGCCGTAGACCTCGTCGGTCGAGACGTGGAGGAAGCGGAACGCCTCGCGCTCCGCGCCCGACAGGGTGTTGTAGTAGGCGCGGGCGGCCTCCAGCATCACCTGGGTGCCGACCACGTTGGTGCGGATGAAGGCGCCCGGCCCGGTGATCGAGCGGTCGACGTGGCTCTCGGCGGCGAGATGCATCACGGCCTCGGGGCGGAACTCGGCGAAGAGCGCGCCGACCTTCTCGTGGTCGCAGATGTCGGCCTCCGCGAAGCGGTGCCGGTTGTCGCCCTTGAGCGGCATCAGCGAGATCGGGTTCGCCGCGTAGGTGAGCGCGTCGAGGGTCAGGACCTCGTGGCCGAGATCCTGGACGAGGTGGAGGACCAGGGCCGAGCCGATGAAGCCGCAGCCGCCCGTGACGAGGATGCGCATGGGGTGGATGATCTCCTGAGAGGATGGCGCCCGTCGGCGCGCGGCGAAGCAGCTCGCCGTGTGATCGTGATGGCCGGCGGCGGCGCGGGAGGCCGCCGGCGCGACGCTCAGAACAGCGGCGGAAGATCGGCGAAGCGCGGCGCGACCTTGTCCTTGGCCGAGAGCTGGGCCTCGGCCTCGCTCACCGGCCAGTCGATGCCGAGGGCGGGGTCGTTCCAGAGCAGGTTGCCGTCATGCTCGGGGCTGTAGACGCCGCCGGCGACCTTGTAGGCCACCATCGTGTCCGGCTCGAGGGTGCAGAAGCCGTGGCCGAAGCCGATCGGCACGTAGAGCTGGTGGCCGTTCTCGGCATCGAGGCGGGCGGCGACGTGCCGGCCGTAGGTGGGCGAGTCGCGGCGCAGGTCGACGGCGACGTCGAGGATCGCGCCGGCGAGCACCCGGATCAGCTTGGCCTGGGCGAAGGGATGGCGCTGGAAGTGCAGGCCGCGCACGGTGCCCTGTTGCGCCGAGAAGGACTGGTTGTCCTGGATGAAGTGATCCTCGACGCCGTTGGCGGCCAGGATGTCGGCCCTGTAGGTCTCCGAGAACCAGCCACGGGCGTCGCCGTGCCGCTTCGGGATCACCAGCTTCACCGCCGGTATCGCCTGACCGATGACCTGCATCCTGCCTCACCTTCCGATCTCGCGCGGCCTTGATTTGGGGCCTCATGCCCAGCAATCGTGGCACGACAGCGTCGGCCTGACCGGCCAGAGCCGCATATCCGCAGCCTCTACTTCGCCGGCACGGTCCGAGCAAGTTCGATCGTCGGCTGCGCCCGATCGCGCGAGACGAGCCGCAACATGCACCGATAGAACCCTGCCGGATCGATGGGGACAGCGGGCGCTCTCGGCCAAGTGCGATTTCAGGAGAGGCAAACCAATATTTGGGACAAGGCGGATCGCCCAGGCGCAGAACGCGCGGATGCGGCCACGTCTTGGGGGCGATCATCGCCCCCGCCGCGTCACCGCATGAAGCGGACGGCCTGTGGCTCTAGAGCATCACCCGTGACGCTTCGATGTCGGCCGCCATCCCCCCGCACGCTCCCCGTCTCGTCCCCCGGTTCCAGGCCGGGATCAGGCCCCCGCAAGGGAAGCCGCAACCGCCTCCAGAGCGGCCTCGGCCGCCGCGCCGTCGGGACCGCCGGCCTGGGCCATGTCACGGCGCCCGCCGCCGCCCTTGCCGCCGAGCCGCTCCGACCCCGCCCGCACCAGGGCGACGGCGTCGAACCGGCCGGTCAGGTCCTCGGTCACGCCGACGACGAGGCCGGCCTTGCCGTCCGGCGCCACCCCGACGATCGCCACGATCCCGGAGCCGAGCCGCTTCTTGCCCTCGTCGGCCAGGCTCTTGAGGTCGCGCATCTCGACCCCTTGCACGACGCGTGCCATCAGCTTCGTGCCGGCGACCTCGCGCACGCCGTCATCGGCGGCGGCGCTGCCGCCCCCGCCCATGGCGAGCTTGCGGCGCGCATCCGCCAGTTCGCGCTCCATCCGGCGGCGCTCCTCGAGGAGGCCCGCCAGGCGCTCCGGCGCCTCGGCGACCGGAACCTTGAGCAGGCCGGCCAGCGCGGCGAGCTGGCGGCTCTCGCCGGCGAGGTGGCGGCGGGCGGCGTCGCCCGTCATCGCCTCGATCCGGCGCACGCCGGCGCCCACCGCGCTGTCGCCGAGGATCGTCACCACGCCGATATCGCCGGTGCGCCCGACATGGGTGCCGCCGCAGAGCTCGACCGAGAAGGTCTTGGGCCGGCCGTCGGGGGCGGTGTCGCGGCCCATCGAGACCACGCGGACCTCCTCGCCGTACTTCTCGCCGAACAGCGCCCGGGCGCCCGACGCGATGGCGTCGTCGACCGCCATCAGCTTCGTCACCACCGGCTCGTTCTGGAGCAGCACCCGGTTGGCGATCTCCTCGACCCGGGCGAGCTCCTCGGCCTCGATCGGCTTCGGATGGCTGATGTCGAAGCGCAGGCGCTCAGGCGCGACGAGCGAGCCCTTCTGGGCGACGTGGTCGCCGAGCACCTGGCGCAGGGCCTCGTGCAGAAGGTGGGTGGCCGAGTGGTTGGCGCGGATCGCCGAGCGGCGCCCGTGATCGACCTTCAGCTCGACCGGCTGGTCGAGGCTCAACGCGCCCTCCTCCACCGCGACGTGGTGGACGAAGAGGTCGCCGAGCTTCTTCTCGGTCGCGGTGACGCGAACCTTGAGACCCTGGCCCGTGACGGTGCCGGTATCGCCGACCTGGCCGCCGGACTCGCCGTAGAACGGCGTCTGGGTGACGACGAGCAGGCCCTCCTCGCCGGCCCGGATCGCCTCGACCTCGGCGCCGCCGCGCACGAGCGCCGTGACCACGGCCTCGGCCTCCTCGGTGTCGTAGCCGAGGAACTCGGTGGCGCCGGTGCGCTCGCGCAGGCCGTACCACAGGGTCTCGGTGGCGGCCTCGCCGGAGCCCGACCAGGCGGCGCGGGCGGCGGCGCGCTGGCGCTGCATCGCGGCCGTGAAGCCGTCGGTGTCGACGCCGATGCCGCGGGACTTCAGCGCGTCCTGGGTCAGATCGAGGGGGAAGCCGTAGGTGTCGTAGAGGGTGAAGGCGGTCTCGCCCGACAGGCTCTGGCCTTCCGAGAGGTCGCGGGTCTCCGCGTCGAGGATCGACAGGCCGCGCTCCAGCGTGCGGCGGAAGCGGGTCTCCTCCAGGCGCAGGGTCTCGGCGATCAGGCTCTCGGCCCGCACCAGCTCGGGGTAGGCCTGGCCCATCTCGCGGACCAGCGTCGGCACCAGCCGGTACATCATCGGGTCGCGGGAGCCGAGGAGCTGGGCGTGGCGCATGGCGCGGCGCATGATCCGGCGCAGCACGTAGCCGCGGCCCTCGTTGCTCGGCAGCACCCCGTCGGCGACGAGGAAGGACGAGGCGCGAAGGTGGTCGGCGATCACCCGGTAGGAGGCGGTCTGCTTGCCCTCCGGCGCCCGGCCGACCTGATGCGCCACGGCGTCGATCAGGCTGCGGAACAGGTCGGTGTCGTAGTTGCTCTTCACCCCCTGGAGGATCGCCGCCATGCGCTCCAGGCCCATGCCGGTATCGATCGAGGGCCGCGGCAGGTCGACCCGGTTGCCCGGCTCGATCTGCTCGTACTGCATGAACACGAGGTTCCAGAACTCGAGGAAGCGGTCGCCATCCTCCTCCGGGCTGCCGGGCGGGCCGCCCCACAGCTCCGGGCCCTGGTCGATGAAGATCTCCGAGCACGGCCCGCAGGGGCCGGTATCGCCCATCTGCCAGAAATTGTCGGAGGTGCCGATGCGGATGATGCGGTCGTCGGAGAACCCGGCGATCTTGCGCCACAGGGTGGCGGCATCCTCGTCGTCGGCGTAGACGGTGACGAGCAGCTTCTCGGGCGAGAGCCCGAACTCCTTGGTGACGAGGTTCCAGGCCAGCTCGATCGCCAGCGGCTTGAAATAGTCGCCGAACGAGAAGTTGCCCAGCATCTCGAAGAAGGTGTGATGGCGCGCGGTGTACCCGACATTGTCGAGGTCGTTGTGCTTGCCGCCGGCGCGCACGCATTTCTGCGCCGTGACGGCGCGCTGGTAGGGCCGCTTCTCGACGCCGGTGAAGACGTTCTTGAACTGCACCATGCCGGCGTTGGTGAACATCAACGTCGGGTCGTTGCGCGGCACCAGCGGCGAGGACGGCACCGCTTCGTGGCCGTGCTTGGCGAAGTAGTCCAGGAAGGTGGACCGGATCTCGTTGACGCCACTCATGGGAAGAATCGTCTCTGCGGAAGGCGGGCCGGGCGAAGGGCGGGCTGACAATACGGCGCACCGGCGGGCGGCCCGCGGATGCATCCGCGTGTCTTTAGTCACGCGCCTCCCCCATGTCGAGGCAGGGCTGAGCCGCTATCTGAGCCGGAGCAAGCGCGGCCGCCGGCCCGCCCGGCAGGACCCACGCCGTCATGACCGAAGACATCCGTCTCCTCGCCTTCTCGGCCGCCCTCGGCTTCGCCCACATCGTGGCGGCCTCCGCCGCCGGGCTCGGGCAACGCGGCGGGCTCACCTGGGCGGCGGGCAACCGGGAGAGCGAGGGCGAGGTCACCGGCGCCGCCGCCCGGCTCCAGCGCGCGTCGAAGAACTTCTTCGAGACCTTCCCGCTCTTCGCCGCCCTGGTGCTGGCCGCCGCCGTCTCAGGGAGGCAGGGCGGCGCGGTGGCATGGGGAGCCCAGCTCTATTTCTGGGCCCGCCTCCTCTACCTGCCGATCTACGGCTTCGGCATCCCGTGGATCCGCACGCCGGTCTGGGGCGTGGCGGTCGTCGGCATCGGCTTCGTGTTCGCGGGGTTGTTCGGCTGGGCGGGTCCGGGCGCGCCGTAACGGCGAACGAGGTATCCGAGGACCGGAATAGGCGCAGGTTCGTCCTCTCCCCCGCAACGAAGTCGGGCTTGCCCGACTTCGTCCGTCACTTGCAGATCCCGGGCGAGCCCGGAATCTGTCGGGGAAAGGGGAAGCCGGCTCCTCTTCTTTCCCCGCACAGCCCCGCACAACGAGAAGGACCGCCGCGCTCTTCGCGCGGCGGCCCCCCATGTCTCCTCGACTTGACCCCTCGGGTCAGGCCGACCCCTCGTCGAGGTCGTCCGCGGTCGGGGTTGCGTTCTCCAGGATCTTGTCGGCGACGAGACCCGAATTCTGCCGGATCGAGGCCTCGATCTTGTTGGCGATGTCCGGGTTGTCGCGCAGGAAGCCCTTCGAGTTCTCGCGGCCCTGGCCGAGGCGCTGGCTGTCGTAGGAGAACCAGGCGCCCGACTTCTCGACGATGCCGGCCTTGACGCCGAGGTCGATCAGCTCGCCGACCTTCGACACGCCCTCGCCGAACATGATGTCGAACTCGACCTGCTTGAACGGCGGCGCCACCTTGTTCTTGACCACCTTGACCCGAACGCTGTTGCCGATCGGCTGGTCGCGGTCCTTGAGGGTCGAGATGCGCCGGATGTCGAGGCGCACCGAGGCGTAGAACTTCAGCGCGTTGCCGCCCGTCGTGGTCTCGGGGCTGCCGTACATCACGCCGATCTTCATCCGGATCTGGTTGATGAAGATGACCATGCAGTTCGAGCGCGAGATCGAGCCGGTGAGCTTGCGCAGGGCCTGGCTCATCAAGCGGGCCTGGAGGCCCGGCTGCTGGTCGCCCATCTCGCCCTCGATCTCGGCCCGCGGGGTGAGCGCGGCCACCGAATCGACCACCAGCACGTCGATGGCGCCGGAGCGCACCAGCGTGTCGGTGATCTCGAGGGCCTGCTCGCCGGTATCGGGCTGCGAGATCAGCAGGTCGTCGAGGTTGACGCCGAGCTTGCGGGCATAGACCGGATCGAGGGCGTGCTCGGCATCCACGAAGGCGCAGACGCCGCCCTTCTTCTGGGCTTCGGCGATGGTGTGGAGGGCGAGCGTGGTCTTGCCGGAGGATTCCGGCCCGTAGATCTCGATCACGCGCCCGCGCGGCAGGCCGCCAACGCCGAGCGCGATGTCGAGGCCGAGCGAGCCGGTCGAGACGACCTCGACCTCCTGCACCTTGTCGCCCTTGCCGAGCCGCATGATCGAGCCCTTGCCGAAGGCGCGCTCGATCTGGGCGAGGGCGGCGTCGATCGCCTTCGACTTGTCTTTGTCCATGGTCGGGTTTTCCACCAGTCGCATCTGGGGCTGAGCCATCTCGGCGGGTCCTTATGGCAGGAGGGGCGGCAAGTCTCAATCGCGCGGCTGGGATTTATGTACCTGTTTTGTTCTCATTCGGCAAGGGGCGGTAGGGAATTTGCACCGGCGTTCCGGCCGTGTGAGGCCGCGCGTCCGGGGATGTTTCGTGGTGCGGGCCACGGACATCCGGCCGCGCGGGGCCGTCGGGTCCCCTCCCCCGCAAGCCCTTCCGGCCCGGCTGCGCCGATCGGGCGGGTCGCTCCCTTGCGCCCGCCGCCCGGTCCGAATGCGGGACGAGCGGCGGGCCGGCCCGTCCTCAGGCCGCCTCCGTCCAGCTCTCCAGGAACCAGGCATAGACCGAGCGGATCCCGTCCCGCAGCGGGATGCGCGGCGCCCAGCCCATCGACCGGAGCGTCTCCGCGCTCATCAGCTTGCGCGGCGTTCCGTCGGGCTTGCTCGGATCCTTCGCGATCCGCCCGCGGAAGCCGACGACCTCGGCGACGATCTGGGCCAGGTCGTAGATCGCGATGTCGGTGCCGGAGCCGACATTGACGTGCCGGTCGCCGGAATAGGTCTCGAGCAGGAACACCAGCGCGTCGGCGCAATCGTCCACGTGCAGGAATTCCCGCCGCGGCGAGCCGGTGCCCCAGATGACCAGCTCGTCGTCGCCGCGCAGCTTGGCCTCGTGGGCCTTGCGGATCAGCGCCGGCAGGACGTGGCTGCTCGTCAGGTCGAAATTGTCCTCCGGCCCGTAGAGGTTGGTCGGCATCGCCGAGATGAAGTCGCAGCCGTGCTGGCGGCGATAGGCCTGGGTGAGCTTGACCCCGGCGATCTTGGCGACGGCGTACCACTCGTTCGTCGGCTCGAGCGTGCCGGTCAGCAGGGCGTCCTCGGTGATCGGCTGGGGCGCGAATTTCGGGTAGATGCAGCTCGAACCGAGGTGGAGCAGCTTCTCGACCCCGAACCGGCGGGAGGCCTCGACCACGTTCCCGGCGATCATCAGGTTGTCGTACAGGAAGTCGGCCGGATAGGTGCTGTTGGCCATGATGCCGCCGACCCGGGCGGCGGCGAGCACGACGGCGTCGGGACGCGCCTGCGCCATCCAGGCCTCGGTGTCGGCCTGACGCGTGAGGTCGACGGTGCGGCGATCGACGGTGAGGATTTCGCAGCCCTCGCCGGCCAGGCGGCGCACGACCGCGCTCCCGACCATGCCCCGATGCCCGGCGACCCAGACGCGCTTGCCCGCGAGCGGGTAATGGTTCTTATCCGACATGGCGACGCTGCTCCTGGGCGAGGGCCGACAGGTCGTGGCGGACCATGTCCTCGCAGAGGTCCCGCCACGTCGTCTCGTGGGTCCAGCCGAGCTTCTCGCGGGCCTTGGTCGGATCGCCGATCAACAGGTCGACTTCGGTCGGCCGGAAGTAGCGCGGATCCACCTCGACGAGGACGCGCCCGGTCCGGGCGCAGAGCCCCCGTTCCTCGATGCCGTGGCCCGACCAGTCGAGGGCGATGTCGGCTTGCGCGAAGGCCTCCGTGACGAAGTCGCGGACCAGGGTCGTCGTCCCGGTCGCCAGCACGTAGTCGTCGGGCTCGTCCTGCTGCAGCATCAGCCACATGCCGCGGGCATAGTCGCGGGCGTGGCCCCAGTCGCGGCGGGCGTCGAGATTGCCGAGGTAGAGCTTGTCCTGCCGGCCGTGCCGGATCGCCGCGACCGCGCGGGTGATCTTGCGGGTCACGAAGGTCTCGCCGCGCAGCGGGCTCTCGTGGTTGAACAGGATGCCGTTGGAGGCGTGTAGGCCGTAGGCCTCGCGGTAGTTCACCACGATCCAGTAGGCGTAGAGCTTCGCGGCCGCGTAGGGGCTGCGGGGATAGAACGGCGTCGTCTCGCTCTGCGGGACCTGCTGGACCAGCCCGTACAGCTCGGACGTCGAGGCCTGGTAGAAGCGCGTCTTCCTCTCCAGGCCGAGGATGCGGATCGCCTCGAGGATCCGCAACGTGCCGATGCCGTCGGCATTGGCGGTGTATTCCGGCGTCTCGAAGCTGACCTGGACGTGGCTCTGTGCCGCCAGGTTATAGATCTCGTCCGGCTGCACCTGCTGGATGACGCGGATCAGGTTGGTCGAATCGGTCATGTCTCCGTAGTGGAGCACGAAGCGCTGATCGTGATCGTGCGGATCCTGGTACAGGTGCTCGATGCGCCCGGTGTTGAACGACGACGACCGTCGCTTGATCCCGTGGACGATGTAGCCCTTCTGCAGCAAGATCTCCGACAGGTAGGCACCATCCTGCCCCGTCACGCCCGTGATCAAGGCTACTTTCTTCGATCGATCAATTTTCATAGGCCGCCCGTTGAATTACGTACGTATTTCCACAATTGTATTGGAAATACGACTTCTAAGGCAACCCAGAAGACCCGAATTGGATGCACACGACATCTTGACGCATCGACTCGTGTCGATGACGAGAAAATTTCAATACGTATTTTTCACCATCAGTATTCTGCACGAATGCGGCGCACCGCCGCGGTCGATGCAAGGACAGGCGTGCACGGCATCGGCGCTGCGGCGACCGTCATGGCAGGCCCATGCCCTCGTCTCACCACGTCGTTCCGCGGCCGCGCCGCGGAGCCCGAATTCCGGATGCACGGATGGTTTCAGAACAGGGCGGACGGCGCTCCACACCGCGTGCCACATCGCCTGCGCCTCGGCATCCGAGGCTCCGCTGCGCGATCCCGGAACGACCTGGCGGCCGTCCCGGATCTGCCGCTCGACGGAACCGGCATCAGAGCCGGTAGCGGATCTGGTCGGTCCAGAACCGCTCGAGGCGGGCCAGCGCCTGGTTGAGGCGGCCGAAATCGTCCTCGGAGATGCCGCCGATCGGCTGGATCGTCTTGGCGTGCTTGTCGTAGAGCCCGCGGACGATCTCGTGCACCTCGCGGCCCTTGTCGGTGAGGCTGATGCGCACCGAGCGGCGATCGGTCTTGGAGCGGGCGTGGTGCAGGTAGCCGGCCTCGACCAGCTTCTTGACGTTGTACGAGACGTTCGAGCCGAGATAGTAGCCGCGGGTGCGCAGCTCGCTCGCGGTCAGCTCCTTGTCGCCGATGTTGTAGAGCAGGAGAGCCTGGACGCTGTTGACGTCCTCGCGGCCGCGGCGATCGAACTCGTCCTTGATCACGTCGAGGAGCCGGCGGTGCAGGCGCTCGACCAGGTGGAGGGCCTCGAGGTAGTGGGGGCGGACGGCGGTCTCGGTCTCGGGAGCGGAGATCGTCTGCGCCACCTTCGTCGCCTGGGTCTTCATCGGAACGCCTCACTCTGTCCGGGGATGCTCGGCGGTTTCGTCCCGCTCCGCTTATGGGTTCAAATTAGGCGGACCCCGTGAATGTGAGTTTAAACGACAGGATAAATTCTCGATTTACCTCTGTCGGTAAACCGAAGATGAACCTGATCGTTCACTTCCGAGAAAGGTTGAGGCTCAGCGTAGTTCGCGCGAGGCGAGCCAGGAGACCGTGAAGTAGACCAGAATGATCATGCCGTCGAAGGCGAGGCTGGGCAGCGACATCGGCAGGAGCTGCGGGGTGAGCAGGGCGAGCACCATGGCGGAGGTGGCGGCAAGCAGCCAGACCACCCCGCCCCAGGCGGTGGCGAGCCACAGGCCCACCGCCGCCAGCAGGTTGATGACCCCGAAATAGACGATCACCGCCTGGCGGCCGATCGGCGCGGCCTCGAACGGCGCGGCGTTGGGGCGGGCGCCGAGGATCTCGGCCCAGGCGCTCAGGCCCTTCACCATCCAGACCACGGCCACGACCCGCATCAGCCAGACCAGGACCACGTCCCAGCGCGTCTCGGGCCTCGGGGCCCGGCGCTCGATGCGGTCGGCGACCTCCTCGGGCCTGGCCCGCCGGGGAGCGCCCCGGACCTTGCTGAGCGAGCGCATCGGTCAGGTGAAGCTCGGCTCGCCGGCCATCGGCGCGAAATGGGCCTCGACGTCGTCCGGCCGCACCGCCTCCAGGGTGGCGGGCTGCCAGTCCGGCCGGCCGTCGCGGTCGATCAGCACCGAGCGGACGCCCTCGTAGAAGTCGTGCCCGCGCAGGATCCGGCACAGGATGCGGTATTCGAGCCGCATCGCCTCCGGGAAGGACAGGCCGGCACCGCGGCGCATCTGCGCCAGCGCCAGGGTCAAGCTGGTGGGCGAGCGGGTCCGGATCGTCGCGGCGGATGTCTGGGCGAACGCGGACCCGACGGAATCGAGGCGCGCCAGCACCTCTGCGACGCTGTCGGCCGAGAAGCAGAAGGCGATCAGCGCCCGCTCGGCGTGGAGCGGCCCGGGGGCCGGCATCGCGTGCGCGCCGATCGCCGCCTCAATCGGCCCGCCCTCGCCGAGCGCGTCGCGGATCGCCGCGAAACGGGCGGCGGGTGCGGCGTGGGTGGCCAGCCCGAAGGCGAGGACGTCGCCTTGGCCGATCCGCTCGCCGGTGAGCGCGAGATAGGTGCCGGCGCAATCCGGAAGCCGCGGCAGGGCGTAGGTGGCGCCGACGTCGGGGAAGAAGCCGATCCCGGTCTCGGGCATCGCGAAGGCCGTGCGCTCCGCCGCCACCCGGTGCGAGCCGTGCAGCGACACGCCGACGCCGCCGCCCATCACGATGCCGTCGATCAGCGCGACATAGGGCTTGGGGTAGCGCTGGATCAGCGCGTTGAGCTCGTATTCCTCGCGGAAGAAGGTCTCGGCCTGCACGTAATGCCCGGCGCGCCCCTCCTCGTGGATGCGGCGGATGTCGCCGCCGGCGCAGAAGGCGCGCTCGCCGGCGCCCTGCACCACCACCCGGGTCACCGCCGGATCCGCCGCCCATGCGTCGAGGGCCCTGCGCATCGCGCGCACCATCTCGAGGGTGAGGGCGTTGAGCGCCTTCGGCCGGTTGAGGGTGATGAACCCGGCCGCGCCCCGCCGCTCGCACAGAACCGCGTCGTCCGCTGTCACGCCCGCGTCGCTCATGATCCGCCTCCCGGTTAAAGGCGGTTAACCGGGCTCAACCCGCCGCGTCAACGGCATCGGGCGGCCGAGCCTGCCTCGTCCAGGGCCGCTCGCGGCCCTGCCATGCATGCGCGTCCCGCCTCCGGACCTCTGCCAGGGTTCTGGCGCCTGCCGGACTGTGCTACCTGCGGATTGGACGAATTCGACGTGGAACCGGCCCGGCACGGAGCGGGCCACCAGGAGGCCCGACCCCGGATGTCGCAGATCCAGCCGATGCCCCGGCCGCTCGCCCGGGAAGCCGCCCGGACGGAGCCGGCCTCCCTCGCGCTCACCCAGCGCCCCCGGCGCAACCGCAAGGCGGAATGGTCGCGCCGCCTGGTGCGCGAGACGACGCTCACCGTCGACGACCTGATCTGGCCGATCTTCCTCATCGAGGGCGAGAACCGGCGCGAGCCCGTGGCCTCGATGCCGGGCGTCGAGCGCCTCTCCGTCGACGAGGCGGTGCGGGCGGCCGAGCGGGCCGCCGCGCTGCGCATCCCGGCGCTCTCGTTCTTCCCCTTCGTCGAACCGTCCTTGCGCGACGCCACCGGCTCCGAGGCGCTCAACCGCAACAACCTGGTCTGCCGCGCCGTGCGGGCTGTGAAGAAGGCGGTGCCGGAGATCGGGATCATCACCGACGTCGCCCTCGACCCCTATACCAGCCACGGCCATGACGGCCTTCTGGAGGACGGGGTGATCGTCAACGACGAGACGGTGGCGCTCCTCGTCGAGCAGAGCCTGATCCAGGCCGAGGCCGGCACCGACGTGATCGCCCCCTCCGACATGATGGACGGGCGGGTCGGGGCGATCCGGGCCGGGCTCGACCGGGCCGGGCACCGCGACGTGCAGATCATGACCTACGCGGCGAAATACGCGAGCGCCTTCTACGGCCCGTTCCGCGACGCGATCGGCACCAACGCCACGCTGGTGGGCGACAAGCGCACCTACCAGATGGATGCCGGCAACACCGACGAGGCCCTGCGCGAGGTCGCCCTCGACCTCGACGAGGGCGCCGACTCGGTGATGGTGAAGCCGGGCATGCCCTATCTCGACGTGATCCGCCGGGTGAAGGAGACGTTCTCGGTCCCGACCTTCGCCTACCAGGTCTCGGGCGAGTACGCGATGATCGCGGCGGCCGCCCAGAACGGCTGGCTCGACGGCGAGCGCGCCATGATGGAGAGCCTGGCCGCCTTCAAGCGCGCCGGCGCCGACGGCATCTTCACCTACTTCGCGCCGCGGGTCGCCGAGCGGCTGCGCCAAGGGTGAACCTGACACCAACGGTGAACCTGACACCAAGGGTGAGGGCGAGAGCGGGGGCGGGCCTCGGGCTCACGATCCTGGTCGCGGCCCTGGCTGGCCTCGGCGCCTGCTCGGGCAGCCACGACGCCGAGCAGGCCCGGATCTGCCGGCGCGCCCTGCCGACCCTGGTGCCGGAGGGCGCCCGCATCACGGTGCGGCGCGAGGCGGCCGGGCCGCAGGAGCGCAGCATCCGCATCGACTTCGTGCAGGAGCGCGAGGGCCGCAGCCCGCTGCCGCGCTACGCAATCTGCCAGTTCTCGGGGATGAGCCGCACCGACCTGTCGGGGCTGACGAGCGACCGCGGCCCGATCGGCGGCGCGGCGCTCTACCTGCTCAAGCACTACTATCTCGACACGCCGGACGCGGCGCTCGCCGAGCCGGGGTCGGGCTGACGCGATCGCCGGTTTTGCGACAAAAATCTGCGACAGAACAGCAACCTGAGCGGGCGACGCGTCGCCCGCCAATGCCTCGCCCGCCAATGCCTCGCCCGCTTAGCGTGATCTCGTCCCGGAGGTCGTCTTGAGCCAACACTACGCCATCACCCCCGACGACGTGGTCCGGGCCGCCCACACGGTCCGCGGCCACGTGCTGCGCACGCCGCTCGTGCCGGCGCCGCGCCTGTCGGAGCTCACCGGGGCGCGGGTCCTCGTCAAGCACGAGAACATGCAGGCAACCGGCGCCTTCAAAGAGCGCGGGGCAGTCAACCGCCTGAGCGCGCTCACGGAATCGGAGCGCCGCCGCGGCGTGGTGGCGATGTCGGCCGGCAACCACGCCCAGGCCGTGGCCTACCATGCGAAGCGCCTCGGCATCCCGGCCACCATCGTGATGCCGGCGACGACCCCGCTGGTGAAGGTGGAGAACACCCGCGCCCACGGCGCCACCGTGGTGCTGGAGGGCGAGACCCTGGTCGAGTCGGCCGCCGCGGTCGACAGGCTGGTCGAGGCGCACGGCTTCGTGCTGGTCCACCCCTACGACGATCCCCTGGTGATGGCCGGCCAGGGCACGATCGCCCTCGAGATGCTGGAGGATGCCCCCGACCTCGACTGCCTCGTGGTGCCGATCGGCGGCGGCGGGCTGATGAGCGGGATCGCGATGGCGGCGAGCCTGCGGCCGCGTGTGTCGCTCGTCGGCGTCGAGGCCGCGCTCTACCCCTCCTTCCTCAACGCCATCGACGGGCAGGACCGCCCGATCGGCGGGCCGACCCTCGCCGAGGGCATCGCCGTCAAGACCGTCGGCCGCCTGACCCTGCCGATCATCCGCGACCTCGTGCGCGAGATCGTCCTCGTCGACGAGCCGCAGATCGAGCGGGCGGTACACGACTATGCGACGCTCCAGCGCAGCCTCGCCGAGGGCGCGGGGGCGGCGGGCCTCGCGGCCCTGCTGGCCCGGCCCGATCTCTTCGCCGGCCGGACCGTCGGCCTGGTTCTGTGCGGCGGCAACATCGACGCCCGCCTGCTCGCCTCGGTGATGGTGCGCGAGCTGGAGCGCGAGGACCGCATCATCTCGTTCCGGATGACCGCGAGCGACCGGCCCGGCGTGCTCGGCCGGGTGGCCGGGCGCCTCGGCGAGCTCGGCGCCAACATCCTGGAGGTCTCGCATGGCCGCCTGCACCTCGACGTGCCGGCCAAAAGCGTCTCGATCGACGTCACCATCGAGACCCGCGGCCCCGGCCACACCGCCGAGATCCTCGACACGCTCGGCCGGGAAGGGCTGGAGCCGCGGCGGATCGGGCCGCACGGGAACGCGGCGACGGGGGGATGACCCCGTCGCGCGGGATTGCCGGTTCAGCGCGACTGTTCCCGCGTCACCAGGGTGCGGCCGGGCGCGGCCTCCTGCTTGTCCTGGTAGAGCGGGATCACGGCCCTGAGCCAGGCCCGGGTGTCGCGGCCGCCGTAATTGCGGTCGATCACGTCGCGGGTGACGAAGGCCTGGAGGTTCACCGGGCCGAAATTGTACCCGACCAGCCCACCCACTGCGATCTGTCCCTGGGAGCGATAGCCGGCGACGCCCGCCGGCAGGTCGGTGGAGGCGAAGGCGACCGCGCCGACCTGCCACTTGCCGAACTTCTTCGTCGCGGTCAGGTCCAGGTTCATGTAGTCGGGATAGGTCGCGACGCCGGGCGGCGGCCGGTCGCCGAGGAAGTGGCCGTAGAACAGGTGCCCGGTCAGGTTCCAGTCGTTGCCGACGTAGCTGAGCGCGAAGCGGTGGGTCAGGGACGGGGCCTGGGTCGTGAAGCCCGTCTGGCTCGGGAAATAGCCGCCGAGCAGGTAGCTGAAGCCGACATCGCCGCCGAGATCCCAGGCGAGCTGGCCGGCCAGCAGCGGTTGGCCGACTCCGCTCTGCCAGGCGCTGTTCTGAGGGCCGACCGCCGAGTACGGCACGCCGGCGAAGAGTTGCACCCGCCCGCCGAGGAGATCCCACGGCGTCGCCCAGGCCAGGGTGACGGTGTTGACGTTGAGGGGCGTCACGCCCGGGGCGGTGTCGCGGACGCCGAAATTCGACGCGGTGATCAGGTACAACCCGTGCGGGATCTGGGCGCCGACGGGCAGGCCGACCGACTGCCCGGGCTGGGCGGCGGAGCCGGCTGCGGCCGGGCCCGCCCCGGCGAGGCAGCACGCCGCCCCGGCGAGGCCGGCGGCCGCCCGACGACGCAGGGCGCGCGACCTCGCACCTGACGCCACTCCCCGCCGGAACGCCTCGCGGGCGGCGTCCTGGCGCAGCAGGCCGGTCAGCGCGATGCTTCGGCCCGTCCCGGAGTCTTCGTTGCTAGAGTTTTCTTGTAGAAAGCCTTCTTCCCCAGAGTTTTGGCGCCAAGCCTTCCAGTCAGGCGTTCCCATGCAGGCTTCCCCATGTTCTTGTTGCCGCTCTCACGGCTTGATTGTCATTTTATAAGACGGCTTGTTAGATCTATAACACAACGCCCATCTCACCACGGCCACATGTGCTCGTGACGACACGAGGTAGTCAACGCTGAAATATTCTTAGATGCCATGGATGAATTGATCTCGGAGCAACGTTTGCTGCGATATCCTGCGTCGTCGGCGCTCCTGCTCGCACCAGGCCGGCACCGCCAGCGGGACGCCCGCCGCCCGGGCGCAGCCGCGCCTGGACGATGATGCGACGGCGACCCGTCTCGACCCTCGGGTCCCGGCGGCGCCCGGGCCGGCGACGCCGGGATGCGGCGGCTCAGCGGCGCCCCGGCTGCACCGCCCAGGCCGGCACGCCGGAGGTGCGCGGCAGGAGCCTGGCGCCCTGATCGGCCATCATCGGGGCGCCGAGCAGCTGACCGGTGCTGCGCTTCTGCCAGTGGGAGGAGCGCGGGTCGTGGTAGGGATGGTGGACGTAGCTGCTCATATGGGCGCCGCCCGCCGGCATCCGCCCGCCGCCCCCGCCATCGGCCCGGGCCGCCCCGGGGGCGGCGAGGAGAGGGAGCGCCAGCGTGGCGGCGACGAGCGTGGTGAGCGCGAATTTCGTCATGGATGTCGTCCTCGATCCGAGGCGCGGTCCCTGCTCGCAGGAACCCGCCCGCTTCCATATCGAGAGACTGAAATAGAAGAATATTTATTGATGTGCGCACCCGCACACCAAGTCTATCATGATTTAATCCAGCTAACTCTACAGCAAGGTGCGCAAGGGCACGCGGCGGACCGAAGGCCGGAACCATCCGCGATGACGCAGGTGCGAGATCGCCTGGAGGAGAGCCGTGCCCGCGGCGGCACCCTTGAGCCGGAGCGCGGCCGCGCCCACCTTATCGGCGGGCGAACAGGCAGAGGCGGAAGCGATGGCGAATTCCTGGCAAGGCGGTCCCTCTCCGGGCCACTCCTATCAGCAGGGCACCATCCCGCCGGGCGGGCCGGGCTGGGCCGGACCGCCGGTGCTGGTGGCGCATGGCTCGCTGTCGCGGCGCTTCATGGCCTACCTGCTCGACATTGTGTTCATCTTCGGCTTCAGCTGCCTGTTGTGGCTGGCGATCTCGTTCCTGGGGGTCATCACCTTCGGGGTCGCCTGGGTGCTGTACGCGATCCTGCCGGCGAGCGGCATCATCTACAGCGCGATCACCGTCGGCGGGCCGCGCCAGAGCACCCTCGGCATGCGGATGCTGGGCCTGCGGGCGGTGCGGGCGACGACCGGTGCGCCGGTCGACTGGATCACGGCGGCGGTGCACGCGCTCCTGTTCTACGTCGCGCTGTCGACCTTCCTGCTCTGGCTCCTCGACATCGGCATCGGCCTGCTGCGGGCCGACCGGCGCATGGGTCACGACCTCGTCATCGATCTCGCGGTGGTGCACGACGCGTGAGGGCGCAACCTTCTGCGTCCCATTGCGCTTAAATCCCAGGATTTCGCACCGGCGCGGCCGTAGCCTGTTGAGGCGGGCCGCGCCGGTGCTATCCTCCCCTCCCCGGCCCACAGGCCGGTCCCTGCCTGCGAGCACGACGAAGCGTGACCAGCCATCCGCGGGATGCACCGCAGTTCTACCTCACGGCGCCCTCGCCGTGCCCCTACCTGCCTGGGCAGCAGGAGCGGAAGGTTTTCACGCACCTCGTCGGCCGGCGCGCCCGCGACCTCAACGAGATCCTGACGCAGGGCGGCTTCCGCCGCTCGCAGACCATCGCCTACCGGCCGGCCTGCGAGACGTGCCGTGCCTGCATCTCGGTGCGGGTGGTGGTGGACGACTTCAAGCCCAGCGACAGCCAGCGCCGGGTGATCAAGCGCAACCGCGACCTCATCGGCCAGGCCCAGGCCAACCGGCCGGCCTCGGAGCAATACGCCCTCTTCCGCCGCTACCTCGACGCCCGCCACGGCGACGGCGGCATGGTCGACATGACGGTGCTCGACTACGCCATGATGGTGGAGGACAGCCACGTCGAGACCCACCTGGTCGTCTACCGGAGGCGCGGGCCCGACACGGCGATCAACGGCCGCGGCACCGGCTCGCCCATCGCCGTCTGCCTCACCGACGTGCTCGCCGACGGGCTGTCGATGGTCTACTCGTTCTACGATCCGGCGGAGGCCGACCGTTCGCTCGGCACCTTCATGATCCTCGACCACATCGAGCGCGCCCGCAGCCTCGGCCTGCCCTACCTTTACCTCGGCTACTGGGTCGAGGGCTCGCGCAAGATGCAGTACAAGGCGAAGTTCACACCCCAGGAACGGCTGATGCCGAACGGCTGGGCCCGGGTGGAAGAGACCTGAGCGGGCCCGTCGCCGGGATCCGTTGGCGACAAGACCTGTCGCCATCGGCCACGGGTCGGACCCGTCATCTGTTCGGATCTTCAACCCGTCCGATGAAACCTTGACCGACTTGCTCCGGCCCGGGCCCATGGCGGTGCCGAAGCGGCGCCGTGACGTCGCAGGCGCTCGAGGTTGCCGCGGGCGCTCAAGAGTGGCCGCTCCCCTCCCCTTCCTTGCCTTCTCGCCTTCCTTGCCTTCTCGCCTCGCATCCCATAGCCGTCGCGGCAACCGACCCACCCGTGAGCAGGAGCCCCGACGATGATCCCCCGCTACAGCCGGCCCGAGATGACGGCGATCTGGTCGCCGGAGACGCGTTTCCGGATCTGGTTCGAGATCGAGGCCCATGCCACCACGGCGCTGGCCGAGCTCGGCGTGGTGCCGAAAGAGGCCGCGGAGACGGTCTGGGAGAAGGGCCGCGACGCGGTGTTCGACGTCGCGCGCATCGACGAGATCGAGCGCGTCACCAAGCACGACGTGATCGCGTTCCTGACCCATCTCGCCGAGATCGTCGGGCCCGAGGCGCGCTTCGTCCACCAGGGCATGACCTCGTCGGACGTGCTCGATACCTGCCTCAACGTGCAGCTCGCCCGCGCCGCCGACCTGCTCATCGCCGATATCGACGGGCTCCTCGCCGCGCTCAAGCGCCGGGCCTTCGAGCACAAGCTCACCCCGACCATCGGCCGCTCGCACGGCATCCATGCCGAGCCGGTCACCTTCGGGCTCAAGCTCGCCCAGGCCTATGCCGAGTTCGAGCGCGCCCGCGCCCGCCTGGTGGCGGCGCGTGAGGAGGTCGCGACCTGCGCCATCTCGGGGGCCGTCGGCACCTTCGCCAACATCGACCCGCGGGTCGAGGAATACGTCGCCGAGAAGATGGGCCTGACCCCCGAGCCGGTCTCGACCCAGGTCATCCCGCGCGACCGCCACGCGATGTTCTTCGCGGTGCTCGGCGTCGTCGCCTCGTCGATCGAGCGGCTGGCGATCGAGGTGCGCCACCTGCAGCGCACCGAGGTGCTCGAGGCGGAGGAGTACTTCTCCGAAGGCCAGAAGGGCTCCTCGGCGATGCCGCACAAGCGCAACCCGGTGCTCACCGAGAACCTGACCGGCCTCGCCCGCATGGTCCGCGCCTACGCGCTGCCGGCGATGGAGAACGTCGCGCTCTGGCACGAGCGCGACATCTCGCATTCCTCGGTCGAGCGGATGATCGGCCCGGACGCCACCGTGACCCTCGATTTCGCGCTCGCCCGTCTCACCGGCGTGGTCGACAAGCTGCTCGTCTACCCCGAGCAGATGCAGCGCAACCTCGACCGGCTCGGCGGCCTCGTCCACTCGCAGCGGGTGCTGCTGGCGCTGACCCAGGCCGGCGTGTCGCGCGAGGACGCCTACCGCCTGGTCCAGCGCAACGCGATGCCGGTCTGGCGCGGCGAGGGCGACTTCCTCACCCTGCTCCAGGCCGACAAGGACGTGACGGCGGCGCTCAAGCCCGAGGCGATCGCCGAGTGCTTCGACCTCGGCTACCACCTCAAGCACGTCGACACGATCTTCCGGCGCGTGTTCGGCTCGGCAGCCTGATCGCGCGCCGCGCGGTCTGCTGAAAAGTCCCGGGGCTCACCCTGCGGTGATCCCCGGACCAATCGCAGGGCCGTCAGACCCGCGCCCGCGGATCGTGCCGGCCCAGCCGCTCCAGCAGGAAGTCCACCTCGGCCTTGGCCGTCGCGGACAGGCCGCCGCCGGGCTTGCGCTGGGCGTCGGAGGCCAGGATGCCGCGGCGCATCAGCACGTATTTGCGCACGGCCAGGCCGAGGCCGGGCTGCTGCTCGTAGCGCAGGAGCGGCAGGTGGGCGTCGAAGACGTCGTGGGCGCGCTCGCGCTCGCCGGCCGCCGAGAGGCGCACCACGTCGACCAGCATCTCCGGGAAGGCGTAGCCGGTATTGGCGCCGTCGGCCCCGCGCTCGCACTCGAAGTCGAGGAAGAGGCCGCCATTGCCGCACAGGATCGAGAGCGGCCGCAGCGAGCCGTCGCGCTGGAAGGCCCGGAGCGCCGAAATCTTCTCCAGCCCCGGCCAGTCCTCGTGCTTGAGCATGACGCAGTTCGGATTGTCGGTGACGATGCGGCGGATCACGCCGGGGGTCATCACCACGCTCAAGGTCAGGGGATAGTCCTGGATCACGAACGGCACGTCGGCCCCGATCACCTCGGCGGCCTGGGCGTAGTAGCCGACGATCTGGTCGTCGGTGCGTAAGGAAGGCGGCGGCGCGATCATCACGGCGGCGGCGCCCGCATCCATCACCGCGCGGGTGAGCGAGCCCATGGCGGCGAAGCCCGGGGCCGAGACGCCGATGACGACCGGGAGCCGGGTGCGCCGGATCACCCGCGAGGCCACCGCCACCGCCTCCGCGCCGTCGAGCTTGGGCGCCTCGCCCATGATGCCGAGCACGGTGAGGCCGGTGGCACCGATCTCGCCGTAGAAATCGGTCATCCGGTCGATCGAGGCCTCGTCGATGCGGCCGTCCGGGTGGAACGGGGTCGGGGCGATGGGGAAGACGCCCTTCGCGTCGGGGGTGAGCCGCATGTCGTTTCCTCTCGGTGTCGCCGGACGATAGGTCGGGGCGGCGGCCCCGCGCAACCGCCGCGCGCGCCGGCCGCCTGCACGAATCATGCAAGGCCGGGCGGCCGGAATCACGCTTGCCGCCGGGCGCCGAGCGGTGCTTCAAGGGCGGCTTGTTCGTGACCGGCCGCGCCGTCGGCCCCGCGAGAGGAAGACCCGCATGTCCCGCATCGTCTACGTCAACGGCCGCTTCGTGCCCTTCGAGGAGGCGACGATCCCGATCATGGACCGCGGGTTCCTGTTCGCCGACGGGATCTACGAGGTGAGCGCGGTGCTGAACGGGCGCCTCGTCGACAACGAGGCGCATCTCGCCCGCCTCGACCGGTCGCTGGGCGAGATCGGCATCCGCAATCCCCACACCATCGCCGAATGGACGCGGCTCGAGGAGGAGCTGGTCACCCGCAACGCCCTCGAGGAAGGCCTCGTCTACATGGAGGTGACCCGCGGGGTGGCCGAGCGCGACTTCGCCTTCCCGCCCGAGGGCACGCCGCCGACCGTGGTGATGTTCACCCAAGCCAAGAACGTCTCGGCGAACCCGCTCGCCGAGCGCGGCGCCAAGGTCATCTCGGTCGAGGACCTGCGCTGGAAGCGCCGGGACATCAAGTCGGTCGCGCTGCTCGCCCAGGTTCTGGCCAAGCAGCAGGCGGCCGCCGCCGGCGTCGCGGAAGCCTGGATGCACGAGGACGGCTTCGTGACCGAGGGCGGCTCCTCCACCGCCTTCATCATCACCGAGGACGGCCGCATCGTCACCCGCCCGCTCTCGACGGCCTTGCTGCCGGGCATCACCCGCCGGGCGGTGATGCGGCTCGCCGAGGAGAACGGCCTGACGGTGGAGGAGCGCGCCTTCACGATCGACGAGGCCCTGGCCGCCTCCGAGGCGTTCTTCACCTCGGCTTCCGCCTTCGTGATGCCGGTGGTCGAGATCGACGGCAAGCGGGTCGGCGGCGGCCAGCCCGGCCCGATGACCCGGCGCCTGCGTGACCTCTACCTCGATATGGCGAAGGCCGGCTGAACCGAGACCGGCCGAGCCCGAGGCCAGCCAAGCCTAAGGCCAGCCGAACCCAAGCAGGGCCGGAACCCACGGGAGCCGGCCCGGTTTCCCTGAGGAGACCCATCCTTGGGAGAAACCCGATGTCCAAGCTGATGCGCGGCGGGTTGGCCGTGCTGGCGATCGTCGCCGGCGCCACCGCCGCTCTCGCCCAGTCGCCCGAAGTGCCCTTGAAGGGGCGCGACCGCGACCCGAACCTGCCGCCCCTGAACCAGACCATCCCCGAGAAGGTGCGGCCGGGCGACGCGACCTCGAATGCCGACAAGACCGACACCACCGGCTCGACCCTGAGCGACCGACTCCAGCAATCCGACGGCGTCATCAAGCCGCCGGCCACCGGCGCCCCCGACATGGCGGTGAGGCCGCCGGACCCGACCCCGAACTCGACCCCGGTGATCAAGCCGGGCGAGCTGCCGGGCCAGGGCCCGAACACGCAGGCGAAATAGAGCCGGCACCTCCGCGCATGGCCCATCCCTCGGGCGTCGCTTGATTTCCCGGCCCGGATCGCCGAAGAGCGCATACGCGTGACACCATTCGCAGCCGATCAGCCCCGCGCCTCGTGCGCCGGGGCTTTTCGCGCGGCGGGCAGGGACGGGTATTGTGATATGACGAACGTCGTCGTCGTGGGCGCCCAGTGGGGCGACGAGGGCAAGGGCAAGATCGTCGACTGGCTCTCCGAGCAGGCCGATGTCGTGGTGCGCTTCCAGGGCGGGCACAATGCCGGCCACACCCTCGTCATCGACGGCGTGACCTACAAGCTGTCGCTGCTGCCCTCGGGCGTGGTGCGCGGCGGCACGCTCTCGGTCATCGGCAACGGCGTGGTGGTCGATCCCTGGCACCTCGTCGAGGAGATCGCCCGGATCGGCCAGCAGGGCGTGGCGATCACGCCCGAGAACCTGCGCATCGCCGACAACGCGACCCTGATCCTGCCGCTGCACCGCGAGCTCGACCATTTCCGCGAGACCTCGAACGCGGTCCTGAAGATCGGCACCACCAAGCGCGGCATCGGCCCGGCCTACGAGGACAAGGTCGGCCGCCGGGCGATCCGCGTCGTCGATCTCGCCGATGCCGAGATGCTGGACGCCAAGATCGGCCGCTTGCTCGCCCACCACAACGCCCTGCGCCGGGGCCTGGGCATCGAGGAGATCGACGGCGCGGCGCTGAAGGCCGAGCTGCTCGCCATCGCGCCGAAGATCCTGCCCTTCGCCGACACGGTGTGGTCGCTCCTCGACGATGCCCGCCGCTCCGGCAAGCGCATCCTGTTCGAGGGCGCGCAAGGCGCGCTCCTCGACGTCGACCACGGCACCTACCCCTACGTCACCTCGTCCAACATCGTGGCGGCGCAGGCCGCCACGGGGTCGGGCCTCGGCCCGGGCGCGATCGGCTACGTGCTCGGCATCGTCAAGGCCTATACCACCCGGGTCGGCGAGGGGCCGTTCCCGACGGAACTCACCGACGCGATCGGCGAGCGGATCGGCGAGCGCGGCCGCGAGTTCGGCGTCGTCACCGGGCGCAAGCGCCGCTGCGGCTGGTTCGATGCCGCCCTCGTGCGCCAGACCGTGCGGACCTCGGGCATCGATGGCATCGCGCTGACCAAGCTCGACATCCTGGACGGATTCGACACCATCCAGATCTGCACCGGCTACCGTCTCGACGGCCGCGAGATCGACCACCTGCCGGCGAGCCAGGCCGACCAAGCCCGGGTCGAGCCGATCTACGAGGCCTTCGAGGGCTGGAGCGAGACCACCGCGGGCGGCCGCTCCTGGGCCGACCTGCCGGCCCAGGCGATCAAGTACGTGCGCCGGATCGAGGAGCTGATCGGCGCGCCGGTCGCGCTTCTCTCGACCTCGCCGGAGCGGGACGACACCATCCTGGTCCACAACCCCTTCGAGGATTGAGGGGAATCCAGCGCGCACGAAGGCGGGCGAAGCTTGACGCCCGCCGCCTCGCACGACAAGGCATGCGGCGACCATGGCCGATTACTATCCCCTGCTCGCCCGCGCCCTCGAGGCCCTGCCCGACCGCTCGCCCGACATGCGGCACACGGTCTACGAACGCGCGCGCGCGGCGCTGATCGGCCAGCTCCGCTCCCTCGATCCACCTTTGTCGGAAGCCGATATCGAGGCGGAGCGGGTCTCCCTCGACCGGGCGATCGCGCGGCTCGAGATCGAGCATGGCGGCCAGCCGGAGCCCGCGCCCCCGGAGCCGCCGCAGGAGGCTTCCGCGCCGCGGGAGGCATCGGAGCCGCCCCCGGAGCTGCCC
>NZ_LABZ01000003.1 GCF_001043955.1 Methylobacterium tarhaniae | reverse complement strand
CCGTTCTGTTAGGCGCTCTTAATCGCGCTTACCTTCCCACTGGTCGCGTACACGGGCCTATCCACTTGATCTTTGCCAACGGCAGCATGATCGGAGCACACAGCGACGATGCCATTCGGGCCGAACTCAGCTCCCTGTCCGACAAAGTGAGCATCGTGCGCGTCGCGGGCGACCATTTCGGTATGGTTCGGGACGCTCAACAGACCTCTGCGGCGTTTCCGATATAGATGGAATTATCCTGACCGATCCTACCCTGTCACTGCCGATGGCCACACCCGCGAGAGATCCCGCCTCCTACAGCGCTGCCAAAGGCGAACAGGCGGGTTCTCCCGCCTTCGGTCAGCTACACCACTCCAAGGAACACGACCCAATCACCGAAAGTCATCCTCGTGATAACGACTGTGTCCTCGACGGTGGTCGAACGGTGAAAAGAGGTGCCTTAGAGGAGCCCGCGCGCAACTTCTCAGCGGTGAGATCGCTGCGGGCGATCGCCATCCCGTTCATGACGCATTCTCCTGATCCCACAAGCGAATCAGAAGTCAGGCCAAGCCGCAACGCACCAAGTCACACTCTCAGGCTGTTGATATTTGTTCCTATATACATTTTTTGACCTCAGGAAAGAAATAATGGTTGACCAAGGAGCTGTGGAGTGCGATGCTTCATCCCACGATCGATCTAGCCGGTAGATCGTCTGTGTTCGCTGGCATCGAGCGCCCTTCAATCACAGAGGTCCTGATCCTCGCTGAGCAGGCTCAGCGGGCAGGCGCCGTGGCTATCATGATTACAGCCTCTTTTGGATCGAAGGTCGATCAACACGAAACGCTCCGCCATCTCGAACAGTTGCATGACAATGTTGATCTTGACATCTGCTCTACAATAAGTTCTTTATCTTGAAGAACCAGACCGACCACGAAACGCTACTCGCGATCGGCGGTCTCTCGCGTGTCGTCGGAATCAAAGATTTCGCTAATGCTCCGCGACCGGTTCTGCAGATTGAAGCGCTCTTTGTCCTCGGCGTGCGATACTTTTTCGGGTGGGAACAGCACCTCGGTACTTTAGCCCCCTCCGATAGCTGGACTCGCGGGCAGCGCTTCCAGCCGCCGCTGCCGCAGATGGCGATGTGTAAGAGGCGCGAGAAAAAATGCTGCTGTTATTATGAACAGCGTCGAGATGACTGGTAAAAATTAAATTTACTTTATTACTGTGAACAAAAAAATTTTACAATTTAAAAATTATCATTTATTGAATAAATATTGAAAAATTATTAGTTTGAGGCGTGAGCAATGCGTGCCAGAAAGTATTATGGAAATATTTACGGCAATAAAACGGGGATAACGCCGATGGTCATTCCTCAACTACTAACAGAGGCACTCGACTACCGTTCGGCGCGGCGGTGCTTCTTGATGTGCGCATCGAGATCACGTGGCCGCGTCACGAGTATCATGCATCCTGAACATGGCCCCCACGGCGAAGCACTCGCCATGGACATGATACTGATTGGTAATCCAAAGGCGCAGCATCTGCTCGTCGTCAGCGGCGGTGTGCACGGCGTGGAAGGCTTGGCTGGATCACTGATTCAAACGGCATGGCTTGCGCGAAATCCTTATCTTGATCATTCAACGGCGATGTTACTCATTCATGCCGTTAATCCTTACGAATTTGCTTGGTCGAGGAGGACAAATTAAGATAATATTGATATTAATCGAAACTTTGTAGATTTTAAAAATACTTTAAGAAATGAAGGCTACAGGGCGCTTCATCCGTACGTGATGCCAGCGCAATGGGATGCCGTATCGATCGGCGCGCGTCGCGCCGCTTTTGGACGGGCTGCCGCGAAGATTGGCTTGAAGGCACTTCAAGCCGATTTGTCCAACGGACAATATGAATTCGAAGATGGCGTATTTTATGGTGGTAACCGTCCCAGCTGGTCTCGCCGAGTTGTGGAGGACTTGATGTCCGACCTCGGTCATTCATATGATACTGCCGCGATGATCGACCTCCATACGGGCTTAGGCGCTTATGGCAAGGCCGAAATCATGCTTCATGATCCGACGATGCTGGAAGGTGGTTCGATCGTGACGCGCCTCTCAGGCCGGGTCACGAGGGTAAGCGACGGATCAAGCAGTTCCACTGCGATCAGCGGAAGCCTGAGGTCGGCCTTTCGTCAGCGAGTGTCAGCGAGATGCAAGTTCGACCTGACATTAGAGTTTGGCACATTCGGCGTCGGTTCGATCTCTGAGATCCTGATCGAATAAAACTGGCTCTACCATCGTGATCGAGGGTCTATCGCGCATAAGCAATTGCGCCAGACTTTACGAGATGCCTTCTGCCCAGCTGATGCAGAATGGCGATCAATAATCACTGATACTGGACTGGACATCATCGACGAGACTCTCACATATATTAGGGGCCTTTCATGAAGGTCTGTGGATATACGCCGTTACGTAATATACAATCGAAGTTGCGTTTTGGCGCGAATAATACGTCTCATGAGGGCGAAGAAGCCAGTCTACATCACAGTTTTTATTGGTTCTTAGCATCTCAAGCGACTATATCGCTTGGGTCAAGAATTACGCGTCAAGCATTGCCACTGATTGCCGTCGTATCCCTCGGAGCGAGTGCCGGCGATCTCGGTGTCATGCAGGCATTGCTGACGGGTCCTGCCATCATCGTTGGGCTCGTAGTAAAAAAAATCATATCTCGCATTGGTGCTGCGCGGATCGCCAAAACATGCCTGTTAGTCCGCGGAGCAGTGCTTGCATTCATCCCTGCCGCGCATGCTGCAGGAATCTTGAACTTGACGATATTAATGGGAGCGGTCCTCCTATATGGGATCGTCGCGGCTATTTCAGATATTGCTGAACGGTCCCTGCTGCCGGCAGTCGTTCAGGGCTCCGCCATCGTGCGGGCGAACTCGCTACTGGCGACCTCCGATGCTAGCGCCGAAATTGTGGGGCCTTTGGTCATGGGCATGCTGGTTGCCCTCATGACACCTGCGTACTCGATTGCTGCGGACGCAGCGGGATTTCTCATCGCTTTTCTCTGCATGCGTCGTGTCGTTCCTCAAGTGGGGTACGAAACGCATGCCCAAGCCGGTGATGCATCTGGGTGGCGTCTCGTGAGATCGAATCCGGAATTGGCCGGTCTTGTCATGGCTCTGCTCTCGTCCACCTTAGCCAATGAGGCTATGCGAGCCGTCTACACGCTGCACGCAATCCGTACGATGGGCTTGTCACCTTTCCAACTCGGAGTGACTTTCGCCTTCGGAGGTGTAGGGCTTCTTCTGGGCTCGACCTTCATCCGCCAACAGAAATCCGACCGCCTAGGTCGAGTTTCAATGTATGGCCTTGCCTGCAATGCCATAGGTCTATCCTTATTTCCCATTGCAGGCGCTTCACCAGCCTACGGTATAATTTGGTTGAGTATCGGCCAGCTAATCAGTGATTTCGGATTGATTCTTTTCCTTATCTCTGCACGAAGTCGAATTCAGATTATCGTTCGGATTAACGCTTTGCCAAATGTCTTTGCCCTCCTTGCCGTAGGATCTGGACTGGTTACTATGGTGGGAGCCGTCGGCGGCGGCTTCGCAGCGGAGGCAGTTGGCGCAGGCGCCGCGCTCTGTTTCCCCCCGTTCGCAAAGTTACTGGGTATAACCATACTATATGCATCGCATTTATTCTGTCGTAACGCCAAATCATCGACCGTATAGTGTATTTATTGCGTGCCAAAACTGAAGTTGTATATGGATTTAATCCGATTTTAACGTCAAATCGTGAAGTTCTGACAAGTTATGTAGGGAACAGGTCTGTCATGGCCGTAACTGCGTACGTCCGAAGCCGTCCGAGCAAGGAGCAGACCGATCTGCTTATCGCTGAGATGCTACGTCGTCCTGAGGACGTCTTCAATCTTGTTGAAGCCGTGCAGATCGTTGGCCAAGTGTCGATGGAGCATTTGAAAGCCGCGCTCGCCGCGCTCGTTGAACGCCACAGGATGCTGCGAACAAGTTTTCATTACGACGGTCGCACATGGTATCGGCAGACATGCGCGGTGGTCGACCTAAGTATCGAGCATAGGGATCTGACTGTGGCCGGCGGCGAGGTTCTCGCCCAGGACATAACTGCGGCGGCGATTGCATTTGGAAGGCAACCCTTTGATTTGGCAGCCGCTCCGCTGATCAGGTTTCTGATCCTGAAGGCGGCTGAGGAGCGTCATATCCTTGTGCTGGCGGTTCATCACCTAGTGGCGGATGGCTGGTCGCTCAGCGTCCTCCTGCGGGAATTTCAACTTCTCTATGCCGGTGCGAAGGACGATCTCGCTCCGATTGAGACGGAAGATCCCGATGCCTGCGAGGAAGCCAGTGACGACGGGACGGAGGATGTCGTGAAAGGCTTGCCTGAGGCCGCGCCTGAGCAGAGTGATCTGCCGCTGGATTGGGCCCGGAACGGTACGCCGTTCACACCGCGCTCTGTCTGCCGCCGCCTTGACAGGGATGAGTGGAACATGGTGGCCGAGTCAGCCCGGCGATCTTCGGTGACGAGGAACACGGTACTGATTGGAGCTCTAGCCCGCATCCTCCGCCGTTGGACGGGTCAGTCCCGCATCATCATCAATATGCCGGTCGCCAACCGCTCGGGCCGACGAACACGCAACGCAGTCGGGTTGTTTACCAGAATGACCTCGGTCCGGCTGGGCACAGACGAGACACCATCTGGCGTTGAGGATCTAGCGTATGACACAGCGGATGAACTGGTGACTGTGCAAGCGGCCGTCAAGCGCGCAGTCCGCGCTGCGCGCCTGCAGCCTAGTCGGTCGGCCAGCAGCCCACAACAGCACCATCCCGGTCACCATATCTCTTTTAATTACATCCCTTGGGACGCAGGTGATATGCCTATGGCCGGCGCCCACGTGTCGCGCCAGCCAATCCCTAATATATTTTCAAAGGCTGATATCGCCTTTTATGTCAGGAAAGACGATTGTGGCGGAGCCGAGATCGAAATTGTATATGATGAAGCTTTGTTTGAAAGATTGACTATCGAACAAATAGTTAAAAAATATTATAATGAATTGACAGAAAGTTCGGTTATTAATTATGCATCATGCAATATCGATCGGAATATTCAAGGTGCGAATCATGAATTAGACGACGAGGGCGTGATTGAGCGCTTGGCAGCACACGCCCTGATCCAGGGGGCGCAACTGCGGTCTCCTTCGGAGAGACTACCCTTTCCTATCGCGAAGTCGATGCGGCTTCGGACCGGATCGCCCGTGCGCTCGTCAAAGAGGGCATTTGCCGGGGCGGGACGGTCGCGGCGATCTGCATGCGCAACCACGCCCTACCATTGGTTCTCCTGGGCATCTGGAAGGCGGGAGCGGTCGCGTTGCTGCTCGATGGCAGGCACCCCCGTGCCTACCTATCCGGCCTAGTAGGCACAGCCGGTGCGGAGATCATCCTCGTCGATGAGACAGCGAATAATCCCGACCCATGCGACGGAGCGGTGCGCGTTCTTCCCATCCCCAGCCTGAGCGCCGTACGGGCTTGGTTCGCGGATCATACGGAAGGCAATGTTCCCGACCGGCAGGGCTGACCATGCCGGCGGTAATCCAGTTCACCTCTGGCAGCTCGGGCCACCCGAAGGGCGTCGTCACCACGTACGCTCCCCTGTTCCGCTTCCTGCGTTGGCAAGCTAAGGAATTTGGCTTCACGGCGAATGATCGCTTCTCGCTTCTGTCTGGGATCGGGCATGATCCTTCGCTGCGCGACATGTTGGCGCCGATCTGGTCCGGCGCCCGACTCGACATCCCTCCACAGGCGGTAATCGACGATGGATCGGTTGCCGAATGGCTGGCATCCGCCGGTGTCACAGTGGCGCACCTCACCCCAGCGATAGGCCGCGTCGCCTTCGGGAGCGGGGCGGCACTACCGCGCTTGCGCCGGGTCTTCTTCGGCGGGGATGTCGTCCGCCCGAGTGACGTGGCCCTCTGCCGCGCAGCGTCGAGTGCGGAATGCGTAGTTTTCTACGGCGCGACGGAGACACCACAAGCGGTGCTCTTCCACCGCTGTGGTGCCGACGCACCCCGGCGTTCTCGCGTCGCGATCGGACGGCCGATTCCTGGCGTCGAGGCAGAGATCCGCACGGCACAAGGCAAGGCCGCTGGTCTGCTCGAAGTCGGTGAATTGGTTATCCACGGCTCACAAATAAGCGAGGGCTATGTCGGTGGACAGACTGGGGACGGGTTTGTTCCGGACGCCGGTGTGGCTGGACGGAGCTACCGCACTGGAGACTTGGCACGGCGGCGCGCCGACGGCAGTGTTGAGTTCCTCGGGCGCCGCGACGGCCAGGTGAAGCTACGCGGCTACCGAGTGGAGTCTGGCGATGTCGAGGCCGCGTTGATGGCCGTCGACGGCGTGGCCCAGGCCGTGGTGCTGCCCCGTCCCGATGGCGCCGACGAGACGGCCCTCGTCGGGTTCTACGTCGCCGATCCCGAATGCGGGACGGTCATGCCCTACGCGGAATGCGGCCTGTTCTTCTTCGGCGACGGCTCGTTTGGCGACGGTGGCGACGTCTACGAGGCCTACCGGCGCGCGGCGAGAACGGGGGAGGAAGCCGGTCTGATCGCCTGCTGGACGCCTGAGCGACACTTTACCGACGTGGCGGCGGCTTATCCCAACCCGTCCCTGCTCAACGCCGCGCTCTCCGTGGTGACGGACAGGATCTCCCTGCGGGCAGGCAGCGTCGTCGCGCCGCTCCACCATCCTGTCCGGATCGCCGAAGAATGGGCTATCGTCGACCGTCTGTCGGCCGGCCGGGCTCAGGTCGCCCTCGCGAGCGGCTGGCTGGCCAACGATTTCATCCTCGCACCGGCGGCCTACGCCGACCGCAAGGCGACGGTGGCCGCGACGGTGCCGCTCCTGCGCGCCCTGTGGCGTGGCGAGGCCGTCGACCTTCCCAACGGCAATGGCGAGCCAGTCGCCGTCCGCATCCGGCCTCTCCCACAGGCTGGGACAATCCCGCTCTGGCTCACGGCGACCGCTTCGCCCGAGACGTTCGACCTCGCCCGCGACCTCGGCACCGGCGTCCTCACAGCCCTTAACAACCAGAACATGGACGAGCTCGCGGCAAATATCGAACGCTTCCGCCGCGGGCCGGCTCCAGCCGGCCTGCGCGCACGAGTAGCGTTGATGCTGCACACCTTCGTGGCGGACACTGACGCGGAGGCACGACGAATCGTGGCCCCGGCGCTTAGGGCCTACCTGCGCCAGCACGCCAGGCTAAGAGCCGATTTCGTCGGCGGGTCGGCGGCCGTCGCCGGCATGGACGTCGAGGCCGTACTCGACATCGCCGTCGACCGCGTGATGCAGCAAGGTCTGATTGGCTCCCCGGCGACGTGCGCGGCGCGCCTTCGGGCTCTCGGCGGAAGCGGCGTCGACGAGGTTGCCTGCCTCGTCGATTTCGGTATCCCGGTCGAAGCGACGCTGCGCTCGATCACCCTCGTCGGTGAGGCGATGCGCCTAGCCGCTGCGCGCGTCGCTCCCTCGCCCGCGGACATCCGCGCGGCTCTCGCGAGCCGATTGCCTAGCCACATGGTGCCGACGGCGTTGGTGCGGGTTGACGCGATCCCGCTGACAGCGCGGGGCAAGGTGGACGCGGCAGCCCTGCTGCGTTCGGCGGAGGCGATCGCGCCCGTCCGCTCCTACGTGCCGCCCCGCACCGAGGCCGAGCGGATCCTGTGCGACGTCGCAGCGGCGGCCTTCCGAATCCCGCGGGTGGGGCTCGACGACGATTTCTTCGAACTTGGCGGCTACTCGCTCCTGGCACTCAGGCTCTCTACGCGCTTCGCAGAGGTGGCGGGCATCCCGCTTCCGGTCCGCGCAATCTTCCAGCAGCGGACCATGGGGGCGATCGCAGCCACGCTTGATGTCGCTCCGGCTGCCGCCGCGGGCACGGCCCAGGCGGAGCCGGCCGGCGGGCCGCCCGAGGTCTGGCCACTGTCGATCGCCCAGGAGAGCCTGTGGATGGCCGAGGAACTCTCCGGCTTCACCGGGCTGATGAACGTCACCGCGACGCTTCGCATCCGCGGCGCCCTGCAGGTGGACACGTTGCTCGACAGTCTGACGGAGGTCGTCGGACGCCATCCGATGTTGCGGGCGCAGTTCGTCCGCGACGGCGACGGCATCGTCCAGCGCGACGCCGGGGCCACCGATCTCGCCGTCACCCGTGCGGCCCCCGGCGAGAGCGAGGACCTGCTCGCGGCCCGTGTCCGGCGCTTCGCGCGCCAGCCCATCGACCGGTTCGGCGCTCCGCCCTTCCGCGGCCTCGTCATCGTCGTCGGGCCGGTCGACCACCTCGTTGCACTCACGGCGCATCATACGGCCAGTGACGGCGAGTCGCTCCGCATCGTTCTCTCTGACATTGCCGAAACCTACGTCGCCCGGGCGGCGGGCCACGCGCCCGCGCTGCCGCCCCTCGTTTCGCACTATGGCCGCTACGCCCTCGCCGCGGCGCAGCGTCCAACTAATGGCGAGGCCGCCGGGCGCCTGGGCCGCCTCATCGACGCCCTCGCTGATGCGGACACCGTGCTGGAATTTCCCGGCTCACGGCCGCGTACGCCCGGCGTGGTGCGCCGGGGTGCGAGCGTCAGCTTGTTTCTTCCGGCCCGCCTCACCGATGCCGTGTCGGCGTTCTGCGTCGCGCGGGCCTGCACCGCGTTCGCGGTGTTTCACGCCGCCTATTCCGTGATGCTGGGGAACTACGCCCGCAAGGACGATTTTCTCTGCGGCGTTGCGGTGGCTGGCCGGCCGGTGCCCGAGCACGAGCATACCGTTGGCCTCTTCGCCAACCTGTTCGTCACCCGGGTCCGCCTCGGCGAGGCGTCGTTCCTGGAGGTGGCTAGGGCCTCCGCGCGGCAAGCTGTCGACGCCATCGCGTCGCAGGACCTCCGCTTCGAGTGGCTCCTCGAGGCGCTGAAGCCCGTCCGGACCAACGACCGCCACGCTCTCGTCCAGGCCGTGATCTCCGTGCAAGACACGATCCGCCCCGCGCCGCCCTTGCCAGGGCTTCAGGTCGACTTCGCCCTCGGGGACCAGACCGAGCAAGTGCTCTACGATCTCACGCTGGCCGCGACCCGGACCGAGGCCGGCTGGCGCCTGCGCCTCGACTACGCCTACGACGTCTTCGACGCTCCCGGTGCCGAGGCGTTCCTGCGCGGTTACCTGTGCCTGCTCGCCGACGGCCTTGCCCGGCCGGACGCCGGCATCTGGACCCTCGATCTTTTGGGCCCGACCGCCGAGCGCGAGATCGTCGAGGAGCGGAGCGGCTGCGAGCGGGCCGTGTCCGCGCCAGCGATCCACGATCTCGTCCTCGATCGGGCCCGCCGGCGGCCCGACGCTGTCGCGGTCCGGCACCGCGACCGGGTGGTCACGTATGGCGGGCTCGTCGACGCCTCGTCCGTCATAGCCCGGCGCCTCGCGACGGCGGGAGTGGGGGCGGGAGACATCATCGGCATCTCGATGCGGCGCACGCCCGAGATGGTGGCGGTGCTCCTCGCGATCCTGCGCTGCGGGGCCGCCTACCTGCCCCTAGACGTGACGCTTCCGGCCGACCGCCTGCGCCTGATGGTCGAGGCGAGCGCGACGCGGCTGGTGGTGACGGACGGGGCGGGAGAGGCGGCCTCCGCGCTCGGCGTGGCCGTTCTCGACGTGGGGGAGACCGCGCCCGACCTCGACAGAGAGGCGCCGGCCGAGCCGCCCGTCGCGCCTGATGCCGTTGCCAGCGTGCTCTTCACCTCCGGTTCGACCGGCACGCCGAAGGGCGTCCTCATCCCCCATTCGGGCATCGTCCGCCTCGTCGACAGCACGGACTACGTCGACATCGTCCCGACCGACGTCGTGCTCCACGCCAACACGCTGTCGTTTGACCTATCAAACTTCGACATTTGGGGAGCGCTCGCGAACGGCGCCACGCTCTCCCTCATCGACGACGATCTGCCCCGGCTCGACGCCATCGCCGCCGCCGCCGCACGGCACGGCGCCACGGTGGCTCTGCTGGCGACAGGCATATTCCACGCCCTGGTCGAAGAGATGCCCGAGGCGTTTGCAACGCTCAGGACAGTTCTGGTCGCCGGGTACGTCCTGTCGCCCTCCCTGGCGGCGCGGCTGCTGTCGGAGCGGCCGGCCCTGACGCTGGTGAACGGCTATGGTCCGACGGAATGCTCGACCCTGGCCACGGCCTGGCACGCGACCGGCGCGGATCCCGTGCCGAACCCAGTCCCGATCGGGCGGCCGATCGCGAACACGCGCGCCTACATCCTCAACCGCGGCCTGCGCCCGGTTCCCGACGGCATGGCGGGCGAGCTCTACCTTGGAGGGATTGGCGTGGCGCGGGGCTATGTGCGGCGCGACGACCTGACGGCCGAGCGGTTCTTGGCCAGTCCCTTCCGGGCTGGCGACCGTCTGTACCGTACCGGGGACCTCGCCCGGTGGCGACCGGACGGCGCGCTCGACTTCCTCGGCCGCGAGGACATGCAGGTGAAGATCAGAGGTATCCGGGTCGACCTCGGCGAGGTGGAGACGGAGATCCAGGCTCAGCCGACTGTGGGGGAGGTCGTCGTGCTACCTCAGGGCGAGGGGGCTGCGCGCGTGCTCATCGCCTTCGTGGTGCCCGTCCGGGGCGCAAGCCTCTCCATCGAGGCGCTCATGGCGGCGCTCAGCGCCCAGTTGCCATCCTACCTCGTGCCGTCGCGCATCTGCCCGCTCGCCACCATGCCGCTGACGGCCAACGGCAAGGTCGACCGGCGGGCCCTGCTTCGTCTCGCCCCGCCGGCGCCAGCGGCAGCCGGCGCGGCGGGACCTGCCAGGGCGGCGGAGGAACTTGTCTCCGGCGTTGTTGCCGACGTCCTCGCGCTCCCAGCAGTCGGCCTCGACGACGATTTCTTCACCCTCGGTGGAAACTCGCTGTCGGGCCTTCGGGTCGTCAGCCGCCTGCGCAAGCTGTTCGGCGTCGACATCAGCCTGGCATCGGTCTTCGCGCAGCCGACCGTGCGCGGAATGGTCGACATCATAGAGCAGGCCGACACGCAGGAGGGGCGCACCGAGGCCGTCGCGCGCGCGCCTCAGGATCCTGGCAGCACGAGGGACCACGCCGCCCTAGGGCGGGAGCCGAGGCCGCGCCGGATTGCGGTCCGGCGTCCGAAGATCCCGGGGTTTCGAGGCGGGGTCCAGGACGGGCCCGGCGGGGCATTCCGCACGGAACCGACGACCACCTTCCCTTGACAGTCGTCATTCATTTCGCAGGCGAGGAGCAGGATGGAAATCACGACATTTACTGGCAGCGACCGCATTCCGGTGTTGGCGTGGGACCGGGACCGGAGCATCCGTGACTGGCTCGTGGAGCATCGCGGCGAGGTCGAGGCTGTTTTGGCCGAGCGGGGCGCCGCCATCCTGAAGGCAGTGATCGCGACCCCGGACGGCCTGACGGAGATTTCGAGTGCTCTCCAGTACGGCGTTGCGGAACTCTCCGAGGAATCGTCGCCACGCAGCCAGGTATCCGGCGACATCTTCACGTCGACCGACTACCCGGCTGCGTACCCGATCCAGATGCATAACGAGTATTCCTATGGCTCGCGCTGGCCTTTGCGGATCATGTTCGGGTGCCTGCAACCTGCGAAGACCGGCGGTGAGACGCCGCTCGCTGACATGCGCGAGGTTTTCAAGCGGCTCGATCACGGCCTCGTCCACAAGTTCGTCGAGAAGAAGATTATGTACCGACGCAACTACACGCCTGGCATGGGTGTCGGCTGGCAGGCCGCGTTCGGCACCGAGGACCGCGAGTGCGTCGAGTCCTACTGTGCCAGCGTCGGAATCCGTCCGATCTGGATCGGCAAGGACACGCTTCGCACGGAGCAGGTCGGCGACGCCGTCCTGACCCACCCCCGGACGGGCGAGTCGGTCTGGTTCAACCACGCCTTCTTCTTCAACGTCCGCTCGCTCGAGCCGCTGTCGCTGCGCGAGTTCATGCTCGGCGAGGACGAGGACGACCTGAGCACGAACACCTATTATGGGGACGGCGAGCGGATCGAGCCGGAGGTCATCGAAGAACTGCGCCGCGTCATTGGCGCGTGTACGGTGGTGGCGCCCTGGGGCAAGGGCGATGTCATGCTGGTCGACAACATGCTTATGGCCCACGGCCGGACACCGTTCTCTGGCACGCGGCGCGTCGTCGTCAAGATGGCCGAGGTTGTGACGAGGGACGCCACCACCGCGGCGGCCGCGGCCAAGCCCGGATCCTGATCCTGATCCTGCCGGAGAGCGAAGCGGCACGCGCTGACCATCGACCGCGATGCCCGGGTCCGGCGAACGGGGCGGCGTGCGATAGCACATGCCGTCGCCCTGGGGGCTACGGATGGCAGCGCGCTCCAAGTCGATCACACAGACCCCGCTCGTGGCAGTCCGAGGAGACAGCGTCCCACGACCGACGACCCTTGAACCCGAGTCTCGTTCTCGCTCGGCCCTATGACCCGAAACCCCATCGATCCACGCAGCGGCCCTGGAGATCGGACGGTTCGTCCGCCCACCGCGCGCCGCAACGGCCTAGGTAACGACATGCGAGGTGCCGACATGCCAGCCATGAACGATGTGACGGAAGAGGCTCTGCTTCGCTCGCTTCTGGCCGCAGATGGGTTCTCCTTCGACCCGGAGAGCGGCATCCCGCCTGCTGGCGATACTCCCACCGAAGCGTCCTTTGCCCAGAGCAGGCTCTGGTTCCTCAACCAACTGCAGCCGAACGATTGGTCCTACAATCTCGCCTGCGCGTTCCAGATCGACGGAGAACCCGATCAAGGGCGCATCGCGCGAAGTTTCGCCGATACTGTGGTACGCCACGAGGCGCTGGGCATCCGTATTGAGGCGCGGGAGGGCCGGCCTTTCCAGGTTCCCGCGGCGTGCGAGGCAATTACACTGCGCATGGTCGACGCCGCTGTGCTTCCGGGAGAGGCGAGTGAGCAGGTCACCGAAGTGCTGCGGGTGGAGGTTCAGCGGCCCTTCGATCTGGCGGCGGACCTTCCATTTCGCCTCACGCTCATCCGTGCTGGTGACGGCAGGAGCATCTTGCTCATCGTGATCCACCATGTCGCCACGGACGGCTGGTCGCTGCCGCTCATCGCCCGCGACTTCCTTGCTGCCTATACCGGCTGTTCGCTCGACGCGGGGCCGCCCGCCGTGTCGTACCGCGACTTCGCTGCCTGGGAACGGCAGCGCTGGGCCGAGGGCCTGATGGAGAAGCCGCTACGCTACTGGGCTTCCCGCCTCGCGGACCCTTCGCCGCAGCTGGACTTCCCCTTCGACCTTCCGCGGCCGGCTGAGCCGTCTCACGAGGCACGCCTGACCTCGTTCGCTCTGCCGCGCCCGGTGATTGACGAACTCGCCCGGCGCCTCGCCTCGACGCCATACGTGGTGCTCCTGACGCTCTATGCCAGCCTCCTTGGTCGATACAGCAGTGCGGACGACCTCATCGTTGGCTCCACGACCGCTGGGCGGAGCCGGCCCGAACTCGAAGGGGTCGTCGGCCTGTTCGCCAATACCGTCGCTCACCGCTTCCGTCTGAGCCCAGACGAGAGCTTCGCCACTCATGTCCGGCGGTTCACGCACGAGATTTTCGGCGACCTCGATCATCAGGACATGCCGTTCGACCGGGTTGTGCAGCAGGTGCTACGCGACCGGAAAGACAATCCGTCCCCGCTGTTCCAGGCGGCTTTCGTGCTGCAGAACGTGCGGCCTTACTCTGAGGAGTTCACCCGCGCCGGGCTGGTGCAGGTTCCGATACCGGTCACCGCGACGCGATTCGACCTCTCGCTGGTCGTTGAGCCGGGTGTGGACTGCTATGCCGTCACGCTGTACCGACGCGACGGCCTGATGTCGGACGAACTCGCGGGACAGTTCTGCCGGAGTTTTGGTGCGGCCCTCGCGGATATCGCGGATAGCGAGCACGTCCCACTGGGACGGATGGCGATCCTCGGCCCGGACGAGCGCGAGTGCGCATTGCGCTGGTCCGCGGGGGAGCCAATCGCCTTCGCGAACTGCACCATCTTCGACGCGATCGCCGAAAGGGCCGAGAGGACGCCCGACGTCGTCGCGGTAGTGACCGAGGATGGATCCTTTTCCTACCGCGACACGCTGTTGCGCGCGACGGTGATCAGCGATGAGCTGCGATGCCGGGGGATCGCGAGGGGAAGCTTGGTGGCGCTCCTGCTGCCGCGCTCTTTCGACGCCGTGGCGGCCATTCTGGGCATTCTGTCCGTCGGGGCGGCCTACCTGCCCTTGGACCCCGCCTACCCGGTCAATCGGCTCGCCTTCATGGTCGAGGATAGCGGCGCCCAGGTGACCGTGACCGACAGCGCCACACTGTCCGGCCTAACTTGGACCCCTGCCGAGGTGCTGCGTCTCGACGAACTCGCGGCGAGCCGCACCGCCAGCGCGATACCGGGCCGGAGCGGCGCTCCGGACGATCCCATCTACGTCATGTACACCTCCGGATCGACAGGACAACCGAAAGCAACGCTCAACCTGAATCGCGGCGTCGCAAATTTCATCGCCGGCATACAACACGCCTACCCGCTCCATGCCGGCGACCGCGTCCTGCATAAGGCCTCCCTGCAATTCGACGTATCGGCCTGGGAGATCTTCTGGCCTCTGATGGTCGGGGCCCGGCTGGTGGTCGCGCCGCCCGGAAGCCAATCGGATCCGTTGCAGCTACGCCAGATCATTGAGGGGCATGGCGTGTCTGTCGCGCATTTCGTGCCCTCAATGCTGTCGGAATTCGTGGATGCACTCGACATGCGCGCCTGTACTGGCCTGAAGACGGTATTCTCCGGCGGCGAGGGGCTGCCGCCGGAGTTGATCCGGCGTTTTCAGGATCGATCGGCCGCCACTCTCGTCAACAGTTACGGCCCGACCGAAACATCCATCGGCGTATCCTTGTGGAAGTGCCCTGCTGGCTTCGACGGGGCGGTTGCACCGATCGGGCGGCCTATGCCCAACGTTCGGCTGTACGTGCTCGACCGAAATTTCGCGCCTGCCCCGGACGGGGTTCCGGGGCAGCTGTTCATCGCGGGAGTCTGCGTCGGACGCGGCTACCTGAACCGGCCCGATCTAACCCGCGAGTGCTTCCCGGACGAGCCGTGGCATCCCGGCGAGCAAATGTACGCCTCGGGGGACCTCGTCCGCCGGAGGCCGGACGGTGAGGTCGTCTTCCTGGGGCGGCATGATCAACAGATCAAGCTACGAGGCCAAAGGATCGAGATCGGTGAGATCGAATCCGCCTTGCGCCGTCTTGACGGGGTGGGTGAGGTTCTCGTCGTCGCGGACGACGCAAGTGGGAAGAATCCTCGCCTCGTGGCCTATGTCTGCCTGAGGGATGGAACGAATGGGGACGAGGCCGCCATCCGCTCTGTGCTGGCGCAGTATCTTCCGGCGATCATGATACCATCGCGGATTATTTTCATGACGGACATGCCCCTAACCGTCAACGGCAAGGTCGACAGGAGCAAGTTGCCTGCGCCCGACGGCAAAGCGTCCCGCACACCTGACCCAGGAGTGATGAATGCAGCCGAGATCTTGGTCGCAGAAGCCTATGAGGCTGTACTGGGCACTCGACCTCAGGATCCGGCGGCCGACTTCTTCGCGATGGGGGCATTCACTGCTGGCTATCCGGCTGCTGTCCTTGATCCAAGAACGCACGGGCACGCGGATACGCCTCGCTCAGTTCATGAGTGACGCGACGCTGAGGGGCGTCGCGTCACTGATCGACCACGTGCCAGCGTCGGCGTCGGCGTCGGCGTTGGTCCACGTCTTCCGTAAGGGGAGCGGCGCAGGAACGCTTGTGCTCGTCCATCCCGCCCTCGGGATCACGACGCGCTATGCCGATTTGGCATCCTGCATGCCAGAGGGTTGGACCATAATCGGGATTGACGATCCCGGCGATGTCGACATGCCGGCGACAATCGAAGGCATGGCTGATAATTATCTTAGATATATCGAAGATCAAAATTTTATTGGCAATGTTGTGATTGGAGGATGGTCTTCGGGCGGCCTCATTGCCTATGAGATTTCTTGCCTGCTATCGCAGCGGGGCAAGCATCCTACACTGACAGCTTTGTTTGACAGTCATGTCCATACCGGAGACGTAAGCGACGATATTTACTCAAGCTATACAGCGGCGATCGGATTTTTCCGGGCCGTGGGGTTGGATAGCGGATTGATGGCTAACTTGCCAGAAGAATTTTTTGCAATTAGTGATTTTGAAAAAAGTTCGAATATTTGCTCAATTATGGCGGCGATTGGGGTGGGATCTCTGCCAAAGATCTCGCCTGCATGGCGAATACATACAATAGAAACGCAATGGCATCTTTCAGATACCGCCCAAAAAAATCGAACATACCAGTATTGCTATTTGTTGCGAACCAATATTCTGACATGCAGGAAATGCAAGAAAAATGGTCTGAAATATGTAAAGATATAAAATTTTTTTCTATCGATGCAAATCATGAGGCGATAATGGACAAGGATCGAGCTGCAGAAATAGCCTCCATTATAGCGAATATTTGCAAAAACGGAGAGGAGAATTTTTAGAATGGAATGACATATTGACCCATCGAATCGTATTATGCCAACGGGCGGAGAGTGTAACTCGGCGGGTTGCGTTGCAGTCCGGCATCTGATTCTGTTGCTGGATCAGGAAAGGCCTGAATGGCTGGGATCGCCATCACCCGCACCGATCTGAGCGCCGAGGAATTACGGGCCTCGTCTTCCCGGGCGCCCAGCATCCCGGCGGCCCGCCGCATGCTGGCGATCGCCTTGGTGCTGGAGGGGGCTGATCGCAGGACGGCTGCGCGGTCCTGCGGTATGGACCGGCAGACCGCCTGGAGCCGTGAGATCGTCCTGATCGCCGGCGTCACCACGACGATCAAGGTCGCCCACGTCCGGCTCTGCCACTCGCGCATGCTGTTCGTGCGGGCCTATCCGCGCGAGAGCCAGGAGATGGCCTTCGACGCCCACAGCCGGGCGTTCGCCTTCTTCCGCGGCACCTGCCAGCGCGGCATCTACGACAACATGAAGGCCGCGGTCGAGACGATCTTCGTCGGGCGCGAGCGCGCCTACAACCGCCGCTTCCTGCAGATGTGCTCGCACTACCTCGTCGAGCCCGTGGCCTGCACGCCGGCGTCAGGCTGGGAGAAGGGGCAGGTCGAGAACCAGGTCGGGCTGGTACGCGAGCGCCTGTTCACCCCGCGCGTCCGGGTGAGAAGCTACGACGAACTCAACGCCCTGCTGCTCGACGGGGTCGTCGCCTACGCCAAGGCCCATCCGCATCCCGAGCAGCGCGACCTGACGATCTGGCAGGCCTTCGAAGCCGAACGGGGAGCCCTGGTCCCCTACGCCGGACGCTTCGACGGCTTCCACGCCGTGCCGGCGGCCGTGTCCTCGACCTGCCTGGTGCGCTTCGACAACAACAGTACTCGGTCATGGCCTCGGCCATCGGTCGCCCGGTCGAGGTGCGCGCCTATGCCGAGCGCATCGAGATCCGCCAGGACGGGCGCATCGTCGCCGAGCACCCGCGGGCCTTCGGCCGCGGCCAGACGGTGTTCGACCCCTGGCATTACGTCCCCGTGCTCGCCCGCAAGCCCGGCGCGCTGCGCAACGGCGCACCGTTCAAGGACTGGGTCCTGCCCGCCGCCCTCGAACGGATCCGCCGCAAGCTCTCCGGCAGCGCCGACGGCGACCGCGAGATGGTCGAGATCCTCACCGCCGTGCTCGGCGACGGCCTCTCCGCGGTCGAAGCGGTCTGCGCCGAGGCGTTGCGCGAGGGCATGCACTCGGCCGACGTGGTGCTCAACATCCTGGCCCGCCAGCGGGAGCCGCCTACGCCCGTCTCGCTGCTGACGCCCGAGAGCCTGCGGCTGCGCCACGAGCCGGTCGCCGACTGTGCCCGCTACGACAGCTGGGCAACGCCGACTGAGTGGGGGCCCTGCTTAGGCAAGGCAGTGTCGTCGATGACCAGGAGCGCGTCGGGTCCGCCCAGCATCTGGTCGGCTTGGTGGGCCGGTTCGGTCCAGAGCGGGGCGTCGTCCCCGGCCGGGCTGGCGATGAAGTGCTGGAGTTGGTCGTGCCCGGAGAGCCCCAGGCGCTCGGCCATCGGCTGCAGGCTCTTGCCATCGCCTGGACCAAGCAGACCGCGCAGGTAGAGCGGCGCCCAGTGCCGCCGCGTCTTGCGGCCCATCGCGGCCAGGAACGGAGCCAGCCACGTGTCCAGGTCAACCCCATTAACACGATCCTCGTTCATGGCCGCTTCCTGCTGCTCCACCCAGCAGGACAACGCAAAAGGCCACCATTAAAGTGCCCAAGTAGTGCTATGGACGGTTACGGGGGGCGAGCCTCTTGGTCGCACTGCCTCATCACGGGCTCGCAGCGGCAATGGCATGCCCCTACAAGACCCGCCTTTTGCATCAGCCGGGTGATACGCTTGCGGCTGTGAGCCTCGCTCTGGTCACGCAACAGTCACGCAAATCCGCTCGGACCCGCGGCGGTTCAACTGCCCCCTATCCCGATCTCGAATTGTCGCCAAGATTCTGTTTTGGTGTCGAAAATTCGAGATGGATCAACAGCCCGATGCGTCAGCATCTTGGGCTGTTGGTATAAGGCAGATGTCGGCAATGATCGCGGGTGCGTCTTTCGCGCGACCAACGGCCCGACCTTGCAGCCCGACCTCGCTGGGATGCGTGAGCGCGACGGTGCCGCATCGGTTCCGGGAGCGGCGCCGGAATGGCGGGTTTCAGAAGGCGGCGCGGGCGAAATTGTCGCGATTTTGACCATCAATGGCGTGATTCCAGATTTTATTTCATTGGCCGATCGCGAAAATATCTTGTCTCCTTACAGCACTCAAGGAAATTCCGATGGTCAACAAGGTTCTACAAACACTTCCGGCCGCAACGTCGGATGCAGAGAGGTTCTTTCGCTCAAATCTCTCCTACGAAACCGACTGCTCAGACGTTTGGGAAACATTACGAAGCGAGCGCGACAGCTTTGTTCTGCTCGACGTACGCGGCCAAAACTCTTATCTGACAGCGCATGTGCCCGGCGCGGTGAGCCTGCCGCATTGGGATATCTCGCCTGAAGCGCTGGACCGCTTCCCGACCGACGCGGTCTTCGTCGTCTACTGCGCCGGTCCGCATTGCAACGGCGCCGACAAGGGCGCGGTCAAACTCGCAGCCATGGGCCGGACGGTGAAGAAAATGATCGGTGGGATGACCGGGTGGGCCGCCGAAGGCTTCGCGACAGCCGACGGCCCCGAGCCCCGCGAGCCGGCGCGCTAGAGCAGCGCTTGATCACGCCGCAATCGCGGATCTATTCTAAGTCTCTGTTTTCAAAGTATTTTCTGCGACGGAACGGTATCTGCTCCGTCAGAAAATGCTCTAGCCCATTGTCTCCAGCACAGCACGACCTTGCGCGCGGCTGCGATGCACCACTGCGTCCAGCCGTGCCTCCGATCCCTGACGAGGTTCTCCATGGGTCTTACGCGATATCTTCCAATCGCGCTCTACGTGCCATCGACAGCCTTCGCGGCCGTGTTCATCAAGGTCAGCTTCGGTGACGTAACGCCGTTCCTCGTGACATTTACCACGTTCGCGATCTGCTGGCTGATCTTCATAGTTTGGAATGCACCTCGGCTCAGTCAACTCGCGCAGTTGGCCAAGCGGCGCAAGAGCGCAATGTTCAAGCTCAACCTGTACACGCTGCTGAGCTGGCTCGGTGCGTTCGCGTGCATCAAGATCCTTACTGGATCCGTCGAATTGCTGGTCTTTATGTCGGCGATTCCGCTTGCTTCGACGCTCGCAAGTCGCGAATGGGGGCGTCTCACGACGATGGTTCGTGCGCTGATCATCACGATCTTCGCATGCTCTTTGGTTGCTGTTGTCGTCCATCCCGCCATAGCGAATTACAGCCTAGAACGGCAGCTATTTGGTTATCTCGTCGGCATTGGAGCTGGCAGCTTCGGAGCACTCTACATCGTACTTTCGGGGCAAGAGCAGAAGGCTGAAAAATTGTCTTCAGTCGACCTAATCTGCATCCGATTGCCCCTGCTTCTCGCCGTCACGTTTGCACTTTGCGCTCCCGAAATCTGGAACGTCCTCTCGTGGGAGTTCCTTGCCAAGGCAGTGCTCTTGTCCGCCGTCGCGGTGATCCTCCCGGCCTATTCCTTACAATTATCGATTAGCAACATCGGCAGCGTGACTACATCCGTGCTGATGCCACTGGTACCGATTGCTGCGCTCGGGTTTGAATGGTGTGCCGGGCTACCCATGTCGGTAGTGACAATCACAGCGATGGTAGGGCAATGCTTCGCGATCATGTGGGTCTCGTTCGCCCGCCGCCAGCGCATGCCTGACCGGCCGGCTACATCGGCGGATCCAGTGCCCCTGCCAGCCGTCCACAGGCCAGCGCAAAACAACGCTTGAACGATTGCATCCAGCGGTCGCTGATGTTTAGACCTATGGAGATGTTTGAGCAGATAAAGATCCATATTGGTCCCGCGCAGTCTTGGATCTGGGCGGGTCTTTTTTAATTGGTTCACAGCCGAATACCAATGTTGGAAAAATTAACACATGGAATCTGCGCAACATAAACATGGGAGATGTCGTGCATGTCGGGTATGATCACTGGTAGCAAGGCAGGGGCGATTGCCTATCGATCACTGAAAGATCTGGTCACGACCTACCAGCTTCGGCCCTACGAGAAACTACAGATTCAGGCTCTCGCCGAGGAGTTAGGAACTAGCACTACTCCTGTACGAGAGGCTCTACTGCGGTTGCTGGGCGAAGGCCTAATCAATTGCAATCCGCATCAAGGATTCTATGTTAAGCCGATTAACGTACACGAGATACGTCACTTCATCGATCTGCATTATCATCTCCTGATTACAGCACTGCACCGGGAGAGCAGCCTTTCTGATCACTTCGACGCAAATAACGCGGCTAAAATCAACGAGTATGTAGATTTCGAAGATCAGATCCGCGCCACCGATCTTCTCGTAGTAGCGCGCAGCGGGAACAAACCGCTTTATGAATTGATCGTAAGCATTAAGGACAGAATTCGCTTCGTCATTCGCGGAGAGATTGCAACGCCCGATGGGTACGCGATGTGTATGCGCGAGGCTCGCGCGATTCGTTCGCATCTGGACGAGGAACAAATCGAATCGGTAGCCGAAATCCTCACTGAGCAGTCCCGGCGCCGTATCGGCAAGGTGGAAGACTTTGCAATTCAGGTCACGAAGAGGTATATGGATATCCAAGACGCTACGATGTCGCAGGAGAATTTTATGCTTACACCCAGCATTCAAGGCGGAAAATTCACAATCTCATCTATATAAAGTAGCTTGCTAAATAAATTCAATATATTTATAACAATCCTGCAATAATAATATGTAAAGTCTTTATATACTGCAAAATATTTTGGTATATATAATGTAAATAGTATCAATAAAAAATCAATTAGACACAGCGCGCGAGTGATTTTTTGGTCGAAAGTGAGGGATCATGGAGCATCGTATCCTAATGAATAGCACTTCTAATTGTAGGGTCAACCGCAAAGAAAGTGCCACCTCAAAAACTCCTCTCGTCGTTGCCATGGCGTATGATGGGCTGTGCCTGTTCGAATTCGGAATTGCGGTCGAGCTATTCGGCCTTGAGCGGCCCGAGATGGGGGAAAACTGGTACCGCTTCGTGATTGCCAGCGTTGAGCCATCGCCGCTTCGGGCAACGAGCGGCGTCGAAGTGTCAGTCCAGGGCGGGGTTGAGTTTATAGACGCCGCAGACATTGTGGTTGTTCCCGGTTGGCGCAGTGCTACTGCGCTAGTGCCCGAAGCCATGTGCGCAGCCTTGTGCCGAGCAAGAGCTCGTGGAAGTCGCATTGTCTCCTTCTGTTCTGGAGTGTTTGTGCTTGCGGCTGCTGGCCTTCTGACTGGTCGTGCAGCTACAACACATTGGAGATACATCTCGGATCTTGCAAGGCGATACCCGGAAATCGATGTACAAAATAACGTTCTTTATGTGGATGATGGCGACATACTGACTGCAGCCGGTAGCGCTGCAGGAATTGATCTTGCCCTTCACATGATCCGGTGCGACTTCGGAGCAGAAGCGGCTGCGGTCGTCGCGCGTCGCCTCGTCGTCCCCGCTCATCGTGAAGGCGACCAAGTTCAGATCATCGCACGGCCAGTCGCACCCGAGAATGGCCGTTCGATTGCGCGCCTCCTCGACGAAATTCGCGCGGACTTGAGACGGAGCTATACTATCGCGGGCTTGGCCAAACGATTCCATATGTGTGAGAGAAATTTTTTACGCCGCTTCAAGCAGGTGACCGGGCTATCACCGGCCCAGTGGATCACTCGGGAACGCATCCAAACTGCTCAGGACATGCTGCGGAACAGCGACTATGCCATTGACGACATCGCCATGTTATGCGGCTTCGGCAATGCGGCCCTGATGCGGCATCACTTCCGCTTGCAACTTGATGCTACGCCCCGTGCTTTCCGAGTGCCGCAGGATCGCGATCCGGTACCTAGCTTAGAGCCCCCTGACGGAACCCGCCATAGCGCCAACTAAGTGATTGAAACTGCAGGAGAGAAGGCGGTTTAGATAGGTGCTCTTAGCTCGACTTTGGCCCTTTATGCGGCGTTGCAGAGGGCGTAGGCCTAGGGTGGTGGGAGAGCAAAGCGAGGTTTTGTTGTGTCGCGCTGCCGCCGGGATGTTGCCAAAGCCTGCTCGCGCCAGATCGCGTGGGGCACGCCGGCCAGGGCATCCGAGAAGGTGGGTCGAGCTTTGGGGTACCAGGCGGCCTGCGCCGCCTTGCGCTCGCGGGCGGGGAGTCGCGCTACCAGCAGGGTGACGATCGAGAACAGGGCGAGCAGGCAGGGCGTGGTGCGGGCGATCGCCTTGTCCGACCACTGGCGTTGGGTCTCGACGCCGAAGTGGGCGCGGCTGATCCTCCTCCGTTTTCGCGGACACGGAGGTTAGCCTGCGTTCCGCTCGGCCTGCTCGGGCGTGATGTAGCCGAGAGCCGAGTGGAGGCGCTGTCGATTGTAGTAGCCCTCGATGTAAGCGAACAGGTCGCGTCGGGCGTCATCGCGGGTCGCCCATCGTCGCTGGTGAACGAGTTCGACCTTGAGGGTGTGGAAGAAGCTCTCCATCGGGGCATTGTCGTAACAGCAGCCGGCGCGGCTCATGGAGGGGATCGCCTGGATTTCGGCGAGTTGCCTTCGGTAAGCCTCCGCTGCGTACTGGCTGCCGCGATCCGAGTGACAGATGAGCCCGGCAGAAGGCCGCTGCCGTTGGGTGGCCATCATCAGAGCGGCCGATGTCAACTCTGTCCGCATGTGGTCGCGCATAGACCAGCCGACGATCTTGCGGGTGGCCAGATCAAGGACGGCGGCCAGGTAGAGCCACCCTTCTGCCGTGGGCAGGTAGGTGATGTCCGCCAGCCAGACCTGGTTGGGCAACGCGACCGAGAACTGCTGCTTGAGCAGGTTGGAAGCGATCGGCAGGTCGTGTCGGCTTTCGGTCGTGCAGGGCCGGAACTGAACCGCCCCGGGTTTCGCGGAGGCTCCAACTTCTGAGAGGATGGAGCCATGACGAGGCGAACAGCCCCGTTTTCCCCTGAGGTGCGCGAGCGCGCGGTGCGGATGGTGCGCGAGCACGAAGGCGAGCACGGTTCGCAATGGTCGGCGATCCAGTCGATTGCCGCCAAGATCGGCTGCTCGGGCGAGACGCTGCGGAACTGGGTGCGCCAGTCCGAGCGTGATCAAGGTGTGCGACCTGGCCAGACGACGGACGAGCGTGAGCGGATCAAGGCGCTGGAGCGAGAGGTTCGCGAGTTGCGCCAGGCCAACGAGATCCTGCGCAAGGCGTCGGCGTATTTTGCCATGGCGGAGCTCGACCGCCGGTCGCGGCCATGATCAGCTTCATCGACGATCATCGCGAGGTCTATGGGGTCGAGCCGATCTGCAGGGTGCTGCCGATCGCCCCGTCGACTTACTACCTGCATGCCGCCCGGCGTACTGACCCCGGCAAGCAACCGGTTCGCACTCGCAGCGACGCCGCGTTGATGATCGAGATCCAGCGCGTGTTCGCGGCTAACTTCTGCGTCTACGGCGTGCGCAAGATCTGGCGGCAACTGGCCCGGGAGGGGCTCGTGACCGCGCGATGCACGGTGGCGCGGCTGATGCGGAAGATGGGCTTGGCGGGGGTGGTGCGTGGCAGGACCGTCCGCACCACGATCCCCGACCCGGCCGCAGCCTGCCCCCTCGACCGGGTCAACCGTCACTTCAAGGCTCCCCGGCCGAATGCCTTGTGGGTCAGCGACTTCACCTACGTAGCGACGTGGTCGGGCTTCGTGTACGTGGCCTTCGTGATTGATGTGTTCGCCCGGCGCATCGTCGGCTGGCGAGCCTCACGCAGCGCTCACGCAAGCTTTGTGCTGGACGCCCTGGAGCAAGCCTTGCACGAGCGTCGTCCCGTCCAGGGCAGCGGGCTGGTGCATCACTCGGACTGTGGCTCGCAATACTTGGCTTTGCGCTACACCGAGCGCCTGGTCGGTGCGGGCATCGAGCCGTCAGTCGGCAGCGTCGGCGATAGCTACGACAATGCCCTCGCGGAGACGATCAACGGCCTGTTCAAGGCGGAAGTGATCCACCGACGCGGGCCGTGGCGCTCCTTCGAGGCGGTCGAGTACGCCACCCTGGAGTGGGTCGACTGGTACAACCACCGCCGCCTGCTCGCGCCGATCGGCAACATCCCTCCTGCAGAGGCCGAAGCGCGCTATCATACCCACGTCGGCGACCAAGCCTTGGCCGCCTGACCCAAGACAAACAGCCTCCGACAAACCTGGAGCGGTTCACTTCCCGCTCCTCGACGAGACCCTGGCACGTCCCGGGCCCGCGCGCGGTCAATCGGGTGACCCGCTTTGCCGACGCCGTCGCACAGGAATAACGCGAGGTGCAGGCCAGCGTCGACCAAGTCCTGCGCGACGCCGAGTTCGATGGGAGCCCCGTTCCCCTCGACACCCCGGGCCTTGAGGGCGGCGCGTACCTTGCCGCGCTTGCCCACAACGGCCAGAGGCTCACGACGCGCCACATCCTCGTGATGGTCAGGGACGACCATGTCCGGGTCGGCTTTCCCTACAACGCGCAGGCCGTGGTCCTCGTCCGCAGCATACCGGGTGCCCGCTTCCTGCGGGATCTGACGGCCTGGTTGGTTCCCCTGGCGAAGGTCCGCGACCTCCACGCCGTGATCCCCCAGATGGAGGAATCCCTCGCCAGAGCATCCGCCGGCGCGGCGGCACCAGAGCAGGGCGCCGACGAGGGAGCGATCGTGGCGGCCGCGCACGAGCGCCGGGCCGGCCGGGTCCTGATGCTGTTCGCCCTCCGGCCGGTCGCCCGGTCGGTGGTCAGGGTCGCCGCGGACGCTCGCGTGATCGAGGGGTACGGCCGGACGTTTCTCCTCGATGCGAAGACCGCGAGCGTCTCGGCCCCCCACCTCTCCAGGGAGGTGGGGCGGCCTTGCTGCTACGCCTACATCCGCGCCGCGACGCCCGACGAAACCGCCGTCCTTGAGAAATACGAGGCCTTCATAGAGACCGAAAGATCCCGCCTGCGGGGCCTCGGGAGGGTCAGATAAGGCCTGTGCTGCGGCCTGTTACTGCCAGCGCAGAAACTGCTCTATGGGATAGTTATGAATGCCTTTGATGGGCGACGTGAACCCGAGTGCGTTCACGGCAATTCTGCCAAGGACAATGACTGAAACCCCATTTGCAGCATTGCGCTAATGTCCTGTGTCGACGTCAAAATTTATTACGTCTTACCGAACCATTTCCACGGAGACGACGCCTTCAGCGTCCAGTTGCTCCCACGCCTGATCTGTCGTGAGAGCGGCCAAGCCGCGCGACTTCGCCAGAGCCAGGCAGGCACGGTCGCCGAAGGAGAGGCCCGCCTGGCGCGTGGCCTTCCGCAGGGCGCCAGCCTCGACCGCCTGCACGCGATCGAACTCGACCACCGTGAGATGCAGGTGCTCGAGCGCGCGGCCGACCGCCGCGGCGGCACCCCCGCGCTCCACGAGCTTGGCGACGACCTCGGAGTAGTTGACGGCGGAAATGACCGCCTCGCCGAGCGCGGCACGGACGCGGTCCTGTCCCTCTTCCTGGTTGAAGAGGCAGAGGAGGGCGGACGCGTCCAGAGCGTATCTCACGGCCATACCCTTACTCCTTGGCCGCTTCGGCGCGTCGGTCCGCGATCAGCTCATCGGACAGACTAACCCCGTCGGGAACAAGACTGCGGACGAGCCTCTGGATCTCAATGATGGCTGCATCGCGCGATCGGACCCGTAGCTCCCCATCCACCATCTCCATCACGACGGTATCACCGATCTGGATACCCATTTCGCGTCTGAAACTCGCCGGGATGATGAGCTTGCCGCCATCGACAATTTTGGTTGAGCGTGATTCCATGGCCGTTCCACCCTGATAGGCACCTCATGCCGCTTTATACCAATCGTGCTCAACATGCCAGAAATCGCGTTCGCTGGAATGATTGCGTCCCATGGAATGGCGTGATTCACGGCGCCGAGATTATGACCGATAATGGCACCTATCGCGGGAAATTTGTGGATCGTTAGGGTTTGAACGGCTAAGCTCCCGGAATGGAGCTTGACGCCGTCGATCCCGCTTTTGAGCCGGCCCGTGATGGGTTGACCCTACCGGTCCCGTTTGCCGACGCGCTGCCGCCCGGCCTCGACCTCCTGATCGAGCGGCTGGAGCAGCACGCCCGCGCCGCGCGCGGCGCCTTCGCCGACAACACGGTCCGTGCGCTCGCCGCCGACAGCCGCATCTTTGCCGCGTGGTGCCGCGAGGCGGGGAGGGCGATGCTGCCGGCGACGCCCGAGACGGTCGCGGCCTTCATCGATGCGCAGGGCGAGACGAAGGCGCGCGCCACGGTCGAGCGCTACCGTTCCTCGATCGCCGCGCTGCACCGCGCCACCGGTCTGCCGAATCCCTGCGCGGAGGAGATCGTGCGGCTGGCGGTGAAGCGGATGAACCGGGCCAAGGGCCGGCGCCAGAAGCAGGCCGAGCCGCTCAACCGCAGCAGCATCGAGCGCATGCTGGAAGTGAAGACGCCCGGGCGGCTGCACCGGCGCGTCACGGAGGCGAAACGCGAGGTGCCGCTGATCGCCTTGCGCAACGCGGCGCTGGTCGCGGTCGCCTACGACACCCTGCTGCGCCGCTCAGAACTCGTCTCTTTATATATAGGCGATCTGCACAGGGGCGCCGACGGTTCCGGCACTGTGCTGGTGCGGCGCTCGAAGGCCGACCAGGAAGGGGAGGGGGCGATCAAGTACCTCGCCCCCGACACCATGGTGCACATCGCGGCGTGGCTTGCGGCGGCGCAGCTGCAGAGCGGGCCGCTGTTCCGGCCGCTGAGCAAGGGCGGGCAGGTCGGTGCGGCTGCCCTTGGGGGAGGGGAGGTGGCGCGGGTGTTCCGCGATCTCGCCACGGCCGCCGGGCTGAAGCTGGCGCGTCTGCCCTCCGGGCACTCGGCCCGGGTCGGAGCGACGCAGGACATGTTCGCGGCCGGCTTCGAGTTGCTTGAGGTGATGCAAGCAGGATCGTGGAAGACACCGGCCATGCCAGCTCGTTATGGCGAGCGGTTGCGGGCCCAGCGTGGTGCCGCGCGCAAGCTTGCCACACTTCAGAAAAGAGCATAGTTGTGAGCGCGTGCGGATCGTTATAGCGTAGGTTCATATCATAGAGTATAAAATATAGATTTTATCAGCAGCCCTGCGAAAGCAGTGATAATTCAATTATTGTGATTTAAAAAATGACAAATCGCTTTAGTATCGAAGCGACTTGTTCGCTATCTTATGTCAACCGATTTTGAGTTATGCTATGATTATCATAAGCAAAAACCCATGCGATCATACCCGTGGCTTGTTCGCCTAGTTCGCTGCCCGGCTAGAAAATTTACGACATCGGAGGGTCTGGCGAGCTTCACGAAGATAGTCGCGGTATGTCACAGTTGCCGCGCTCACAAGACGTTGTTCGGTGTGCCTTGTCCAAGGTGCACCATCCTCCCCGGTGGAAACCCGGGCCGGCAAACTCTCGCTCCAGCCGGAAGCACTTGGGGCGGGTCAGGAGGCGACGAATGACCTGAAGCACCCCGAGACACAGCCCCTCCAGGGGGTCAGCGGTCCGCACGGGCCGGAACGTGAGTGAACACCGAGCAGGCCTCGAAAGCTGCAGATGTGGAAGCCGACCCGCCCGAATAACGGGGAAGGCCGCTGTCGCGGGGGAAGCGAGCGATGATCCTCCTCCGTTTTCGCGGACACGGGGGTTATCCTGCGTTCCGCTCGGCCTGCTCGGGCGTGATGTAGCCGAGAGCCGAGTGGAGGCGCTGTCGATTGTAGTAGCCCTCGATGTAGGCGAACAGGTCGCGGCGAGCGTCATCGCGGGTCGCCCATTGTCGCTGGTGGACAAGTTCGACCTTGAGGGTGTGGAAGAAGCTCTCCATCGGAGCGTTGTCGTAGCAGCAGCCGGCGCGGCTCATAGAGGGTATCGCCTGGATGTCGGCGAGTTGCCTGCGGTAAGCCTCCGCCGCGTACTGGCTGCCACGATCCGAGTGACAGATGAGCCTGGCAGAGGGTCGCTGCCGTTGGGTGGCCATCATCAGAACGGCCGATGTCAACTCAGTCCGCATGTGGTCGCGCATCGACCAGCCGACGATCTTGCGAGTGGCGAGATCAAGGACGGCGGCCAGGTAGAGCCACCCTTCTGCCGTGGGCAGGTAGGTGATGTCCGCCAGCCAGACCTGGTTGGGCAACGCGACCGAGAACTGCTGCTTGAGCAGGTTGGAGGCGATCGGCAGGTCGTGTCGACTGTCAGTCGTGCAGGGCCGGAACCGACGTCCCGCCAAGGCCCGGATGCCATGGCGACGCATCAGGCGCTCCACCCGCCCGCGGCTGGCTGTGCGGCCCTCCGCGCGCAAGGCCGCATGTACCCGAGGCGAGCCATATCGCCTCTGATGTCCGATGTGGATCCGCTGCACATCGTCAAGGAGTTGGCGGTTCGATGCTGCTCGAGCGCTCTCAGGACGCGATCGCCATCCGTAGCACCCGCTGGGGGACACTCCGAGCACGCGGCACATGAGACGCACCGGCCAGGTGGTCGCATGCTGCTCGATGAAGGCGAACGTCACTTGGGCATCTCCGCGAAGATGCCGATCGCTTTTTTTAGCACGTCGCGCTCCATGCGCGTCCGGTCGAGCTCACGGCGCAGGCGGGCGATCTCAGCTGCCTGATCGGACGGCGAGGCAACAGGGCTCGTAGGAGCGGAGCCCGGCAAGCCTGCGGGTCGCTGTTGCGGGGAGCCGTCCATCAGCACGGTTCGCCACTGGCGCAGCATGGAGGGCTGGATCCCGAGTTCCGCGGCGATCTGCATCTGCGACCGGCCGCTGCTCTCGAGCAGGGCCACTGCCTCGCGTTTGAACTCGGGGGTGAACTCGCGTCGTGTCTTGGCCATCAAACACCTTCCCCGCCCGAAACGAGCGTATCAGAGGTGTCCGCGAAACCGAGGGAGGATCAGCGGGCGAGCCATACCAGCCCAAAACCCAACCGCCCCGATCGTGCCGTTCTGTTAGGCGCTATAAGTTCCATAATTAATCTTATGCGAATCGTAGGTGTGGGCGCAAAGTTAAAATGTCCCACCTGAGCCAAGGTGGAATGGCACACTCCCCTGTTTTGCGGCGCGCGGGAGGTCGCCAAGGGGCTGGTCCTGATGAGCGAGCGGGAGTTGCACCGGGTCGGGGTGCTGCAGGCGGTGCAAGCGGGTCGCCAGACCGTGCCGGCGGCGGACGCAACGGCGGCGACGGCGGCGGATCCATCGCGGATTTCCCAAAGGCCGTCGAGGCGCTCCGCGGACAGACCCGATTCATGGTCCAGCGCGGCAGGATCGCTCGCCCTTCGAAGCTGCCCGTGCTCGCCGGCATCCTCGACCAGTTCGTCGTCGGAATCCCTTACGACGAGGAGCATCGGAGTTGGCATCCGAAGGCGGCGCTCGTTCGCTACGCAAGCGATCGGGGCACGATGTGGCGTCTCTGGCTCGGCAGCCGCAACTTGACGCGTTCGACCGACCTTGATGCAGGGCTGCTCCTGGAGAGCACGACGGGGCGGCGCAAGGGCGGGCGTCGCGACGCGGGCATCGGCACGGTCGGGCGATGGCTCGCGGGACGATCCGGCCTCCCCGACCTGGACGTCGATGCGATCGTCGTAGAGCTCGGGGCCGCGCGCTGGCTCTCGCCGGAAGGCGTGGAGGTGGCCCGGATCGACGTCGCCGACGAAGGCACCGGGATGCGGCAAGCCCCTGCGCAAGGGCCCCTCGACGCGATCACCGTGGTGTCGCCCTTCCTCGACGCGCCGGTTCCGCCGCTCGAGGTCGCTGACGACACCCCCGACGCTGCATCGCCCGCTCCCCTCGACGACGCAGATCCTCAGGCACCGTCGCTGCACGCCAAGCTCTTCAACGGCAAGGCCACACTCCTGGTCGGCAGTGCCAACGCGACCTCGCGGGCCTGGGAGGGAGGCAACGCCGAACTGCTCGCGGAGCTGAGGGGCAGAGCGGCGGTCACCGAGGGCCTGGGCCATCTCACCGGATCGGCGTCGCCTGTCGCGTTCGCGGACCTGACAGAGGCCCCGCGCGCCGAGCCGGGGCTCCGCGAGGCGCTCGAACTCCTCCGTCGGCGGCTCGTCGGCGCGTGGCCGCCGAGGCTCATCCGCAACGGCCCAGCTTTCGGCGTCGAGACCGACGCTCCGATACCGAGTCTGCCAGACAGCACGCGCCTGCTGGCCGGTCTCGCCTCGACAGACTTGTCGCTTTGGCCGGAGGATGCGACGCGCCCTCCGCTGGGTGACGTCCCGGCGAGCCGGCATACCGACCTCCTGCGGTGCGAGTTGCGCACCGACGGCGCCGCGTCGGCTGGATGCAGCGGACGCCCGTCTTGCCACCGCTGGACCCGGGCCGTGACGCCGTGGCGCTGTCCAGCCCGATGGGCTTCGGCGTGTTCCAGGCATGGATGCGCCAGCTCCTGTCCGGTGCCCTCGTGCGGGACGGCGGCAGGCGGTGCGACCGGTATGCCGTCGAACCCGTCATCGCCACGGCGACCTCCAATTGCTGACCCTTGCGAACATCGTCGGAGCATGGGGGACGGACAAGGCCCGCTTCCGCTGTGCCGGTGCTCAGTTTGATCGCTACTGCGACGCACGGTCCGCACAGGACGGTCTGCTCAGCCACGAGGAACTCAGCACGAGGAACTCAGAGCGCTGGGCGAATTGCGGGCGATTGGCCGGGGAGCGCCTGCCGGCATGAGCGCGACCGCCAAGGAGTTCCAGGCCACCACGGTACGCGCCGCCGTCGCGGCCTTGCGGCGAGAAGACGGGAGGCGCCGGTTCCTGATCGCCGACGAGGTGGGACTGGGCAAGACGCTGGTCGCCCGTGACGTCGTGGCCGCCCTGTCAGCGCGTCGCCGCCGACCGCTGGTCGTCTTCTACGTGACGAGCGGCAGCAGGGTCGGCGACCAGAACAAACGCGACCTGCTCGCCTTTCTTCTCTCCGACGAGCTCCGGGCCGCCCTCTCCGGGGCCGATCGTCTGGGGCTGATCCCGTTCACGAAGCGCCCCGAGGGCAAAGTCCATCTCTATGCCTTCGCACCGGAAGACGTCCTTCCCCGCTGCGCCCTCCGGCCGCCACGCCGCGCACCAGATGTGGGAACTTGCCCCGCACCCACGCCTCCTCCGCCTCGTCCAGCAGGCGCCGCTTCCACACCCGACGCCCGAGCGCGTCGTAGCCGTAGCGTCGCGCTCGAACCGGCGCACCCGGCCAAGCGCGTCGGTCTCGGTGAGCGCCGGCCCGTTGGCGTCGAAGGTGTGGCGGCGCGCCCCGTCCGGCCGGTCGGCATGGACGAGGGTCGTCGTATGCCCGTCCGGCCCGTAGGGCGCGCCTCCGTCAGGTTGCCTTGCGCGTCGTAGGCGTAGCGCAGGAGCGGGCGCGTCTCGCCGGAGGGGGCCTGCAGGGTCACGGCTTCGCGCAGGCCGCGTGCGTCGCTCTCGAACAGCAGCGCGAAGCCGTCCGAGCGGTCGAGCCGCAGGAGCAGGCCCGCGGCGTCGCGCCGGACCGTGGCGTGGTGGCCGTTCGGGTCCCGGATCTCGGCCAGGCGCCAGATGCCGTCCCGCCCCTTGTCGACTTGCCCCGCGCTTGGTCCCAGAAGCGCCGGTACCAGGGTTTGCTCATCTCGTCGCGGCCGTCGGGCGGCTCGTGCGTCGGCGTCGATTTCACGCGCACGTACTCGCCCGGGCAATGGCCGCGGTTGAGCGCGCAGGCATCGCCATGCCGCTGCACCGGGATGCCGTTGGCCTGCACGATCCGCGACGACGTCACCGGCTCGACCCGGCCGCCCACCGTGTTCGACTTCACGCCCTTGCCGGTGCCCGGCTCGTCACCGTAGGTGCGGGTGAAGGCCGAGTCCTGCCGCTTGATCGCCAGACCGTTCGAGCGCACATCGGGCGAGTAGTTGTGCTGGTCGTCCGCCTTGCCCCAGACCTGGTCGGGCACCGGCGCCGTCGGCGAGCGGCACATGTCCGGCGACGTGCACACCGTGATCGCCTCGTCGGTGGCCGGGATCAGTTCCGGCGGCGCGGGCTTCGCCGCCGTCGGCGGGGGCGCCCAGTTCTCGTCCTTCCTGTGGTTCTTGGCGAAATAGGCCCTCCGGTAGTCCGGCGAGGCGAGGTCGTCGCCGGGCAGCGTGTCGTCGGCATAGCCCATCGCCCGGTCCGGCGGCTGGAACAGGGCATCGCGCGGCAGGCCGAGCGAGTCCCTATGGCGAGCCGAGGCGGCGGACTGGCACGATGCGGCCGTAAGGGTATCCGGGCTCGGGATCGGTGAGCCGGGTCACCGTGAGGGGTTCGAGGGAGGCCAGGAACAGCATGTGCTCGGGGGCGCTCACCCGACGCAGGTTCTCGGCCCGGCGCGCGCCGCCCAATTGCAGGGCGGGGAAGAAGCCGTACACCTCGTTGTGGCCCAGCGGCCCCAGTCGGGCGCGCGCCTGGGGCATCAGAGGCTCGCCGTCCTCGTCTTTAGTCGGATTGTAGACACGAAATCCCGAGAGATATGTACCGATAGAGAAATCAGGTGAGAATTTTTTCCCGGTATCTTCATTATATCTGGAAGATTCGGGCGGATTATAAAGATCGCTTCTCAGTAAATCAACCGTTATATCGTATAAATCTTCATGCCAAATCCAAAGTTGAGCGAAGGCGTCGTATCCGACAGCGGTCATGCGACCTGGATCGAACTCTGGATCACCCTTGAACAGGGTGTCGATGAGGCCCTGATACGGAGCGGGATCGCAGATCCAATAGGTGCCGTCGCGGTAGGCACCACGCCCGTGCTCCTGCCAGAAGCGCAGCAATGCGTCGGGGACGCGACCGGCATAGCGCGCCGCCTCGTCCGGAGTGATCTTGCGGGCTTGCTCGGGCTCGCCCAGCTTACGAATCAGGTAGGCAAACATGTCTTGTTCCGGCATTTCAAAGTCCCTCTTTTGTCTTCGGCGAGTCTACTGCCCATCGTCCATTCATGCGGCAGATTATGTTTCTATATTTTCACATATACTAAGGGTAATCCGCATCGGGCATCCCTTTTCAGCCATATCTTGAGCATAATCCCGTACCTGCTTCTTGCGGCTCTCGGCTTTGGGCTTGTTCCAAGCAGCACCAATCGCCGAGTTGATGTTGGTATTACCCATTCCAGCGATGTCGGTGGCACTGCCACCTGCCACCATGTCGAGTCTATGTAACGCTGCCAAACTATTTAGGTGCTCCTCCCATGCATCAGATCCGTATTTATCAGTAAAAGATTTTTGATTGCGAGCAATGTATCTCAATCTTTCTGCCTCTTGATAAGGCTCAGAAATCTTACGCATCGCGGGATTGTAGTTATCGATATCCGTCACATTCTGCTGGGGTGATTTCGCATTGAGCTTGTCCTGCTGCATCCGAAGCTGTCGCTCGTACTCCTTGGTATCGTACCCATTGCGGTTGAAGCAGATCCGCCGGCCATAGCAGCGTCCCGTCGTGCGTGTGCCGTCGCCGGGGCCCGAAGCGGGCTTCGGCGTCGGAACCGGTTTTGGAGCCGCCGAGGGCTCGAGCGGTCGTAACATCTCCGGCAGCGGTCGCTCCGCCGGGTCGCGCCGAGAACCGTCGGGCGGCAGCGGGCTCGGAAAGCTCGGCGGCAGGGGACGGATCGCGGGCGGCGTCTTCGGGAGGACGCCCGGCGCCCAGGGCGCCGGACTGAATGCATAGCGCGTGCCCGCCGGTGCCGAACCGCGCGTCGGCGGGCCATTCGTCGTCAACATCGCATAGCGCGTGTTGGATGGAGGCGGCCCCGCGTACCGGCCCATGTCGTCGGTGTAGATCAGCCGGCCGACGGTGTTGCGGTGGTTCATCCACCACTCGTCGTCGTGGCGCACCACGTTGCGCCCTTCCGCCCGCACGCTCGACGACCACGTCTTCGGCTCGCATTCCGCCCCCCGCGTTCCCGATGTCACGCCCCCGCCCACGCCTGCCTCGTCGCCGAAGCTCTGCGTGATCAGCGAGCCTGTCACATGCGTCACCAGACCGGTCTGGCGCACGGAATTGGCCATGTTGGCCGCCGAGTGGTCCTGGTAGGCCACTAGGCTGTAGGGGACCGGCACCATCGCCGCCCCTTGCGGCGTCAGACACACGTCCGGGGTAAGCGAGACCACGATCCCCCGGCTGGTCTCGCGCGCTCCTTCCCGCGGCAGGCTCATGGCGCGGCCATTGCCTCGCTCAAGCCCGCCTCGTCGCTGGCCGGCAGGCCGCGCGCTTCGTCCAGGGGCAGGAGGGAGAGCGTCGCGGACAGGTAGGACGGGCAGCGGACAATCCAGCCGCGCCACGTCAGGTCGATCCGAGGCTCGTCCCCACGCAGGTCGAGGTGCAGCCCGTCGAAGTTGAGCCGGCTGCGCACCGCCCGCCCATCGTCCCAGGCATGGTCGGCCACCGGCACCACGGCGGGCAGGGTGAAGGTCAGCACCGCCCCGCCGGGCCGGCAGCCCTCGATCCGCACCGCTTCGTCGCCCCGCAGGTAGCCCGGCAGGATCAGGCTCGGATGCGCAGTCTGGTAGAAGCGGTAGTCGAAATCGGCCGGGAGGCGCGGGTGGCGCTCGGCCTTCCACGCCGCGTCGTAGGTGCCGGCATGCCGCTGGCGCTGCACCCACCAGGGTGAAATCGGCCCAAAGCCCTGCGGCTCGGGCGCGTCGTAGGGGCCGGCGACGGGAGCGGCCGCGCTGTCGATCTGCGGGGCCGGGAAGGCGCGGCCGGGCCGAGTGTGATCGAGATGGGCGATGCCGGGACCGATCGGATTACGCCGATCGGCCTCCCCATCGGGATCGCCGAGGTGGCGCCCGCCGGCCGCCAAGCGATAATCGAGCGCGACGGTCTGCGCCGGCTCCGCCTCGCCGAGCTTCCAGGTCGGCCGGAGGAGCGTCAGGCCGGGCCGCCACTCCCGGAGGCCGTGCACCCGCAGGCTCGCCGCGTGGTCGCCGACGCGGAGCGCGACGGTCCAGGCCGTGGCCGGACGACCCGCGGGCGCGTGAGCGGACCCGACCAGGGTGACGTCGGCCCGCGGCTTGAACGGGATCAGGTCGCCGACCCGGACCAGCGGGGTGCGAAGGGGATCGCCCTCGTGCTCGTCGGCGAGGACGACCTCTTGCGTTTCGCGGAGGGCGAGGGCGCCGTCTGGATCGATGCCGTACGACGCCCGCACCGCCAGGCAAGCCATCAGGTCGCCGTCGCGATGCAGTTGCGCGAAGCCGATCGCCGCGAAGGGCGTGTCGTTGCGCGCCAGCATCACGCCGCCCCGCCGGGCAGGTTCAGGTCGATGACCTTGCCGTTGATCCGCACCGGGCCTGAAGCGGTGAAGTTGAAATTTGCGCCCAGGATCGTGACGTTACCGTCCTTGTCCATGATCAGCTCGGACTGGCCAACGACGATCTTCAGCTCAGTGCCGACCTGCACGAGCATCCTGTCGCCGACCTGGACGGTGTATTCCTTGCCGACGCTGAGGTTCTTGGCGAAGCCGACGGTCTCGGCCGCGGTCTGCCCGACATTGACGACCTTGCTGACGCCGACCTGCTCGGTGGAGGCGATCCCGGTGGTGGTGTTCTGGAAGCGGGTGACCATCGTGTTCATCACGCCGCCGAGGCCTCCCATCATCCCGCCGACCTGG
>NZ_LABZ01000299.1 GCF_001043955.1 Methylobacterium tarhaniae | reverse complement strand
GTGCTCACCGCGGCCCATTGCGTGATGCGCAAGGCCGGCTACTGGGTCGTGGTCGTCGATCGCAACTTCCGCCAGCGCCGCCTGCGGGCGGTGGCGGCGGCGATGCACCCGGATTTCGTGCCCGGGACCACGCCCGAGACCCAGCCCGGTACCGACCTCGCCATCCTCAAGCTCAGCGAGCGTCTCGGTCCCGATTTCCGCCCTCTCGATACCCGCTATGGCGGCGACATCCCGCAGGGCGACAACGTGGCGATCGCCGGCTACGGCGTGGTGGCGGAGAACCGCCGCGGCACCGCCCGGGTGCTGCGCCAGGCTCGCCTCGTCTCGCTGGGCGAGCTCCAGGTCGCCAACACCGTGACGGTGGTGGCCGATCGCACCACTCTGGCCGAGACCGCCGGCGCCGGCGCCTGCCTGGGCGATTCCGGCGGGCCGATCCTGCGCGCCGGTCCCGGCGGCTACCAGCTCGTCGGCGTGGTGAGCTGGTCGAGCGGCGCCGCCCAGCAGGGCCGCGTCCGCACCGCCTGCGGCGGCTTCACCGCCGTGACGCCGATCGGCCAGCATGCCGGCTGGATCAGCGCCCGCGCCGCCGAGCTCGCCCGCTTCGAGCCCGGCGAGGCGATGCCGGCCGGCACCCGTCCCAATCGGGCCGACTGGACCGGGGGGCGCTGACGACAGCTTGACTGTTGCGCGGCCAGGTTCTCCAACGGGCTCTGTCAGATCTGGAGATCCCGATGAGCCAAGCCGTGTTCAGCCTCGCCCGCATCCTCGTCGTCGTGCTGTTCTGCGTCTCCGGCGCCCAGAAGCTGATGAACCCGGCCGGTGTCGTGGCCGCCGTCTCCGGCAAGGGGCTGCCCTACCCGCAGGTGCTGGCCTGGCTCACCATCGCGGCCGAGCTGGGCCTCGGCCTCCTGATCGCGCTCGGCTTCTATGCCCGCGCCGCCGCCGTGCTGCTCGCCGCCTTCACCCTGGCGACGATCGTGGTCTTCCACAATTTCTGGTCGATGACGGGGGACGCCGCCCGCATGAACCAGATCCAGGCCCTGAAGAACCTCTCGATCATCGGCGGCCTCCTGATGATCGCCGCCGCCGGCCCCGGCCGTTTCGCCCTCAACCGTCGCTGACCATAAGGTTTTCTGTTAGGCCTGCGCCGGAACGGTGCCGCGCCCGGTACGTTGACCGGCCCTGAAGGAGCGCGATCGGCGACGAAGGAGCAGGCGAGGGGCATGGCCGCGGACACGACATCGCCGGACGCGGCCTTCCGCAGCTTCGCCGAGGGTGCCGGATTGATGATCTGGCGCGCCGACCCGAAGGCCCGGCTGATCTACGTCAACCCGGCCTGGACGACGTTCCGTGGCCGCACGGCGGAGGACGAGCTCGGCGACGGCTGGAAGGACGGGCTGCATCCGGAGGATCGGGCTGCGCACGAGGCCGGCTTGGCGGCGGCCTACGCCAAGCGCCGGCCGCACAGCGCCGAGTATCGCCTGCGCCGCCACGACGGCGCCTTCCGGTGGGTTCACGGCCACGCCTACCCGCTGCACGAGGGCCGGGATTTCGCGGGCTTCGCCGGCTCCTGCTTCGACATTACCGAGCGCAAGGAGGCCGAGGAGCACGCCGCCCGGGCGATGGCCGAGCAGGAGGCGCTGCTGGCCGAGATCTATCACCGGGTGCGCAACAACCTGCAGGTCACGGTCAGCCTGATCGGCCTCTACGGCCGCGCCGCGGCCGGGCCCTGCCGCCCGGCCTTCGATGCGCTGGGCCAGCGGGTGCGGGCGATCGCCCTGGTGCAGCAGCATCTGCACGAAGCGCCGCAGATCGCCAGCGTCGATCTCGCCGAGTACCTGACGCGCCTCGCCGAGGGGTTGGGCCAGTTGCGGCGGGCCGGGCGGATCGCCGTGACGGTCGAGGCCGGGCGCACGGCCCTGCTGGAGCCACGCCGGGTCAACGCGCTCGGCATGATCCTCGCCGAGATCGTCGCCGAATGCCTCGACGGCACCGACGAGGGCATCGCCTGCGTCACCCGGGTCGAGGTGCCGGCGGGCTCGGGCACCGAACCGGTGCGGGTGCGGATCACGTCCGGCGGCGTCGCCGGCGAGCCGCCGGCCGGCGTGCCGCGGATCGGTCCCCGGCTGATCGCCGCCTATGCGGGCCAGGCCGAGATCGCGGTCTCGGGCACCGGCACCCCGGAATCGCCCCTCGAGCTGACGCTGCCGGAGTGAGGCGGTGGCGGGCGGCGCCCGGCCCGCCTATATGCCGGGTCTCAGCCCTCATCCCCTTCGAGTCCCATGCTGCCGCCCATCGACGAGATCGTCTCCAACTTCGAGTTCCTGGACGAGTGGGACGACCGCCATCAGTACCTGATGGAGCTCGGCCGCAAGCTGCCGCCCCTGCCCGAGGAGGCCCATAGCGAGGCCAACCGGGTGCGCGGCTGCGTCAGCCAGGTCTGGCTCGAGACGACAATCGACCGCTCCGGCCCCGAGCCGCGGCTGCATTTCCGCGGCGACAGCGACGCCCACATCACCAAGGGCGTGGTGGCGGTGCTGATCGCGTTCTTCGACGGCCGCACGGCGTCGGATGCGGCCCGCGCCGACGCCCTCGGGCTGTTCCAGAAGCTCGGCCTCTCCGAGCACCTGACGGCGCAGCGCTCGAACGGCGCCCGGGCGATGATGGACCGCATCCGGGCCGACGCCCTGGGCGTGGCCGCCGCGGCGTGACGCCGACCCTTGCGGCGGCGCCCCCGGGACGGCACATCCGTGCCTGACGCCACCTTCCGGGGAGCCGCATGACCCTTCGCCTGAGCCCGCCCGCCGCCGCACCGACGGCGCCCGTCCGGCCCGTCACCGTCACGGTCCATGGCCGCGCGGTGACCGACCCCTATGCCTGGCTCAAGGCGGAGAACTGGAAGGACGTGCTGAAGGATCCCTCCGCCCTCCCGGCGGAGATCCGCACACTTCTGGAGGCCGAGAACGCCTATGCGGACGCCGCGCTCGCCGGCACGACGGCTCTGCGCGAGAGGCTGGTCGCCGAGATGCGCGGGCGCATCCGCGAGGATGACGGCAGCGTGCCGGACCGCGACGGGCCCTTCGCCTATTACACCCGCTACCGCGAGGGCGGGCAGCACCCGCTGGTCTGTCGCCGCCCGGCGGCCCTGGTGAATCCCGGCCTCGTCGGCGATCTCGCGGGCGAGGGCGAGGAAATCCTGATCGACGGCGACCGGGAGGGGGAGGGGCACGCCTTCTTCAGCCTGGAGGACGCCACCCATTCCGACGACCACCGGCTGGTGGCCTGGAGCGCCGACACCAAGGGCTCCGAGCTCTATACCATCCGGGTCCGCGACCTCGCGACGGGGAAGGACCTGGAGGACCAAGTGCTGGCCACAACCGGCGACGTGGTGTGGAGCGCCGACGGCCGCGCCTTCTGGTACGTCGCGGTCGACGAGAATCACCGTCCCGCCACGGTGATGCTGCATCGCCTCGGCACCCCGCAGAGCGACGACGAGACGATCTACGAGGAGGCGGATGCCGGCTTCTTCGTCGGCATCGGCGAGACCCAGTCCGGCGCCTACCTGGTGGTGACCGCGAACGACCACGAGACCTCGGAAGTCCATCTCGCCGAGCGCGCCACGCCCTTCGCGCCCCTGCGGGTCGTGGCGCCGCGCGAGCCGAAGCTGATCTACTCGGTCGAGCACCGGGGCGACGAGCTGTTCGTGCTCACCAACGCCGACGGCGCCGAGGACTTCAAGATCGCGGTGGCGCCGCTCGACGACCCGGCCCGGGCGAGCTGGCGCGACCTGATCCCGCATCGTGCCGGGGTGATGATCCGCTTCCAGCACGTGCTCGCCCGCCACCTCGTGCGGCTGGAGCTGGAGAATGCCCGGCCGCGCCTGATCGTGCGCGAGGCCGAGAGCGGCGCCGAGCATACGGTCGCCTTCGCCGAGGAGGCCTATTCGCTGGGCCTCTCGCCGGGCCACGCCTTCGACACGGATCTCATCCGCTTCACCTACTCGTCGATGACGACGCCGGCGGAGACCTACGACTACCACGCGACGACCCGCGACCGCACCCTGCGCAAGCGCCAGGACGTGCCGAGCGGCCACGATCCGGCGGCTTACGTCACCCGCCGCCTGTTCGCGACCGCGCCGGACGGAGAGCAGGTGCCGGTCTCGCTGCTGCACCGGCGCGACACGCCGCTCGACGGCACGGCGCCGCTCCTCCTCTACGGCTACGGCTCCTACGGCTCGCTGATGTCGGCGGCCTTCCGCACCAATCCGCTCTCGCTGGTCGATCGCGGCTTCGTCTACGCCATCGCGCATGTCCGCGGCGGCACCGAGAAGGGCTGGCGCTGGTACCTCGACGGCAAGCGCGAGAAGAAGCCCAACACCTTCTCGGACTTCGTCGCCTGCGCCCGCGCGCTGATCGAGGCCCGCTATACGGGGGCGGGCCGCATCGTCGCCCATGGCGGAAGCGCCGGCGGCATGCTGATGGGAGCGGTGGCGAATCTCGCGCCGGAGCTCTTCGCCGGCATCGTCGCCGACGTGCCCTTCGTCGACGTGCTCAACACCATGCTCGACGGCGAGCTGCCCCTGACCCCGCCGGAATGGCCCGAATGGGGCAACCCGGGCGCGGATCCCAAGGCCTTCGAGACCATCCTCTCCTACTCGCCCTACGACAACGTCGCGGCCAAGGCCTATCCGGCGATCCTGGCGCTCGGCGGTCTCACCGACCCGCGGGTGACCTACTGGGAACCGGCGAAGTGGGTCGCGCGCCTGCGCGCCACGATGGCGGGAGGGGGCCCGGTGCTGCTGCGCACCAACATGGAGGCGGGCCATGGCGGTGCCGCGGGCCGCTTCGACCGGCTGGAGGAAGTGGCGCTGATCTACGCCTTCGCGCTGGCGGCAGTGGGGGCGGAGGCTTAAGCTCCCGCCCCCTCACCCGAGCGGGCCGGCGGCTTCACCCATCCCTGGTGGAGAAGGAGAGCAGCGCCTCGCTTTCGGGCCTGGAACTCCTTCCAGCCCTCCAGCATCACGATCGGGGCCGGATGCGTGCCGGGCCCTCCCTCGGGAGAGACCCGCGCGCAGTCAGGCCTTGCCGGTCTCCTTGCGCAGGGCGTCGATGCGCTGCGAGGCCTCGGCCTTGTCGAGATCGGGGTCGTAAGCGTCCTCGTCCTTGGCCTGCTCGGCCAGGGTCTTGAGGTAGGAGGCCTGCGCCCCGGTCATCGGCTCGGAGCCGGTGGTCCAGTCCTTCGGGTCCTTGATGCGGTTCGAGGTGTCCTTGGGATCCTGCTTCGGGTTCTCGGTCTCGCGGGTTTCAGCCTTCTTGGTCTCAGCCTTCTTGGCGGTCATGGGATCTGCCTGTGTTCTCTGAATGTTCCAGGCCGACAACGAGGACGCCCCCTTCCGCGTTCCCCCCTCCCCTGCCGCGGGCGCGGCTTGTCCCCGCGAAACAGGTCGAAGCCCATGCGCGAGAGCCCCGGGCGGTCTCCCGCCCGGGGCTCTCGGATTCACATGGTGACGGGGACGTCCGGGCCGCGTCGCCTCAGGCAGCCTTGACTCAGGCGGCCTTGACTCAGGCGGCCTTGGCCCGCGGCTGCACCTCGGCGGTGTAATCGTCCATCAGGGTCTTGGTCATCGCGGCCGGGGTGAAGCGGTACTGGGCGATCTCCGAGACCGGGGTGACCTCGGCGGCCGAGCCGGTGATGAAGCACTCGGAGAAGCCCGCCATCTCCTCGGGGCGGATGCGCCGCTCGACCACCTCGTAGCCGCGCCGCCGCGCCAGCTCGATCACGGTCTGGCGGGTGATGCCGTTGAGGAAGCGGTCGGCCATCGGGGTGTGGATCACTCCGTTCTGGATGAAGAACACGTTGGCGCCGGTGCACTCGGCGACGTTGTCCTCCCAGTCGAGCATCAGGGCGTCGGCATAGCCCTTGTTCTCGGCCCGGTGCTTGGAGATCGTGCAGATCATGTAGAGGCCCGCCGCCTTGGAGGCGGACGGCGCGGTGCGCGGATCGGGCCGGCGATAATCCGCCAGATCGAGCCGGATGCCCTTCATCTTGGTCGCGGGGTCGAAGTAGCTCGGCCACTCCCACGCCGCGATGGCGAGATGGATGGTGTTGTGTTGCGCCGAGACGCCCATCATCTCCGAGCCGCGCCAGGCGACAGGGCGGAGATAGGCGTCCTGCAGGCCGCTCTCCTTCAGGACGAGCTTCTTGGCGGCGTCGATCTCGGCGACCGTGAACGGGACCTCGAAGTCGAGGAGCTCGGCCGAGCGGCGCAGGCGCTGCGAATGCTCGGTGCACTTGAAGATCTGGCCGCCATAGGCGCGCTCGCCCTCGAACACGCTGGAGCCGTAGTGCAGGCCGTGGCTGAGTACGTGAATCTTCGCGTCCGCCCACGGCACCATGCGGCCGTCGAACCAGATGTGGCCTTCACGCTGGTCGAAGGGAATGACGGACATGACGATGATCCTCGTATGCGTTCGTTTCCGCCAGGCTGGTTCTCGCGCAACGTTCGTGCTCGAGCGGGGCGCGGGGCGTACGTTCGTTTCGCCGGCGGGGTTGACGGGTATCAATGGGGCTGAGATATGTCAACAAGACTGACATAAATGACGACGGCCCTCGAAGGCCGAAAATCCCGTCGACTTGTCTCGCGAAGAGGTGCGACCCGTGACCCAGGCCGCCCGGACCCGTCCGGCTCCCATCCCGGACGTCGCCAACGAGGACCTGCCGACGGCAGGCTACTCCCCCGCGCAAGGGGCGCAAGAGAGCGGCCGGCAAGAGAGCGGCCGGCAGGAGAGCGGCCGGCAGGAGAGCGGCCGGCAGGAATTCGCCCCACCCGACCTCACCCCGCCCGGGGCGCCGGACGACGAGCCACCGCATTACGACCTGATCGAGCTGCTGTTCTTCGCCTACCGGGACTTCGTCGCCGATCCGGACCGCATCCTGGCCGAGTACGGGTTCGGCCGCGCCCACCACCGGGTGCTGCACTTCGTCGATCGCCATCCCGGCCTCACCATCGCCGAACTCCTGGATATCCTGCGGATCACCAAGCAGAGCCTGAACCGGGTGCTGAAGGAATTGATCGAGCAGGGCTACATCGCGCAGCGGACGGGCACGAGCGACCGCCGCCACCGCCTCCTCACCTGCACGCCGAAAGGCCGGCAGCTCGCGCAGCGCCTCGCCGGCGTCCAGGGCCGGCGGGTCCGCCGGGCGCTGGCCGAGATGGGCCCGTCCTTGCGCGAGCCGGCGAGCCGGTTCCTGCTCGCCATGATCGAGCCGGAGGAGCGCGCGGCGGTGAGCCGGCTCATCGCGGGCGGCGAGCCGACCGCCGAGATCCCCGCCGGCAACGGGGCTTGCCCGTGAGCGCCGGCCCCGCCCTCAGCCCGCGGGCCGAGCTGCCCGACCACGCCCCCCACATCCTGGTGGTCGACGACGACCGCCGCCTGCGCGACCTGCTCGCCCGCTTCCTCGGCGAGAACGGCTACCGCGTCACCGCCGCGGCGAGCGCCGCCGAGGCACGGGCGCGGGGCCGCAGCCTCGTCTTCGACGCGGTGGTGCTCGACGTGATGATGCCGGGCGAGACCGGCTTCGACTATGCCCGCCAGATCCGCCTGACCTCGCAGGTGCCGATCCTGATGCTCACCGCCCGCTCGAACCCGAACGACCGGGTCACCGGGCTGGAGATCGGCGCCGACGACTACCTCCCGAAACCCTTCGAGCCGCGAGAGCTGATCCTGCGCCTCAACAACATCCTGCGCCGCAACGCCCGCGGGCCGGCGGAGGGCGGGGCCGCCCCCCTCGACGCGGTGCGCTTCGGGCCGTTCCAGTTCCGGATCGAGCGCGGGGAGCTGACCCGCGACGAGGAGGCGATCCGCCTCTCCGAGCGCGAGCGCGAGATCCTGACCATCCTGGCGCTGGCCCGCGGCGGCAACGTCGAGCGCGAGGCGCTCACCGGCACCAACGGCGCCGCCAACGAGCGCACCGTCGACGTGCAGATGAACCGCCTGCGCCGCCGCATCGAGGACGACCCGGCCAACCCGCGCTACGTGCAGACCGTGCGCGGCGTCGGCTACCGGCTGGTCCTGGACTAGGCGCGATGCCGGCCCCGACCCTCGCCGGGACGCTGCCGACGCCCCGGCGGGCCTGGCGCCGGCTCGGCCGCCTGATCGGCGACCGGCTGCCGAAGGGGCTCTACGCCCGCTCGCTCATCATCATCATCGCCCCGATGGTGCTGCTGCAATCGGTGATCGCCTACACCTTCATGGAGCGGCACTGGCAGCTGGTGACCCGGCGCCTCTCGGCCGCCGTGACCGCCGACGTCGCGGCCCTGATCGACATCTACGAGAGCTATCCCCAGGACAAGGGCGCCGAGACCCTGGAGCGGATCGCCGGCGAGCGCCTGAACCTCGACGTCGACATCCTGGAGGGCGCGAAGCTCCCGGTGCCGGGCCCGCGGCCGTTCTTCTCGCTCCTCGACGAGGCCCTGTCCGACGAGATCCATCGCCAGATCGCCCGGCCGTTCTGGATCGACACGGTCGGGCGCTCGAGCCTGATCGAGATCCGGGTCGAGATCCCCGGCGGGGTGATGCGGGTGATCGCCCGGCGCAGCCAGGCCTACGCCTCGAACTCGCACATCTTCCTGCTCTGGATGGGCGGCTCGTCGCTGGTGCTGCTCGGCGTCGCGATCCTGTTCCTGCGCAACCAGATCCGGCCGATCCTGCGATTGGCCGACGTGGCGGAAAGCTTCGGCAAGGGCCGGGAACTCGATTTCCGCCCCCGTGGCGCCCGCGAGGTGCGCAAGGCCGGCCACGCCTTCATCGAGATGAAACGGCGCATCGAGCGGGCGATGGAGCAGCGCACCACGATGCTCAACGGGGTGAGCCACGATCTTCGCACCATCATCACCCGCTTCCGGCTCTCCCTGGTGCTCTTGCCGCAGACGCCCGAGATCGACGACCTGCAGCGCGATGTCGACGAGATGAGCCGGATGCTGGAGGCCTATCTCGCCTTCGCGAAGGGCGATTCCGGCGAGCCGGCCGCGGCCATCGACCTGCGCGCGCTGCTGGAGGACGTGCGCACCGACGTGGAGCGTCTCGGCGGCCACGTCTCCGAGGTGACGCTGGAGGGCCAGTCGACCGTGACGGTCCGGCCCGACGCCTTCCGGCGCTGCCTGTTCAACCTCGCCTCCAACGCCGCCCGCTACGGCGACACGATCGCGATCACCGCCCGCCAGGAGGCGCGCTGGCTCGCCGTCTCGATCGACGACGACGGTCCGGGCATCCCGCCCGAACTGCGCGAGGAGGTGTTCAAGCCCTTCGTGCGCCTCGACGACGCCCGCCAGGATGCCGGCGGCTCGGGCTTGGGCCTCGCCATCGCCCTCGACATCGCCCGCGCCCATGGCGGCGACGTGGCGTTGCACGATTCTCCGCTCGGAGGATTGCGGGCGACGGTGCGGGTGCCGGCCTGACGGGGACCGGCAGGCGAGGACTCGGGAACCGCGAGAATCCCGCTGCGGAACGCTAACAACCCGTCTGGCAACCGCGAACGGCCGTGGTAAGCCGCCGTCGGATCGCGGGGAGAGCGGAGATGACGGAGCCGGAGCCGATCGCGTCGGCACCGATGGTCGGCCTCGCGGCCGTCATCCTGGCGGCCACCCTGGACGAGCCGCGCGTCCTCACCGTCCCGGTGGCCGGCCAGGGCGCCGGCCGGGCCGAGGGCCTGCCCGCCGGCCCGCTGGAGCCGGCGCATCCGACCCTGGAGCGGGGCCTTCGTGCCTGGGTCGAACGCCAGACCGGCCAGAGCCTCGGCTATGTCGAGCAGCTCTACACCTTCGGCGACCGGAACCGCCGGCCGGGCGGCGAGGATGGCGGCCGGCACGCCCTCTCGGTCGCCTACCTGGCCCTGGTGCGCGAGGCGCGACCCGCCGCCGATTCCGCCTGGCAGAGCTGGTACCGCTACTTCCCCTACGAGGATTGGCGGGCCGGGCGGCCGCCTTCCCTCGATGCCCTCGCCGCCCGGCTCGAGGCCTGGGCCGCGGCTGCCGCGAGCCCCGAGGAAGGCCGCCGCCGGCTCGACCGGATCGGCCTGACCTTCGGGGCGGCCGGGAGCGGCTGGAACGAGGAGCGGGTGCTGGAGCGCTACGAGTTGCTGTTCGAGGCCGGCCTGGTGCCGGAGGCGGGCGCACCCGATGCCCTCGCCGGCCAAGCGATGGCCTTCGACCACCGCCGCATGCTCGCCACCGCCCTCGGGCGCCTGCGCGGCAAGATCAAGTACCGGCCCGTCGTCTTCGAGCTGATGCCCCCGGCCTTCACCCTGGGCCAGCTCCAGCGCGTGGTCGAGGCGCTGTCGGGCGTGCTCCTGCACAAGCAGAATTTCCGCCGCCTCGTCGCGCAGCAGGGCCTCGTCGAGGAGACCGAGGCCGTCACCGCCGAGACCGGCGGGCGGCCGGCGCGGCTGATGCGCTTCCGTCGCGAGGTGCTGCTGGAGCGCCCCGCCCCGGGCCTGCGGCTGCCCTCCGGCCGGGCGGGCTGACGCCGCCTTCCGGGCGACGCGACCGGCGAAACTGCGTCGTCCTGCCGCAATTATGCTCAGATCCAACATATCTGGACAGGCCGGAGGCGCGGGATTAGCCTAGCCGGGTAAATGCTCATTTTGAGCATATCCCGGGAGGCGGGAATGAACGCGATGACCGGAGGGGCGGCCGGGCTGCCCGAGGCGGAGACCTACGCGCGGGTGCGCCACCACGTGCCGGCGATCGAGTGGCCGGCCCTCGCCGCGGACGTGGCGGCGATCCAGGCGCTCAAGCGCGAGCGCAACGCCGTGGTGCTGGCGCACAACTACCAGGCGCCGGAGATCTTCCACACGGTGGCGGACATCGTCGGCGACAGCTTGGCTCTCGCCCGCGAGGCGGCCCGCACCGATGCCGACGTGATCGTGCTCGCCGGCGTGCACTTCATGGCCGAGACGGCGAAGATCCTGAATCCGGGCAAGACCGTGCTGATCCCGGATCGAGCGGCCGGCTGCTCGCTCGCGGATTCGATCACCGCCGCCGACGTGCGCGCCCTGCGCCGCCGTCACCCCGGCGTGCCGGTCGTGACCTACGTCAACACCTCCGCCGCCGTGAAGGCGGAATCCGACCTCTGCTGCACCTCCGGCAACGCGAAGGCGGTGGTCGAATCCCTCGGCGCGAGGCGCGTGCTGATGATCCCGGACGAGTACCTGGCGCAGAACGTCCAGGCCGAGCTGCCGGATATCGAGATCCTGACCTGGGCCGGCCATTGCGAGGTGCACGAGCGCTTCACGGCGGAGGACATCCGCGAGGCCCGCGAGGCCTATCCGGGCGTGACCGTGCTGGCCCACCCCGAATGCCCGCCCGCCGTGGTGGCGGCGGCCGATTTCGCCGGATCGACCGCGGCGATGCAGGATTACGTCGAGGCGCGCCGGCCGGCGCAGGTGGT
>NZ_LABZ01000298.1 GCF_001043955.1 Methylobacterium tarhaniae | reverse complement strand
CGGATCGCCCACAGGGCCTCGCGCCGCCCGAGCCCTAAGCACGCGAAGGCATCCGCGGCGGCAAGGCTCCGCAGAGCTTTCAGCGACAGCCCGGTCCGGCGCCACAGATCCTCGACCGAGCGGAACAGGTCGGCCTCGCGTACGGTGGCGATCCGGGCGCCATCCGGGTTGGGCAGGCCGCGCACCAGCCGCAGGCCCAGGCGCACCGCCAGCCTCCCCTCCCCCGCCGGCTCCAGGGTGCAGTCCCAGCGCGAGGCGTTGACGCTGATCGGCCGCACCTCGACCCCGTGGCTGCGTGCGTCGCGCACGATCTGGGCCGGGGCGTAGAAGCCCATCGGCTGGGCGTTGAGGAGGGCGCAACAGAACACCTCGGGATGGTTGCACTTCAGCCAGGACGAGGCATAGGCGACGAGGGCGAAGGAGGCGGCGTGGCTCTCCGGGAAGCCGTAGGAGCCGAAGCCTTCGAGCTGGCGGTAGGTGCGGGCGGCGAAATCCGGGTCGTAGCCGTTGGCGATCATGCCGCCGACCAGCTTCTCCTCGTAGAGGTTGATCGTGCCGTCGCCCTTGAAGGTGCCCATGGCGCGGCGCAGGCCGTCGGCTTGCGCCGCGGTGAAGCCCGCCGCCACGATCGCGACCTGCATCGCCTGTTCCTGGAACAAAGGCACGCCGAGGGTCCGCTTCAGCACGGCCTTGAGTTCCTCGGTCGGATAGGTGACCGGGTCGAGCCCGCGGCGCCGGCGCAGGTAGGGGTGGACCATGTCGCCCTGGATCGGGCCCGGCCGCACGATCGCGACCTCGATGGTGAGGTCGTAGAGATTTTTTGGCTGCATCCGCGGCAGCATCGCCATCTGCGCCCGGCTCTCGATCTGAAAGACCCCGATCGTGTCGGCGCGCCGGATCATCGCGTAGGTGGGCTCGTCGTCCTGCGGGATGTCGGCGATCTCCCGCGGCGGGTTCGTCTCCGGCCGGTGCTCGGCCAGCAGCGCGAAGGCCCGGCGCAGGCAGCCGAGCATGCCGAGGCCGAGCACGTCGACCTTCATGAAGCGCAGAACCTCGATGTCGTCCTTGTCCCACTCGATGATCTGGCGGTTCTCCATCCGGGCCGGGACCACGGGGCAGAGGAGGTCGAGCCGGTCGAGCGTCAGGACGAAGCCGCCCGGGTGCTGGCCGACATGGCGCGGCGTGCCGATCAGCGCCCGGCCGATCTCGAGGGTGAGACGCAAGGAGCGCTCGGAGAGGTCGAGGCCGAGGGCCTTGGCCTCGCGCTCGCCGACGCCGTCGCGCGACCAGCCCCAGACCAGGCGGGCGAGCGCCCCGGTGACGTCCTCCGGCACGCCCAGCACCTTGCCGACCTCCCGCACCGCGCCGCGGGCGCCGTAGCGGATCACCGTGGCGGTCAGCGCGGCCCGCTCGCGGCCATAGGTGGCGTAGATCCACTGGATCACCTCCTCCCGGCGCTCGTGCTCGAAATCGACGTCGATGTCGGGCGGCTCGTCGCGGTTCTCGTTGATGAAGCGGGCGAAGAGCAGGCCCTGCGCGACGGGATCGATGGCGGTGATGCCGAGGCAGTAGCAGATCGCCGAATTCGCCGCCGAGCCGCGGCCCTGGCACAGGATGCCCTGAGACCGGGCATAGCGGACGATCGCCTCGACGGTGAGGAAATACGGGGCGTATCGTTTCAGGGCGACGAGGTCGAGTTCCGCCACGAGCTGCCGGCGGACGGCCTCCGGCACCCCGTCCGGGAAGCGCCGGGCCGCGCCCTCCCAGGTCATCGCCGCGAGCCGGACCTGCGCCGGACGGCCATCGTCGCCGGCCTCGTCCGGGTAGGTGTAGGTCAGCTCATCCAAGGAGAAGCGGCAGGATTCGGCGATTGCCGCCGCGCGGGCCAGGGCCTCCGGGTGGCGGGCGAAGAGGCGGGCGGTCTCGGTCGGGTCGTGCAGGTGGCGCCCCGCATGGCGCTCGCGGGAAAAGCCCGCAGCCGCGATGGTGGTCTTCAGGCGGATGCAGGTGACCACGTCCTGCATCATCCGCCGCTCGGGCACGTGGTAGAGCACGTCGCCGAGGGCGACGGTCGGCACCCGCGCGGCCCGGGCAAGGCCCGCGATCCCATCGAGCCGCAGGTGATCGTTGACGCCGAAGCGGCGCGACAGGCCGCAGGAGAGGTCCCGGCCGAAGATCGCCTTCAGGGCGCGCAGGCGCTCAGGTAACGTGTCGTCCGGCCGGTCGGCGGGCAGCACCGCCAGGAGGCCCTCGCTCCATTCCGCCACATCCGCGGTTGTCAGGTGGCAACCGCCCTTGGGCGCCCGCTCGCGCGAGCGGCCGATCGTGAGGAGGCGGCAGAGCCGGCCATAGGCCGCCCGGTCGGTGGGGTAGACGAGCAGGCTCCAGCCTTCCGTCAGGTCGAGCCGGCAGCCGACGATCAGACGGCAGCCGGTGGTGCGCGCCGCCGCGTGAGCCCGCACCATCCCGGCCAGCGAGTTGCGATCGGTGACGGCGAGGGCCCGGATGCCGAGGAGGGATGCTGCGGAAAACAGCTCCTCCGGCGAGGAGGCGCCGCGCAGGAACGAGTAATGGGTGGTGACCTGGAGTTCGACGGTCATGGGGAGGCCGATCGACTGCTGACGGCAGCATCGCCGGCCCTCCGTCTCTCCCGCACCACGACCTCATCCTGAGGTGTCAGCCGATCGTAGATCGACTGACCTCGAAGGAGGGCTCCAGAAGTCTCACAGATAACTGGGTCCCTCCTTCGAGGCTTCCTTCGGCCGCACCTCAGGATGAGGTCGCGGGTGGGATCAGGCCCGACACGATCAAACAGGCTCTGAACGACCGGGCGCATCACGCCTCCCCCAGCCCGTGCAGCCACCAGCGCGCGCCATCCTTCGTCAGGGAGTCGCGAAACAGCCAGTAGCGGGCACCGGTCTCGTCCTCGACCCGGTAATAGTCGCGGATGGCCGAAACCTCGTCGTCGGACAGCCACCACTCGCCGAAGATCCGCTCCGGCCCGTCGGCCCGGGCCACCCGACGGCGGGTGCCGCGCCAGGTGAAGGCGGAGGGCGGGGCGTCGGGGAGCGCCGCCAGCACCGCCACCGGCTCCGGCACGGGAAGCAGGCGGCCGGGCCGCGGCAGGTCGGCGGGCCAGGTCACGCCGGTGGCGGGGCTCAGGGGCGCGACCCGGCGCACCGCCCGCTCGGGCCACTCGCTCTCGACCGGCGCCCGGCGAAACACCCGGCCCGGCCCGAGGCGCAGCACCAGCCGGTCGACCAGCTCGGCCATCGCCTCCGGGTCCGGCTCCTCGCCCGGCGCGGCGAGCTGGCGCGCCTCCAGGCGCTCGACCCGAGAGGCGGCGAGCCGCGCCTCGTCGAGGCCGTGGCCGGGATCGATGGTGGCCAGCCGCTCCGAGAGCAGGCGGGCGAGGTGGCGGGAATCGCGGCTCGGCCGGGCGGTGCCGACGCTGACCGACTGGTCGAGCCCGTCGACGCGGCGAAACACCAGATCGAGCCGGCGCGCCCCGAGCCCGTGCCGGGTCAGGTGGTCGGCGAGCATCGCGGTCAGCCGCCCGGTCACCCGGGCCAGCGTCTCGGGCGCCCCGATCGGCTCCGGGAAGGCGAGGCGCACGGCGTGCTCCGCCGGCGGCGCCAGATACGCCAGCGGTTCGGAGGCGAGGCCGAAAGCCTGGTCGAGGCGGCGGCCGGGCGCCTCGCCGAAGCGCAGGCGCAAGGGGCCGCGGGGCTGCTCGGCGAGATGGGCGATCCGGGTCAGGCCGAGCTGGCCCATGCCCGAGACGGTGTCCCGGTCGAGGCGCAAGCTCCAGAGCGGCAGGTCGAGGAGGGCAGCGCGCTGGCCGCCCGGCGGCAGCACGGTCTCGGGGTGCAGGCAGCGGGCGGCGGCCCAGGCGGCGCCGGGCGTGTCGGCGAGCGCCACCCGGACCCGGTAGCCGGCCCGGCCGAGGCGGCGGCGCAAAGCCGCCAGCAGGGCCGCCTCGCCGCCATGCAGGTGGGCCGCTCCCGCCACGTCGATCCAGATCCCGTCCGGCGGGTCGGGGGCGACGAGGGGGGCGTAGGACAGGCACCAGGCCGCGAGCCGCCGAAGCGCCGCGGCGTCGCCCTCCGGATCGGCGGGGATCAGGTGAAGGCCCGGCACCATGGCCTGCGCCTGCGCGACCGCCATTCCGGGGCGCAGGCGCAAGGCGCGGGCGGCGCGGTCGACGGCCGCCAGCACCCGGCGCGGCCCCTCCTGCGCCACCGCGACCACCGGCTCATCCGGCGGCGGAGAGCCGTGCCGGCGCCGCCACAGGTCGGTCGGCCAGGTCGGCAGGAACACGCAGACGACCCTTCGCATCGGGAGCCTCGAGGAGCCAGGTGCGGGGCTCGGCGCCCCGGGCGCGGACGAGCGCCACGGTCCAGCGGGCCCGCGACAGGCCCGGCACGGGAAGAGCGGCAGAGGGCGCCGCGGTGACGCCCCAGCGGGTCGCGGCGGCATTCGGTTCCGGGATCGCGCTGCCCCAGCGGCGGATCACCAGGGCGAGGCTCCCGCTGCCCTCGGCGGCGAGCTGGAGCCGGCGCGACGGGGTGAGCCCGAGCCGGGCGACCTCGCCGACCACCGCCGCGAGGCCGCGATGGCGCAACCCCTCCTCCATGGTGGGCAGGATTTCGGCCTCGCGCCGGGTCTCGGCGTAGAGCACCCGGTCGGGATGGAGGCCGACCGCGGCGAGGCCGGGAGCGAACAGGTCGCGGCTCGCCAGGCACCACAGGACCGGGCCGGGAAGCCGGGCGAGGATCGCGGCGGTGAACAGGGCCGCCAGGGCCCCCTCCCCGTCCACCGGCCCTGCCGCCAGCACCTCGTGCACCGCGCCGAGGCGCAGGCCCCCGCCCGGCAGGTGATCGTCGAGGGGGGCGACGCCGAACGGCAGGACCGGCCGGTCCGCCCCCTCGGGCGCCAGCCCACCGATCTGCTCGCGCAACGCCGCGAGCTGCCGTTCCCGCTCGGCCTGCCGCATCTCATGCCCATCACCGACCGAAACAACAACTCGTTCTTGTTTTGTTCGGTTTCGTGGGAGTGTCAATCGGGGCTGTGGACGGGAGCGCCGTCGGAGCCTGCTCAAACCGGGCTCCTGTTGACGGCAGCGGGGATAGCGCGGCCGGCGCGGCCCGGAAAGCCCTGCCCTGCAAGGGGATCGGGCGGGGACGCGGCGCGGGAAGCGGGCGGGCACAGCCGTTGGACAACGGCCCCTAAGCCGCCAGGAGCGCCGCTGAGCTGGATTCGAGGCCGGCGGGTGCCGTACAACGGTCATGGGGCACGACGGGCCTCTACGGGCCTCCTGGTGGAGAATCCGGCGATCCCGGCGCGTCGGAGGGCTCCGCCTCGTGCGGAGCCGCGAATCCGGCGCCTTCCGGGGGTCGGCGCGCAGCCTCGCGCGACACGCCGAGTCGCCTACGCCGGGCCATCCGCGATTCACACAGCTTTCCAAGCTGTTAATCGGGGGGCTGCGCTGAGTAACCTACGGGGGCACGCCGAGTCGCCTTCGCCGGACCGGCGATTCCGCGCAGACCTGCCTACGCGGGTGCGCCGAGTTGCCTACGCGACCGCGCAGACCTGCCTACGCGAAGTGGGTCTAAACCCTTGCAGGAAATCGCAAAATCGCGACCCCATATAATACCCATATAGCTCTACGGATTCAGACTCGGAATCTAGATTCTGAATCTCTCATAAAAAGGCTTTTGGGGATCAGGAGTTAGGGAGCCTCAGGGGGCCGACCGTCGAGATCCGGCCCGTCGGGGATCACCCCGGGTGGAGCCCGGCTCGTCGGGAGGGACGCCGCTCCCCTGCCCGCTCGCTCCCGAGTCTTGGGCTTCCGTTCCCTGAGTCGGAGACTCGCGGCACCGGAGTCCTCGTCCGACAAAGCCCAGCACAGCCGGAGTCGTTTCCACGGGGAAGAGTCGAGGCGAGGCTTGAGACGGCGGAACCGACTCGCCTGTACGCTGGCTGATGATTCGCCGTCCCGATCCGGGACTCTCGCTCGACTCTCGGGGCTTCGTCGGTGCCCGGAAATACTTGGCTGCGACTCGCGGCTCTCGCCGGACGGACGGTTACCGGCGGCCTGACCGATCGCGGCGGAGCGTAGGCAATTCGGCGTGGAGTCGTTCACGTCCCGTAGGCAGGTCTGCGTGCGCGCAAGCCGAAAAAAACCGTGGAACATCAATGGGTAGGCAATGGATTCGAGAGGTCGCGCCAGCGGTGGGACCCGTAGGCGACTCGGCGGTCTCGGACACGGTACCGGCAATGCCAGGGCGTAGGCAACTCGGCGTGGAACAGCGGCGGCGGCCGGGCGCCGTGGTGCGGCCGGACAGGATCTTTGAACCGGTACTCAGTCAGTGAACTCAGGCCGTATCGGCTTATGACCCCCAGTCGCTCAGATTTTTTTGTGACCCGAAGAGATCAATTGGGATAAAATTGAGTTAAAATGAAAAAATACTCCATATAATATCGTCTGTTTGCGTCAACGGACTGCACATAGACCCTCCACGTCATCCCGGGGCCGCGCAGCGGAGTCCAGGATCTGGAAACGCTGACGGTGCCGAACGAAACGGAATGCGGGCCGCCTCATCCTTGAACGCCAGCGGCTATGGATCCGGGTTCCGCTGCGCGGCCCCGGGATGACAGCGG
>NZ_LABZ01000297.1 GCF_001043955.1 Methylobacterium tarhaniae | reverse complement strand
CCCCCCCCCCCCCCCCCCGCCTCTCCGACGGCGACAGCCTGGCGATGCTGGCGGTGAGCGACGTCCTCGACGCCGTGCCGGAATCCGGCCCGGCGGCGCATTACGCCGTGCAGGAGCGCCTGATCGGCCTCGGCGCCACGCCCTTCGGGCAGGCGATCCCGTCCGACGCGCGCGGGCTCTTCCCGGGGGCCGACCACACGATCTGGCTCACCCATCACGATCTCGCCTTCGGGGCAGGCTATCCCGGCGCGGTGCCGCCGGAGGCGATCCGCGGCTGCGCGCTGGCCTTGAACGGCCACGTCCACAAGCGCCACGCCCCCGTGCGGATCGGCGACACGCTGTGGTTCAACCCCGGCAACATCACCCGTGGCTCGGTCGACCTGATCGCTCACGTGCCGGCCGCCTTCGTGCTGTCGGGCGACCTCTCGCTCGCCGAGGAGCGCCTGCCGCACGCCGCGGACGTGTTCGATCTCACCGGCCGGCAGGTCGCGGCCGACGCCTCGCCGGAGGCGATCGGCCGGATCGAGAGCGCCTTCGTGTCCCTGCTGCAGGCGGAGACCGCCACCGACCTCGCGCGAAGCGACGACGGCGCCCTGATCCGCGAGGAGATCGAGGCGAAGTTCCTTCGCGATGAGACCCCGGAGCCGGTGCGGGCGGCGATCCGCTCGCTGGTCGAGGCGGCGGTGGCGAAGCGGGGCGGGTGAGCCCCCGCACGGCCCGGCAACCGTCCTGAATCTCAGAACCCGAACGGATCCGGATACGGCAGCACCCGCCGCCGCACCGGCGTCTCCGGCAGGATCGGGCGGCTGATATCCACCGCCACCAGCCCCTCGACGGCGAGGGCCAGCACCGCCGCGACGCCGTCCTGGGCGTTGATCGCCATGGCGGCGCATTCGACGAGGCGGCCGGTGCCGCATTCGTCGAGGTGGTGGAGGATCCGCACCCGGTCGCCGGCCGAGACGTAGGTCCGGCGGCAGGCCATGATCAGCCGCACGGTCGAGATGCGCGGCTCGGAGCGCAGGGTCGCGGCGCTCTCGATCACGAAGCGGCGGCCATCCTCGGCGACCACCGGCTCGCCCGCCACGTAGGCGGTGCGGAAGGGATGGTGCCCGAGATCGCCCTCCGCCACCACGTCGACGAGGAGACCCGGCTCGTCGGTGCGCGTCTGCTCGAAATCGGCGGCGTGCTCGACCACCGCGTCGCCGAGCGTCAGGCGGACCGGGGCGGGAGCGGCGCGCAGCCGCTCCACCGCCGCGTCGAGCGCCGCGATGGCGAGGAAATCCGCCACCAGGGCCGGGCGCGGCACCGCGGGCAGGAGGGCGGTGCCGCGCCGGGGGGCGGCGCTCCGCACCGCGCTGCGGCGTTGGCCCGGGCGTTCGAGCAGGGTCGAGGGATCGAGGAGGGCGGGGGTGCTCATGCGAGGCTCCTGGGCCAGCGGCCGACGCCGATCCGTCGACATGCCACAGTTCTATGCGCGGTGCGCTTTAGGAACATTTAGCGAACATGCGCGCTGCGGGCAACGCCGCCGCAATCGTCGCCGTGACGGCGTGGCCATTCCGGCCTACCGATCGTCTCGGACCGGGCATCGGGCGGGGCGAGCGCGCGACGAAATATCATCGAGGAGGGACGCTTTATCTCGCACCGCCCGTGCGAAAACGCTCGCACGTCACCATGTGCCATGCTAGAGAACAAATGTGGAACCGGCCGATTCCCCCGCCCGTCCGGAGCCCGCTGTCAGCAGGTGAGATCGATCGAGATGAGCGCAACCACGGACAAGCAGATCGCGGACATCCTCGCCACCTACGGCGAGCCGCTGGCCGGCAACGTCTGGCGCGTGCAGGGCACCGCCGTGATCTACCACAAGGCCCTGGAGCGGATCGCCGTGCAGGCCCGCATCCGATTCGACGCGCCGGTGATCGTGCGGGCGGAGCGGGACGAGGCGGTGATCCTGGTGACCGGGCACATGCCGGGCCCGAACGGCGACCGGACCGAATGGTCGATCGGCGAGGCGCTGATCGGCGTGAACTACCGCGTCTCGGGCAAGCAGGCGGCCTACGTCTTCGCCATGGCGGAGAAGCGGGCGAAGGACCGGGTGATCCTCAAGCTCGCCGGCCTGCACGGCCTGCTCTATTCCGAGGACGAGGCCGACGAGTTCAAGGCGAGCCGGCCCGACCTGGTCGCGGCGAACCAGTCGCGCCGGCCCGAGCCTTTGCGGGAGCCGCAAGGTCCCGAGGAATCCGACCGCGAGGCCGAGGCCGCGAGCGATGCCGACGCGCCGCGGGACGAGGCGCCCCGCGCCGAGGCCACGGCGTCCGAGGCCGACCTGACCGCCCGCATCGACCAGGCGCAGTCGATCAACGCGGTGACCGACCTGATGCTCGCCCCCGAGACCCAAGCCGCGCTCGCTGCGATGCCGCCGGGCCTGCGCGACGAGGTGCGCGAGCACGCCAAGGCCCGCCTCGTGGCTTTGGGCTGGCCGGCCCGCAGCAACGCCAAGTCCCGCAAGGCCGCGGTGGCGTGAGCGTCGGACCGGGGTCGATCGAAGGGCCGCCCGCGCGAGCGGGCGGCCCTTTCTCTCGTCCGCGTTCCCTCGTCCGCATTCCTCATGCCTGACTGGATCGTGACCGTGGACGGCGCGTGTTCGCGCTTGCCCTCGCGCCCTCGGCCCGCATGATCGCGCCCCGTCGCGAATGCGCGACCGGTCACGGGAGGAAGACGGGATGGCGACGAGCGACGACGCGCGGACGAACGACCTCGAACAGCTCGACGGCCTGGTGGTCCCGCCCTTCTCCCGGCGCGGTTTCGTGATGACGAGCCTGATGACCGGGCTGACGCTCGCCACCACCCGGGTCGAGGCGCAAGTCATCCGCACCGACGAGGCCGGCATCGTCGCCGGCGAGGTGCGGATCCCGGTCGGCGACGGGCCGATGCCGGCCTACCGGGCGATGCCGCAGGGGGCCGGGCCGTTCCCGATCGTCCTCGTGGTCGAGGAGATCTTCGGGGTCCACGACTACATCAAGGACATCTGCCGGCGGCTCGCCAAGGCCGGCTACACCGCCGTGGCGCCCGAGCTCTTCGCCCGCCAGGGCGACGTCTCGACGATGACCGACGTGCAGGAGATCGTCCGCGAGGTGGTCTCGAAGACGCCGGACGCGCAGGTGATGGGCGACCTCGACGCCACCGCCGCCTGGGCGGCGGCGGAGGCCAAGGGCGATCCGGGCAAGCTCGGCATCACCGGCTGGTGCCGCGGCGGGCGCACCGTGTGGCTCTACGCCGCCCACAGCGCCAATCTGAAGGCGGGAGTCGCCTGGTACGGCAATTTCGGCGGCACCCGCACCGGCATCCAGCCGAAGACCGCCGCCGACGTGATTCCGGACATCCGCGCGCCGATCCTCGGCCTCTACGGGGCATCGGATACAGGCATCCCGGTCGCCGACGTCGAGAAGGCGCGGGACGCCGCGAAGGCCGCCGGCAAGGAGGTCGAGATCGTGATCTTCCCGGATGCGCCGCACGGCTTTCACGCCGATTACCGGCCGAGCTACCGCAAGGGCCCGGCGGAGGAGGGCTGGGGCCGGATGCTGGCGTGGTTCCGGAACCACGGCGTCGCCTGATTTCGTCCCGGCGTCGCGGCAAGCCTTGCATTGCCGCAACACCTCGGGAAGGATGAACACAGGGCTCCGGGAGCTATGCAACCAGTGAGCCGTAAGCTCGTTCCCTGCTCATGACCGAGTCCAGCGCCGCCGCGAAGACCCAGCCCGTGATCCTGGTCGTCGAGGACGAACCGGAGGAGCGTTTCCTCGCGGCCACGCTGCTGGAGGAAACGGGCTTCCGGGTCATCGAGGCCGAGACCGCCGAGAAGGCCCTCGCCATCCTGCGCGAGCGAGGCGACGAGGTGAACGTCGTCTTCTCCGACGTGCGGACACCGGGCCAGATCGGCGGGTTCGAGCTGGCGCGGATCATCGGCGTCACCTGGCCGCGGGTCCACGTGCTGCTCACCTCCGGCGATGCCGGCGACCAGCCGAGCGACCTGCGCATGTCGGCCACCTTCATCCCGAAGCCCTGGCGCGCCCTCGACATCCTGACCCTGGTCGAGCAGGCGGCCGGCTACCATACCGGCCGCGCCGCCGGCGACGTGCAGTAGCGCTCACCGCACCTCGAAGATCCCGTCGACCTCGACGCTGGCATTGGCCGGCAGGCTCGCGACGCCGATCGCCGTGCGGGCATGACGCCCCGCCTCGCCGAAGAGGTCCGCCATCAGGTCGGACGCGCCGTTGACGGCCTTCGGCACGTCGGGCCAGCCCTGCTCCACCTGCACGAAGCCGCCGAGGCGGTGACAGCGCACCACCCGGTCGAGGTCGCCGTCGAGGGCGAGGCTCAAGGAGGCCAGGAGGTTCAGCGCGCAGATTCGCGCCGCCTCCTGACCCGTCGCGATGTCGGTCACCGGGCCGGTGAAGCGCACCTCGCCCTCCCATTCGCAGATCTGCCCGGCGAGCCACAGGGTCGGGCCGATGCGCGAGAACGGCAGGAAGGCGCCCCGCGGCTCCGGCACCCGCGGCAGCGTGAGGCCGAGGGCGGCGAGGCGGCGGGCGGGCTCGCCGCGGG
>NZ_LABZ01000296.1 GCF_001043955.1 Methylobacterium tarhaniae | reverse complement strand
CGATCGCGGCGGAGAGCGCCCCCGGCAGGCCCATGGCCTGCGCCCAGATCGTGCCGGCCTCGGCGGGATGGGCCTGGGCCCAGCGATTGTCGGCGAGGTTCGTCGCGAACAGCACCTGCAGCAGGTCGCGCCGCCCGGCCACGAAGTCCCGGCTCGCCATCAGGGTCACGGCGTTCTCCGAGCCGATCCCGGCGCCGTCGGTGAGGATGCGCGCGCCGTAAGTCGCGAGCGCGATGGGTAACGAAGGGGTCCCAGGTCGCCCAGGCATCGACGTGCCCTCGCGCGAAGCTCGCCCCGCTGTCGGCGGGGGCGAGGTAGGCCCGCTTGACCGTCGCCGGATCGATTCCGTTGTGGGACAACGCCCGCATCAGCAGGTACTCGCCCGTGCCGCCGCGATTGACCGCGACGGTCTTGCCCGCGAGGTCGGCCAGCGTCCGGATCGGCGAATCCTGTCGCCCCAGGATCGCCTCCGCACCGGCAGCGATGCGCTGATAGGCGTAGATGACCAGCGGCACGCCCCCCGACATCCCGGTCACCGACGCGGTCGAGGATCCGGCCGTCACGTCGATCGCCCCGGCATTCATCGCTTCGAGGGCGGGTGCAGCCGCCGCGTAGGGGCCGATCCACTGCACGCTCGCGCCCTTTCCGGCGAGAGCCGCCTCGATCGTGCCGCGCGCCTTGCCGGTGGTGATGT
>NZ_LABZ01000295.1 GCF_001043955.1 Methylobacterium tarhaniae | reverse complement strand
CCGCTCATAACGGTCTGGTTGTAGGTTCGAGTCCTACCGGGCCCACCATCATCTTCAATGACTTGAGTGGCTTCCGCCTTCCGGGCGCGCCGCTCCGCCAACGAAACCACCAATGATTGGTCCGCTGAGCGCCGCCCGCTGAAGGCGTTCGCGGCCCGGCGCAAATGGGCCGGATGGTGGTGGCCGTAGACCCGCTCGAGCGTCTGAGCCGTCATCCCCAGGAAGCCGGCAGCCTCCCACATGTCGACACCGGCCTGCATCAACCACGTTGCCGAGGTGTGCCGCAGGGTGTGGGGCGTTACGCGCCCTTCCAACTTGGCCAAGCGCACGGCTGTCGCGAACGCGGTCTTCACCGACTGGACTGGCGCGCCGGCGTACTCGACAAAGTGCTCCCCTTCGCTCGGCATCTCACTCCAGCGGCGCATGTGGGCCAGCAGCCTGTCAGGCAGCGGCACGGGCGGCTGGCGCTTCTTCGTGGCGGCACGGCCGGCGGCGAGCCGATAGAACACGCCACGCTCCAGATCGACGAACGACCGGCCGAGATCCGCCTTCCACGACGCAGACGCAATCGCGCCAGCCCGGGTGCCGGTGTAGAGCCCGATCAGGATGAAGCGGGCGAGGTGGCGCAGCGGGCGACGCGACGTGAGTGTTTTCTTGCCCTTGTCCTCGCCACGGTGAACCGTCTGCTCCTCACGGTGCCGCCAGCAGATCCATAGCAGGCGCGCAGCCTCCGAGCGCGTCAGCCAGCGGTCGCGGGCCTGTCCCTTCTCGGGAAGGACGATCCGGACGATCCCGCGGTGCAACCCCTCCTTGGCGTGATGGTTCACGGCCGCGCGCAGGTCTTCGAGATCGCGGCGAGCACCGCCCGGATTTTTCCGGGCGGCCACATATGCACGGCACGACTCGCCTGTGATCTCGGCTAGCATGCGACCGCCCCAGAACTCGGCAAGCCGTTTGATTCGCTCGTCGAAGGTTCGCTGATTCCGCTGGCGGTCCCGCGTGTCGGCGTCGTAAATCGAAAGCACGTCGGCGACATCAATATCTTCGATGTCGCGCGCTTTCCGTTTCGGTTGATACTTCTCAGCGATGTATATCGCTAACGCTTTTTCCGCGCGTTCAGCTTCGCCAGCAGGGCATCCCGTGGCGATATGGCGGCCGTCGTCGAGGATGATCCAGGTTGCCGAGGAGACGACGCGTCCGCCCGACTTGCGTTCCGGCCGGAGCCAGAGGCGGGCACCTTTACGTGGACGCGGCATCGTTCCCTCATCTCGTCGATGGCTTGGAGAGTCGTGTAATCCTTCCCCGCCGCCCGCCAGATCGCAAGATGGCCGCGCTTGGCCTCCTGGCGGAGCCCGCTGGCCGTCATCGAGCCATCGGGGTAGGCGATCTCGGCAGCGACGGAGAGGCGCAGATGATCGTCCGGGCGCACCGTCTCACGGGTAAGCGGTGGGCGGGTGGTCCCGCTCCGCCCGCTGCCCGCCGTCGTCTGTGCGCGCGGCATGCTCAGATCTCCCCTTCGGCTGACGTGGTGATGCGGCCCGCCCGCCACACAACGAGCGGCATCCCGAGCGGCACGCGGGTGCGACCGCGTGCCAGCGGGTGAATCGGCGCGCCGTCGCCGGTGAGTGCGAACGCGTGCAGCGGTTTGATGCCGTCGTGCGACAGCGCCGCGATCACCCGATCGGCATGGAGCCCAGGCGTCAGCAGGTTGCCCCAGGCGACGAGGCGCACCGGTGCGTTGGTGGCGAGCGCCCGGATCCTGTCGAGGTTCGCCTGCTGCAGGGCCTTGAGCGAGGCTACGTCCTGCGCGGCCAGCCACGCCTCGAGGTCTCGCGGATCGGTCGCGATCCGGTCGTCGGCGTTGACCACCGTGAACCCGCCGATGCCAGGCCGGCCCTTGAGCAGCGCCCGCAGCCGGCAGATGGTCGGGTCGTTGCGGTCTCCGCCGGCCGTGCTCGGGTTGCGCATGCAGACCAGCGCCCGCGGCTCGTCGGACCACCAGCGGTCCAGGCGGTAGCGGTGAAGGCCGCAGGAGGAGAACTCGGCAGAGCCCATCATCGCCTTGCCTCCGCAGCCGCCAGCCCCTCGGTCCGCGCCCGGTTGAGGTCGGCCATCGCCTCGTCGGGCACCTCGAAGAACCCGAGCGCTCCGCGGCATGGCACGAACGGCAGTGGCCTTGGATTGGCGAGCACGAACCCGTAGCGGCCGATGAACCAGGGCGAAGGGTGCTCTGTGACGCAGTCGACGATCTCGACCACGCCCACGATGCCTCCGCGGCGCATGTCGTTGAGGATGCGGGCGCGCCGCTGGAGATTGGCCTGCTGGTCCTGCCGCGAGATGGCCTCCAGCAAGTCCAGCGCGTCGTCGCATTCCGCGTTGGTCATGCTCTTGGCGGCATGCAGCAGGACCGGGCCGCGGTAGTTCGTCGACCAGCTTCGGTTCTCGACCGGCTTGCCCTCGTACAGGATCATGTGCGCCCAGGGCTGGCGGACGGAGATCGCCTTGCGCGGCAGATCATGCATCGGCGCCGCTTCCCTTGATGGGCTCGCACGGGGCATGCTTCCCGCCCCGCAGCACATACTCCTTCCAGTGCTGCCAGCAGGTCCGGCCGTCCCGGGTCTTGAGGAAGCCCCACCGCCGGCCGCCCTTGCCGCGCCAGACGACCGTGACGATACGGCCGGGCGCGACGCCGAAGTCCTTGCCCGACCAGCGGCCGAGGACGCGGTGCATGTGCTCGGCCCTGCGGTAGCTCAGGCGCCAGGCCGGCACGATGCGCTGGTAGACGAGATCGCCAGCTGCAGCGTTGCGCACGACCCGCCACAGGTCCCCAGGTTCCGGCCACTCGGCGAGCGTCTGCGCCGTCACTTCCTCGACGTAGGGCGTCAGCGGCAGTGTACAGAATGACCACGGGTGGTCATGCGGATCCGGGTCGCCGTCGCCACGGTGGAAGATGTGCAGGCGCAGCCGGCCGATGAGCAAGCGCGTCATGTACGGCGAGGTGTCGCCGATCGTGTGGAAGCTGAAGAAGGGCTCGGCCATCGCTCAGGCCTCCCCAACTTCGGATGTGCCCGGTCCCGAAAGCCCTGGCAGCGGCCCGCGCCCGTGCCGCGTCGTCCGCTTCCGAGCCAGCTTGTCGAGGAATTCTGGTGTCGAACACCGGGCAAGCTCGCGCTGTGCCTCGGCCATCATGTCGACGCCGCGGTGAGCCGCCCAAAGGGCCAGCGTGAACACCATCTGGCCGAACTCTTTCGGGAGGCGACCGGCTGGCCGGCCGAACACGTAGCGTCCGATCGCAATCCAGTCGTCGAGGGTGCCACCGTCCGCTTGGTAGCCCTCGCAGACCTCCTCGACCGGACGGTCGCGCCGCTCGGCGTCGTCGGTCGGGTCGTCCGCGAAGGCGATCCCCATCCATGCCGCACTGCGGTCCTGGTAGCTCGCGCTTGGCGCTGCCTGAAGCCCCCGCAGCGCCATCTGCACCCACGGGTGATCGTCGCCGCTGCCGCTCAGGAACAGCGCCGCGAGGTCGCCCCGGAAGCGCTCTTCGGCCAAGTCGGCGGCGAGGCGGCGGGCCTGGACGACCGCATCGTCGGCAGGCTCGGCCGCGCGAGGCGTGACGAGTTCGGACAATAGGCTCTGGAGCACATCAGCGATGTGGCTCGCATGATCCGGTAGAACGCCAGTCCGAACGGCGGCGCCATCCCGGAAGTACCGGATTCCCGCCTTGATCCGCTCCTCGAGGATCGACACCGTCCCAGCCTGCCGCGCGCCCGGCACTGCCTCGAACCGCCCGTCTTCCATCTCAGCGGTCGAACGGGCCCATGCGAGGTTGCCATCCAGGGCGCGGTAGACGACGACCTCGGCGCCGTCGGAGAGAGGCGCACCGGTCTGGACCGCGGCCACGTAGAGAAGCGTGGTCCCAGCAGGTGCGGTTTTCTGAGAAGATAGCGTGACTTGGCCGGTCCTGCTGCACCGGTAGACCATGACCAGGTCATAGTCCGTCAGCGGCTCGATGGTCCGCACCCGGGCGCCGCGGAACAGGACCTCGTAGAGACGGCCGGAGCGGATGTGCCGGACGAGTTCGGGCGCGGCCGAGCTGCGGCGGGCGGCATCCCCTTCGAGCTGCGCTCGTGCAGCATCTGGTACGGCGCACGGCCACGACGTCTCGCGCGCCTCGCCTGGACGGGCGGGCACTTGCCCGGTTCCACCGCAGGTCCGGCACTGGTCCTGCCGCGTCTCGGTATGCCGGTCCTCATGGGTGGCCCAGCCGGTGCCGGCGCAAGTGGCGCAGGGGACGGTGATGGTGGGCATAGCGCTCACTCCGCGGCGAAGAGGGGGAGGTCGGGGGCGGGGCGGCGCTGCGGGCGCACCTCGGCCTTGCGGTAGTTTGCGGCGACCAGCGCCTCGCTGTAGACGAGCCGGTCTGCGCCAGCGGCGAAGAAATCGAGAGCCGCAGACAAGACACTCGCCCTCCCGCCGCCGGCTCCGGGATGCTGTCGAA
>NZ_LABZ01000294.1 GCF_001043955.1 Methylobacterium tarhaniae | reverse complement strand
AGAGGTTGGGGTCGGGGGGCAGCTCGGTCACGGCCGGGATGATGGGACGCGGGCGAAGATCCTGTCAATCCAGGTTGGAAGAGACGGTATGGGACTTGAGATCCTCATCGATCGCAGGGTTCGAAGACCCGGTTTCTTACGCCCGGATGAACCCCCTGCGCCGTGCCCAGGTCGCGAACAGGCCCGGCCACGCCGCGGCCGGCGATCCCGGCACGCCGAGGTTGAAGCCGTGGCCGCCGCGCTCGAACAGGTGCATCTCCACCGGCACCTCGACGGCCCGCAGCGCCGCGAACATCAGGAGGGAATTGTCGACGACCGCGATCGGGTCGTCGGCGGCCTGGGCCAGGAAGGTCGGCGGGGTCTCGGGCGGTACGCGGGTCTCGACCGAGTAGGCCTCGGTGGCGACGCGGGTCGGGCTCTCGCCGACGAGGACGCGGCGGCTCGATGTGCGGTCGAACGGGGGTTTCAGGGTGATGACGGGATAGATCAACGCCGAGACGTCGGGCCGGGCCGAGACCGCGTCGTCCTCGTCGACGGGCCGGTAGAGCGGCGAGGCGAAGCGGGTGCTGGCCGCGCCCATCAGGTGGCCGCCGGCGGAGAACCCCATCACGCCGACGCGGTTCGGCTCGTAGCCGTAGCGCCGGGCCCGGGCCCGCACCAGCCGCACGGCTCTCAAGGCATCCTGGATCGGCGCGTCGGCCCCCGCCGCCCAGCCCTCGCCGGGCAGGCGGTAGACCAGCGCGAAGGCGGTGACGCCCATGCCGTTGAGCCAGCGCCCGACCGGCACCGCCTCGTGGCCGAGGTCGATGCGGCGATAGCCGCCGCCGCCGGCGATCACCATCGCGCTCCCGGTCGAACGGGCTGGGCGCATCACCAGCAGGCAGGGCTCGGCCACCCCGGTGACCACGCCCTCGCGGCTCTCGTCGAAGCGCGGCCCTTCCGGGTCGGGGCCCCCTCCGCCCGGCGGCCTGCCGGGCCAGAGCCGCATCACCTCAAGGGCGGCACCGGGGGCGGTCGAGGGTGGCGCATCGTGCCCCAAGGGCTTTTGATCGAGGGGCTTTTGATCGAGGGGCTTTTGATCGAGGGGCTTTTCTTGATCCGGGGACCTCTCTCGACCCGGCGGCTTGTCCTGGTCGGACGGCTTCTCCTGCTGCGCCACGGCATCGGGCGCGAGGGCGATGGCGGCCGCTCCGGTGAGCAACGTCCTACGATGCAGCGCCATGCCGACCGTCCGATATTCTCCAGGCCCCCGACGATGCCGCAGGATCCGGCGAACGCGGGCCCGCCCTCAACCTTGGCCTTCCTTGAATAAGCCAAGCTGGCGCCAATGCACGGCAGAAAAATACCGGGCCGGCAGGGCGATGCGCCGCGCCACGGGTCAGGGATGAGCGGGCCCGCGCTCCAGGAGCGCGACGTAGAAGCCGTCGGTGCCGGTCCGCTCCGGGCTCATCTGGATGCCGTGGGCGGTGCGGCGCACCTTGGCGGCGACCTCCTCCGGCAGGTCGAGGGGCCGGGGCCCGAGGTCGTCGCGACGGCCCGCGAGCCCCGCCACGGCCGCGTCGTTCTCCTCCGGCAGGAGCGAGCAGGTGACGTAGACGAGGCGCCCGCCCGGCCGCACCAGCCGCGCGGCGCGATCGAGCACCGCTTCCTGCTCGGCGACGCGGGTGGCGAGGCTGCCGGGGCGCAGGCGCCACTTGGCATCCGGGTTGCGCCGCCAGGTCCCCGAGCCGGTGCAGGGCGCATCGACCAGGACGAGGTCGGCCGTGCCGTCGAGGTCGGTCAGCACGTCGGGCCGGCCCGGGTCCGGTCGTCCCTTGCCGCCGCGGGGCGTGCGCAACTCGGCCACGGCGCCCGCCCGGCGCAGGCGCTCGTGGATCGGTGCGAGGCGCCGCGGGTCGCCGTCGGTGGCCACCAGCCGGCCTTCATTCTTCATCAGGGCGGCGAGGGCCAGGGTCTTGCCGCCGCCCCCGGCGCACAGGTCGATCACGGTCATGCCGGGCTTCGCCCCGGCGAGGCGGGCGGCGAGCTGCGATCCTTCGTCCTGGATCTCGAACCAGCCCTCCAGGAATTCCGGCTCGACATGGAGCGCCGGGCCGCGGCCATCCTCGCCGAGCGGCACCCGCAGGCCGTCCGGCGCCAGCGGCGTCGGCTCGGGGGAGAGATGGGCGAGCGCCTCCCGCGTGCCCTCGCGGGTCGCCTTCAGGGTGTTGACCCGGATGTCGAGCGGGGCCCGCCGGGCGAGGGCCCGCAGCTCGGACAGGAGGTCGTCGCCCAAGGCGGTCGCGAGGGAGGGCACCACCCATTCCGGCACGTCGCCGGCGACGTGGATGGGAGCGTCGGCGAGGGTTCCGGTCTCGAGCCGGGTCCGCTCGGCCTCGGTGAGGGGGGCGGGCGCGAAGCGCTCGCCGGTGCAGAGTTCCGCGATGGTCCGGGCGGCGAGGCCGCGCTGGAGCCGCAACGAGCCGAGCAGCACGGCGCGCGGCGTCTCCTCGCCCATGATCCAGGCGGCGGAGGCGCGACGGCGCAAGCCGTCATAGACCAGGGTCGCGATGGTGGCGCGGTCGCCGGAGCCGGCGAAGCGGTGGGCCAGGCCCCAATCCTTCAGGGCGTCGGCCACCGGGCGGCGGCGCTCGGCGATGTCGGCCAGGACCTCGATGGCGGCGGAGAGGCGGGCGCCGGGGGTCATCGCGAAACCGCCACGCTTGCGCCGCGGGACCGGCCCATCCCGGCCAAGCTTTCGGCGCCGGCCGTCCCGACACCTTGACCGTTCAACCCGCAGAGCCGGAGTTCCGCTCGCATGATCCGTCGTCCCATCCCGTCCGCCCTCGCCGTGAGCCTCGCCGGCCTGATCGCGCTCGCGGCCGGCGCCTGCGCCACCGCTCCGGCGGCACCCGCCGTCGACCTCACCCCGCCGCCGCCCCGGCCCTACGACGCCAAGACGCAGCTCGAATACGGCAACCCGCCGCCGCGGGCCCCGCGCTACTGAAGCGGCTCCCTTACCCTCCCCGCGCCGGGATGGCGAGAAGCCGGCTCACGCGAGGAGGATCCGCGCGGCGAAGATCAGCCACATCGCCATCAGGACGATCGCCCCGGCGAGGAAGGCCTGGAAGCGCCGGATCACCACGTTGCTCGTGGCGTAGATGCCCGCATGGACGATGCGGGTCAGCACGAACAGCCAGGCGAGGCCGACGAACAGGATGTCGGCCTTGGCCGTCGCCAGCGCGAGCCCGGTCAGGACGTAGAACAGCAGCGGCAGCTCGAACTGGTTGGCGAAGGCGTTCGAGACCTGCTGCACCGGGGCGGGCCAGCTGCGCTCGCCGAGCGAGATGTCCTTCAGCCTCACCGCTCCTTCCCGCGCCGCGGCGAAGCGCGCCCGCCCGGTCCAGAGCAGCAGGAGAAAGGTGAGGAAGACCTGGACGAAGACGGGGGCGAGGACGGCTTTCGGGCTCATCGTGTCCTGTGGGGGTTGCCGAAGGGGGACTTGAACTCGCTCAGGATCGAGCCCCGCCATCGTCGTTCCGGATTCCGGCTCTCGCGCGCGGCGAGCCCCGGCATGACCCTGCGAGGCCGGGCTGTGCCTGAATCGGATCCTCGCCGCGACATCGACCGGATCGGGCGGGAGGGCCGTCGCGCCAGCCTTCCGCCCGCCGCCCCAAATCCCCC
>NZ_LABZ01000293.1 GCF_001043955.1 Methylobacterium tarhaniae | reverse complement strand
GGGGATCTGCGCTACACCCTCAACAAGGAGGCCGCCGGCAACACCCTGTCGCTGCTGTTGCTGTCCGGCTTCTCCGGCCGGGCCGAGATCGGCCTGACCGGCGACGACGACCTGCGCCTGAAGGTCTCGGCCGATGGCGGCACCTGGCGCGAGGCGCTGCGGGTCGACCGCAGCACCGGCGGCCTCGACCTCACCGCGGCGGAGGCCTCGGCGCCGATCGCCGGCACGGTCGACCTCGGCGGGTTGGGGTGCCTGCGGGTCGCCCTCACCGGGTCCGGCACGGTCACCAGCTTCGGCACTGCGGCCAACCGGGTGCGGCTGCTGCGCTTCACCGCGGCCGCGACGCTGACGCACAATTCCACCACCCTGATTCTGCCGGGCGGGACCAGCATCACCACCGCGGCCGGGGATACGGCGCTCGCGACCTCGGACGCGTCGGGCAACTGGACGATCCGCGACTTCGTGCGCGCCTCCGGCAAGCCGGTGACCGGCCCGGCCGCGGCCGAGATCACCAACGCCAGCGCCTCCGGCCGGACCGTCCTCACCGGCACCGCGGCGCAGGGGGCGACGGCGCTGGGGCTCGGCGCCGGCGACAGCCCCACCCATGCCTCGCTGACCCTCAACCGCAACGCGACCGCCACCGCCAGCCTGCCCGCGGCCCCGAGCGGGAGCGCGATGCGCCTCGTCGGCGCCGACGGCGCGCTCTCGGTCATCAGCGCGGAGGCCTATGGCGGCCAGGCGTTCTTCACGCTCCGGCGGGCGAGCGGCACCGCGGCGTCGCCGGCCGCGACCGGGGCGGGCGACGCCATGGGCCTGTTCGGGGCCGGCGGCTACGTCTCCGGCAGCGGGTTTGCGGACTATACCGGCCGGCTCAACTTCATGGCGGCCGAGGCGTTCACGGCCACGGCGCAGGGCACGGCGATCTCGTTGTCGGCGTGCAAGCGGGGGACGACGGCACAGGCGACGCTGGTGACCTTCGACCCCGACAGCGGGGCGAGCTTCACCGGCGCGGTGTCCGTCGCGGCGGCCTTGCAGGTGACGGGAGGCGCGCAGTTCGGCGGGTACGTCGGGCTGCCCTCCTTCACGGTCGCGACGCTGCCCGCGGGCGGCGCCGGCCGCGTGGTCTTCGTGAGCAACGCGCGCAAGCTGGGCGAGGCGGCGGGCTCCGGCACGGGGGTGGCTGCGTGCCACTCCAACGGCAACTGGCGCCGGCTGTCGGATGACAGCCCGGTCGCGGCGTGAGGGCATCATGGCCGACACCTACCTGTACGAGTTCCTGTATCGCGGCCGGCCGGCGGGGTCGTCCGAGCCGCCGGCCTGGCACGTGGTGCTGGGCCGGCACGTGACGCCGCCCGGATCGAGCGAGGCGCAGTTCGTGGCGAGCGGGGCGCTGACGCCGGCGCAGGCCGAGGCGGCGGGGTTCCCGCTCACGGCGGTGCTGGCGGGGATCGACGCGGCGGCGCTGGCGGGGGGGGACGCGGCGCAGGCCGAGGCGGGGGCGGCGCGGCGGGAGCGGGACGCCGCGGGGAGCGAGCGCGACACGCTGGCGGCGCCGCTCGCCGCGCTCGAACCGGCAGCGCCGGCGGCTGTCCCGCCGGCGGGGTCGGGACGCGCCGGTTTTTCAGGGGGTGGGCGGCGGCGGGCCCCACCACGCAGAAGCCGGGCTTGCCGTGGGGGTTGGCCGCCGCCCTTCCGGGGCGGGTGTGGGCGGCGGGGGCGTGGTGTCCGCGGGGCGCGGC
>NZ_LABZ01000292.1 GCF_001043955.1 Methylobacterium tarhaniae | reverse complement strand
GCTCAAGACGATCGAGAGCGGCGCCCAGAGCAAGGCATGGACCCACATCGGCGGCTCGTAGGCGAACTCCACCCACATCGCCAGCGCCACCACCACGATGCCGACGATCGACATCACGAAGAAGGCCGGGCCGTCGGCGGAATCGATGAAGCGGAAATCGAGCCCGCAGACCTCGCAAGCCGGGCGGAAGCTGAGAAAACCCTTGAACAGGTGCCCCTCGCCGCAGCGCGGGCAGCGCCCGCGCAGCCCCACGGTCGCCGGTGAATCGACGGTGCGGTTGTGCTCCATGGCCCTGCTCCTGAATGCGGTCCGCGCGAAGAGCCCGATCTGGGTCTCGCGTACCATAAGAAAAAGGGCGGCTTTCGCCGCCCTCTCATGCTCCTCACGCAGCGAGCGTGCGGTCAGTGTGCGGCGGCGTGGCCGACGCCCGAGCCCCACACGTAGATGGCGGCGAACAGGAACAGCCACACCACGTCGACGAAGTGCCAGTACCAGGCGGCGAACTCGAAGCCGAGGTGCTGCTTCTGGGTGAACTGACCGAGATAGGCCCGGTACAGGCACACCGCGAGGAAGATCGTGCCGATGATGACGTGGGCGCCGTGGAAGCCGGTCGCCATGAAGAAGGTGGCCGAGTAGATGCTGCCCGAGAAGCCGAAATGGGCGTGGCCGTACTCGTAGGCCTGGACGAAGGAGAACAGCACGCCGAGCGCGATGGTCAGCCAGAGGCCGTACTTCATCCCCTTGCGGTCGTTGTGCAGCAGGGCGTGGTGCGCCCAGGTGATCGTGGTGCCCGAGGTGAGCAGGATCAGGGTGTTGAGCAGCGGCAGGTGCCAGGGGTCGAAGGCCTCGACGCCCTTCGGCGGCCAGACGCCGCCGGTGAAGTCGACCCGCGAGGCCTGGATCGGGTCGGCGGTATAGAGCGCCGCCTCGAAATAGGCCCAGAACCAGGCGACGAAGAACATCACCTCGGAGGCGATGAACATGATCATGCCGTAACGGTGCGAGAGCTGCACCACCCGGGTGTGGTCGCCGGTGTTGGCCTCGTGGACGACGTCCCGCCACCAGCTCAGCATGGTGTAGAGCACGCCGATCAGGCCGGCGAAGAACACGTAGGGACCGAGCGCCAGGTTGGCGATGGTCAGGCTCTTCATCCACAAGACGGCGCCCGACGTCATCACGAAGCCGCTCATCGAGCC
>NZ_LABZ01000291.1 GCF_001043955.1 Methylobacterium tarhaniae | reverse complement strand
GAGCCCAAGGGGGCGGCGAGCGCCGCGGTCATCTCGGCTTCGGTGATCGCGCCCTCCTCCTTCATGCGGGTGAGGACGTAGGCGCGCCGCTCCCGCGCCCGCTCGGGGTAGCGGTCGGGGTTGTAGAAGTTCGGGCCCTTCGGCATCCCGCCGAGCAGACCCGCCTCGGCGATCGTCAGATCCTTGACCGACTTGCCGAAATAGCTGCGCGCCGCCATCTCGACGCCGTAGGCGCCGCGGCCGAGATAGATGCCGTTGAGATAGAGGCCGAGGATCTCGGGCTTCGTCATCACCCGCTCGGCCCGGGCCGCGACGATCATCTCCCGGATCTTGCGCTCGTAGGTGACGTCGTCGCCGACCGAGAGGTTCTTCACCACCTGCTGGGTGATGGTGGAGCCGCCCTGCGGCCGTCCCGGCGAGGCGAGGTTGCCGATGAAGGCGCGGATCACCCCGCGCTCGTCGATGCCGTGATGGGCGAGGAAGCGCTTGTCCTCCGCCGCGATGAAGGCCTTCTGCACCAGCGGCGGGATCTCGCCGATCGGCACCGCGACGCGCCGGCCGTTCGGCTCGAAGGTCTCGGAGAAGCGGTTGCCGCGCCCGTCGAGGATCGTGGTCGCGCCGGGCAGGCGCAGGGTCTTGAGGGCGCCCGCGTCCGGCAGGTCGGCCACCGCCTTGTTGTAGAACGCGATCACGGCGCCCGCCTCGAAGGGCGAGTTCGCCGGGTTCTCGCCCTTGCAGAACTGCTTGTAGCTCGTGTTGAGCTCACCGATGTCGAGGCCGTGCAGGAGCTTCGATTCGCCGGCGACCGCCTTCGGATCCTCCATCGCGGTGGAGATCAGCTCGTCGAGGTTGATGTCCTCGATGTCGAAGGCCTTGCGCATATGGGCGCAGCCGTCGCGCAAGAGCTGCACCACCGCCGGCCCGTCCTTGGCCGGATCGAACTGCGTCCGGATCGCGTCCGGGCGGGTGGTGACCTGGCTCAGCGTCAGGGCGGTGGCGAACAGCTTGATGAGGATCGCGTTCATCGATGACCAGAGGGCCGGGAGGCGCCAGTCGGAGAAAGCGCCCGGCGGCCTGAACCGAGCCTGGACAACGCGGCTGATTTAAGGACGGGGCGGGGCCGCGGTTGACGCTGCGGCGCTCTCCACCGCCTCGCCGCGCAGGCGGCGCAGCGCGAAGGCCACGAAGACCCCGACGAGGCAGAGCGCCAGGCCGAACCACGTGAAGGCGTATTGCAGGTGGTTGTTCGGCAGGTCGACCCGGAGCTGCCCGCCCTTCGGCCAGCCGCCGGGATTGGACGTCGCGTCGGCCTCGATCAGGTAGGGGGCGACGCCCGCGAGACCTTTGGCGGCGGCGATGCCGGGAACGTCGCGGTTGAACCACTCGCCGGTCTGCGG
>NZ_LABZ01000290.1 GCF_001043955.1 Methylobacterium tarhaniae | reverse complement strand
GTGCCGGCGCAAGTGGCGCAGGGGACGGTGATGGTGGGCATAGCGCTCACTCCGCGGCGAAGAGGGGGAGGTCGGGGGCGGGGCGGCGCTGCGGGCGCACCTCGGCCTTGCGGTAGTTTGCGGCGACCAGCGCCTCGCTGTAGACGAGCCGGTCTGCGCCAGCGGCGAAGAAATCGAGAGCCGCAGCCATCACACTCGCCCTCCCGCCGCCGTCTCCGGGATGCTGTCGATGTTGGCGGGGCTGAGGAAGCTGCCGATCCCAATAAGACTTGCGCGCATCGAACAGCTGGGTTCAAACAGCTGCAATCGATGATGGGGATGCACTTGTCTGGAAAGTCGTGGCCGTTCGCTCTTGTGGCCATAATCGCATCTGTGGTTCTCGTGTTCGCCCTGGTCGCGATTTCTTGGATGGGCTTTGTCTGCGAGAAATCCAGCATAGACGCAGGCAAACCCCTCATTGCCGGCGAGTTCGGCTGTGTTGAGTTCTGGATCAATCGATACCAAAGCTCTGTCGCAGCACTTGTTGCAATTTTTGCGGCCGGCTTGGCTTGGAAGGGTGTTCAGGGACAAATTGAAACCTCGAAACAGCAAGTTGATGTTGCAAATAGACAGTTTGCAGCAAGTGCGCTGGAACCACTCCAAAAAAGACTCGAAACTTTGCGCAAGCTTCGATATCTTATCTCTATGACGATAGATTCGTCTCGCGTAGCCACAGAAAATATTGAAAAGATTTTTGAATACATTAATGCCAAAATTGAGGAAAATGCCGATCCGGCTGAGGCGCTTCGGTTCGCCATGCGCAATATTCACTCTCGGAGACAAGGCGCAAGCGACGCATATGACAAATTCAATGGCGATATACAGCATTTGATCAAAGCGCGAGATGAAGAAAAATATGAAACCGCCGTTGGTGAAGAATTGCGAATGATAATTATTTTCCTCATCTCGAGAGAGCATATGATTAAAGATAAAATTGATTTCATCAACAGGCTTGCGCTGGAAGTCCACGACATGACAAATGATCACATTATGCTGTTTGGAAAATGAATATTGATCTCTTCATGAGAGAGGGCCGAGACCATATCGGCCATATATTGACGCCCGTGATTGCATCGACAGAAGCAAGGATCGAAAAAAATATCGATAGAATAATTATGACTATCGAAAAATAATTTACTGTAATCTTCAAGTGATTGCTTGCTCATGGCCGATATATTTCCTGAGAAGCTCACGCCTTACAGACGGTCTGGGCAACGACTAACTTAGAAATTGAGGAGATGCGGCCATCTCCTGAGGCGCAACCAAATCGAACGGGAGGCGCCCTAGCCAACCTGACCTGAACCGGAGCCCCTGCAGCTCGGACTGGGATCATCGACGGGGCTCCGGCACGTAGAGGGCTCGACGGGGCGGGAGTTGCTTGGTCAGCGGCTCGGTGGCGCGTCGCGCTGGCTGGCCTGCCGGTAGCGGCTTTCCCGGCGGTACGGGCTGCTTCGGCTGATGCACGCCGATATGCCGATCCTCGCGACGGTTAGCCTCGGCGAGGTTGCCAGCGTCGACCTTCGACTTTTCCCGGTGGCACGACTTGTGCGCGGGCTTCATGTTGTCGTCGGTGTCGGCGTGCCGGCCGAGCAAATTGCGTGGGATGACGTGCTCAATGTCCCAGGCCTGACGCACGCCATCGATCGGCTGTCCGCAGATGTGGCAGGTGCGGTTATGCAGCCGGAACAGGCGCTTGCGATCTCTATCCGACAACCGGGGGCGAGGATCGGTCATGCCGCCCTCCCCGCCTCGCGGGACAACGTGCCCGCCGCGGTGCCGATCAACTCGTCGATGACGGCGAGCACCGCATCCTTGGACCGCTGGAAATCCTCCTTGCCCATGGCGCGCATGGACTGGCTCTTGGCCGTCCAGCGCACGATGATGGAATCCTTCACCCGGACCACCGCCGTGTCATCGACCGGGCGGAGGAAGGCAGCGATCCGGACGGCCTCGGCCTTCGAGGAGGCGACGAACGATACCTCGTCCCGGAAGCCGGTCCGGATGAGCGCCCACTTGCGCAGGTGGTCGGGCGTCGGAAACCGATCTGCCAGGTGCTCCGGCAGGTTCGACCACCCATCCCGGACACAGGCGAAGTAGTGAGCATGGGAGGCGGCGCTGCGGGCCTCGTGCTCGACGAGGATGTAGCGTTCGCCGATGACGAATTGCCGGTCGCAGAGGCCGGTGAACCTGCCCGCCGGCTGCATCGCATCGCCCGTCCACGTGAACTCGACCGGCAGCAGGGCGCTCATGACGAGGCCCCCTTCCGGTTCGAGCGGACCGGCCAGCCGAGCGCCACCAGCCGTTCCTTGGCGTGCTCACGGATCAGGTCGCGCTCGCCGGGGGCGAGGTAAGCGAGCTCCTGCTGCGTCTCGGGCCCGAGCATCAGATCGGTGACGGCATTGATGCTGCCAGCCGCGTTGATCCGCTCGCGCAGGCTGGCAGCGATCGTCCCCGGATCAGGGGCGTCGTTCTGAGGCTGCGGCGAGCGCTGGCTGCGCCGGGCAGGTTGTGGCGCCGGGGCTGGCGCGGTTTCGGGCCGCTTGAACTCGTCGGCCTCATCCTCGGAGTAGAGCAGCCCGTGCAGGCCAATGAGCTTCAGGATCACCCGGTCCTTGGCCCGCTTCTCGGCCATGGCGAAGACGTAGGCGGCCTGCTTGCCCGAGACGCGGTAGTTCACGCCGATCAGGGCCTCGCCGATCGACCACTCCCGGCGGGTCCCGGCGTCGTTCGCCAGCCGCACCTCGCCGGTGACGAGGATCACGGCCTCGTCGCGCTCGGCGCGCAGGATCTGGGGCGGCGCGAAGGCGATCTGCGCCTGCGCGGCGATCCGCTCGAGAGTCTTGTGGTAGATGACGGCCGTGCCTTGCACGCGCCAGACGTTGCCGGCCAGCGGCTCGCCGTAGGTCGCCAGGATGTCGGCGATCTGCTTGTCGCTCTCGACACTCATCAGACGGCTTTCCGATCTTCGTGGATGGCGACGCCCGGGATGTTGCGGGTGCCGGCGGCGACCTGCCGGCTGGCGATTTCCGCCAGGGCCGTCTCGATCTCGTCTCGGCAGTTGACCCAGGCCCAGCGCGCGAATGCGGTCGCATCGATGACCTCGGCCCGGTAGGTGGTCCGAAGGGTGACGGAGCGTGCGCCGCCGCGCGCAACGGCCCGATCCTTCTCCGCGCGGCCGGCTGCCGCCTCGGCGCGACGCGCCTCCTGCGCGAGATCTTCGGCGTGCTCGCGGTCCTCGAGGTCGGACGGCTTGCTGAGCTGCAGTGCCAGCGACGCCTCACGGGCGCGCTCGTCGGCCACGCGTCGAGCCTCGGCCGCGGCAGCCTGCTTCTCCGCTTCCTGGCGTTCCAGCCAAGCCGTGAGAGCCGCCCGGCACTCCTCGGCGGCCAGCACCGCCTTGCCCTTCCCCGACTTGTTGTCCTGGATCAGCGCGCCGTAACGCGCCTGGATCTCGGCCTTGGCCTCGTCGTGCGGCTTGGCCTCGGCAATGCGGCGCTCGTCCGCCCGCTTGATGGCCGTGCGGAGCAGGTTCAGCAGCTTCGCGACGCCGTCGGCTTCAGCCGCGGTCTTGACCCCGGCACCGTCCAGCCAATGGCGGGCCTCGCCGCAGAGTGAGTCGATCTCGTCGCGCGACAGCTCGAAGGGGGTCGGCGCGGGCGGGTTGTTGTGGCCGGGAGCGGCCGTGGCAGTCATCATCTTACGCAACCCGAACCAGGGCGGCAGAGGCCGGCGGCGGCTGCGGGGGCCGGGCGGTCAGGTCTGCGACGACGGCGGCCCGTCCGGCTTCACCTTCGGTCAGGGTGTGAACGTGCAGCTCGGTCGCGCCCCTCTGGCAGCAGGCCGCCAGCCAGCCGAGGAAGCCAGGGTCCCCCTGGCGGCAGGAGCGGACCGCGATGAGGGTGGCGACGGCGCCGGCGTTGCGGCGGACCGCCAGGGCGACGCCGGCCGCGGTCTTGACGGCGTCCTCGCTGGTCAGAGGCAGGATGGTGACGACGTAGCGCCGGCCGGAATGGCCGCGCCAGACGGTCAGGCGATGGGAGCCGCGGATTGCAGCGCGAAGGGGCTCTTCACGGATGGAGTTGCGCTTGGTGCGGTCGGCCGCCAGCTCGTGCATGGCGGCCACCCAGTGGATCTTACGGGTAGCGGACATCAGCAGCACTCCATCGGGAATGCCGGTAATGTGCCCACATAGGGCACAAGCGTCAAGCCCATTATGGGCACATGTGTCGGTATCGATTTGTGCCCGCTCTGTGCCCGGACATGGAGCTTGGGCGCTCACGGTAGGACAAATGTGTGGCGTAGAGCTTTGCGGTTGCTGACGATCCTGCTACCTTCGAGGAGGTAGGCCCGCTGGGGCGCTTGGTCGCTGCGCGGCAGCCAGTTGGACGTTAGCACCGTGGATGGCTGACTCTAAGCCACTGGTACACAAGTCCAGGGGCCTACCGCCAATCTCTCTCTGTATGCATTCCATAGAAGTGAAATAATTCTTTCTGCGCGCGGGTAAGGTCAATTTTCCATAAAGGGGGCATGGTTTTTATGCCAAAATCAGCCACCCGACCGTAATGGGCGGCTACGACATTTTGTAAAGCTTGCGCATACTCCGGACGGCAGGTGCCATCTTGCCTTGCGGCAACCGCTTGATAGAAGGCACTTGCGACCACGTCGGCAAGCATTAGTCCTGCGCGTGTATTGTGCGGATGGGCTTCTATTAGGTCTGTATCTACAACAGACCAATCAAGATCTCCTTTCTTAAGATACAATGTACCGCTTGTGCTCTGTGGTCTAATCCAGAGTAGATAAGCCCTAAGCTGACTGTATGACATACGATGCATTTCTGAGAATTCTATTTTCATTTTTGCATTAGGGCTGTCTTCTCTTTCATTTCTTGATGCACAATACGCAGTGGCTCTCTCAAGGAGGAGCCGAATGATCCAGCAATAAAAAATATTTCGTCCAGGTATTCTGGAAGCTCTACTATTCTTGTGATTTCGCATATTTTCTTTATGTGAGATAACAACAAAGCATCTAATAGGAAGCCTGGCGACTAGCTGGCATGCTTTGAGGCGTTGATCGGCGGATAGTCTGTTAAAATGAAGATCTTTTGACCGATTGGCTCCAATTTCTGACAAAATATTGCGCACCCAGCGTGCCACATTTTGCTCATTGTCGGCGCGCATAATGACAGAACTGAGAACAAACCACTCAGTTCCCCCGTTTGGATCTTTGGGGCGGATACTTCTTAGGTTGTCGTCGCCCGCCTCGTCGATAAAAGAAACGTATTTATAGCTATCTTCTGAGGCGTCGACCATTATCGATTAGCTCCGGCCTGATTTATTCGGTGGTCAGTCGGCCTAGATATCGCCCAGTAATCGTAATTTCATCCAGAGTGCGGTCTTCTGGCGAGTGCTTCGGGTTGTCCGAGATAAGTCGCACGCGCACTGGATCTTGACCTCGTGCTGACGAGATTTCTAGTCTCTTCAAGATGATACCCCCAAGTGCATCTGCAAGCGCGTAGATGCCCGGCGGCGAAGGCACACGATGGCCGACGTCCACAAACACGATGTCTCCGTCGTGGATCTTGGGCTCCATGGAGTCTCCCATGGCCTCGAAGCAGCGCACTCGATGCGCTGGCACGCGGAAGCGTCCACGCAATACGTCTGCCGGCAGACGCCACCAATCCTTGACGCCTTCGGCAGCGTAGCTGTTGCCGTCCGGGTTCATAAGGTCAGTGACGTGGGTCATCCCGCCCGGTCCCATGCCGATCGCGACCTCCGCCTGAAGGATTGCGTCCTTCGGGATATTGCCTACGTCACGGCCCATCGTGCCCTCGACCATGCGAGGCTCGTGGTCATCAGGATCGACCACATCAGGATCGAAGCCGGCTATAAGGGCTGGCGCGCGTCGCTTGTTGGCCGTGACGATCTCACCAGCGTCAACCTCAAAGACCTCGGCAGCCCGTTCGATCCAGACATCCGAAAGGCGCCGCGCCCCAGACTCCAGCTTGGCGAGCTGGTTCCGCGTCGTTCCCATCTTCTCAGCGGCAGCTTCCTGGGAGAGCCCGCGCGCCTCGCGTAGTGCTTTGAGGTTGTTCGCCACGGGAACCAACATGCTAGAATGTGCCCGTTTTGGGCAGAGCACAAGGTGGGCACAAATCGGCTGGACTTTGTGCCCATGATGGGCATATCATGTGCCCATGAAGCTCGCCGCCTACATGGAAGCCCAGGGCCTGGACGACGCCGCGATGGCGGCGCGCATTGGTCCTGACGTGTCGCCCTGGGCCGTCCGGAAGTGGCGGTATGGGCAGCGCATCCCGCGTCTCGGGATGCTGAAGCGCATCTCGGATGTGACGGCCGGCGCGGTAACCGCGCAGGACCACTTCAACGCTGCCAGTGAGGCACGCGCGCCTCTCCCCGAGCAGAGCGGAGCCGCCGCATGATCCGCGCCCTCCTCTTCTGGCTGGATCGGCGCGAGAAAACCGCTAGAGCGGCGGCTTACCTCGCAGCCGTCGCACTAAGCGAACATACCACATTGCTGCCGAGTAGGGCGGACCTCCTCCAATGGAGGCGGCCTTGCTAGCATCGTCAATAATCGAAACGTACTTCTTCCGAATATCTACAAGCATCTCGCTTGTAGTTCCCTCAATGGATCTTTTACCAAGATTTTCGTCGAAGGCTTCTCGCATTATGATGCAAGTGCCGGGATTTCGCTTTTCCTCAAGGGCGAGAAGCGTTCTGAGCGCAACTTCTTGGGCCTTCGTGCTCACGACGGCGTCAGCAATGGCCTGGGCGATTGCTTCGGCTTGGGCGCTGTTTGGCGCGTCCTGGGACATCATCAGTTCCATCGGGTTGGTTGGCACCTCCGATGGTAGCGGCGCCGGGCGGCGCGCGCGACCTGTTCGCCGCCCGGTGACTGCTCTCGGCTCTGTGGGAGCCGCGGCATGACCCTCCCCCGCCTCATCGCCGCCGAGCGTGGCGCCTGCATCGGCCTCACACGAGGCCGTCACGAGATGGACCGCGACGCGGCCCCGGCCCCCACTTCCCGGGGTGACGGGCCGGTGCCAGCGGAAAACGCCCTGGAGGCGCTGTCCTGCACGAACCGATTCAAGGCGTGCGGACGGGCAGGACGCGTGACCCATGCCGGACCGGGTGCAAGCCCCGGAGCCAAGCTCGACAGGCCGTTGCCGCCCGGCTGGCGCCTGAGCGCCGACGGCGATCGCCTCGCGCCGCGGGACGCCTGACATGCGCCCGGTCCTCAGCATCCTGGCCGTGCTCACTCTCGGCCTCGCCCTAGTCGTGATCGCCGCTGCCGGCTGCGCGTCGAAGCGCTCCGGCGCGCCGGTCCGTCCGCCTTCGCAGGTTATCCGGTGAGCGCGACCGCCCTCCCCCATGCCGCCGGCCTGGCCGGCGCACCGAGGCCCCGTGTGGGGCACGTCCCTCATGGACGTTTCCTCCCCGCACTTGCCGGCTCCGCTTCGTCCGGAGCCGGTCTTTTCTTCCTGCGCGATCGTCACAGCCTGCCAGCCTTCGATCGCGACCGCGTGCCTGCGTCTCCTCACTCCAACCCGGCGAGGCGCTGAAATGTCGTTCGCCTCTACCCTCACAGCTGGCTCCTTTCCCATCGAGAAAATCCCGATGTCCACAGCATCGGGGAACGTGATGAGAAAGTCCGGATCCGATCTGCGAAAGTTTTCGCAGATCGACGCCCGAACATTAGCGGAACGTGCATGCCAGTTTCTGCGCGACCTCTATCCGGCCAAGACTGCGATGTACGTCTCGGCTGACATTGGTGTTGCGGTCGGTACAGTGCGGAAGTGGCTCGATCAGGGTCATTGCCCGTCCGGTCCAGCCTACGATGCCATGATCGCGACCTACGGCGCCGGGTTCCTGTGCGCGATCCGGCCCGACGAGGCCGGCTGGTGGCACCGCGTCGCGCGGGCCGAGCGCCAAGCCCTCCTCGAGGCTCGGGCCAGGGATCTCGAGGAGCAATTGGCCGACCTGCGGAGCGGAGTGTGATGCATCACCGGATCCTGCTCTTCGCGGCGAGCGCCTTGCGGGGCGTCGCCCTTCCGCTGCTCTGGATCGGCTCCCGCGCATCGCCCATTCTGCGCGCCGCGCGCTGGTGTGAGGACCGGGCGTGGGGACCTCTGCGTTTCCCGCCGCCCGAGACCGGCCGGCCGGTCCCGACCGATCAGGCGGGAGGCCACCTATGACGGCCTCCGCCCGCATAGATGTCGCGCCGGTCGCCCGTGATCTGCCCGCGACCGCCCGCGCCCTTTCCTCGAGATTGATTGGACCGGCGCCGGCAGCTTCGCCGTCCGGCGATCTCGACGCCTACCGCGCCCTCATCGCCTCCAAACGCGTCGCGGCCGAGCCCGCGGGCTTCTCCGATGTCGGCAGCGCCGACATCCTGCCAGGCCTCTTCCCGCATCAGGAGCACTGTTTGGAGTTCGCCCTGCGCACCGGCCGCGCAGCGGGTTTCCTCGACACGGGCCTTGGCAAGACCGCGATGGGTCTCGCCTGGGGCGACGCCATCGTGCGCCGGACCAACCGTCCGGTCCTGATGCTGGCACCGCTCGCGGTCGCGGCGCAGCACCAGGCCGAGGCCACGCGCATCGGCGTCGAGGCTAAGCTGTCACGGTTTGGGATCGCGCCGGAGCGCCCCTGCATCGCGATCACGAACTACGAGCGGCTGGAGCGATTCGACCCGGCCGACTACGCCGCCGTCATCCTCGACGAGAGCAGCATCCTGAAGTCGTTCACCGGCTCCACGAAGCGCAAGCTCGTTGAGGCCTTCGCCGGCACGCCCTACCGGCTCTGCCTGACCGCGACGCCGGCGCCGAATGACCACACGGAGCTCGGGCAGCACAGCGAGTTCCTGGGGGTGATGCGCCCGCCGGAGATGCTGTCGCGCTGGTTCATCGCCGACCAGGCGAACGCCGGCCGGTACCGGCTGAAGAAGCCCGCGGTGAGGTCGTTCTGGGACTGGGTCGCGTCCTGGGCCCGGTGCGTGTCGAAGCCCAGCGACCTCGGGTTCTCGGACGACGGTTTCGTGATGCCGAAGCTCGATGTGCGCCGACACATCGTCCAGGCCGACCGAAGCGTCGATGCCGGTGAGGAGAAGAGTGGTCAGGGCCGACTGTTCCGGATCCCGAGCGCGTCGGCGACCTCGATCCATCGGGAAAAGCGCCTCACCAAGGACGAGCGCGCGGCCCGGGTCGCCGAGCTGGTGCGGGCCGAGCCGGGCGAGGCCTGGATCTGCTGGGTCGAGACCGACTACGACGCCGATGCCCTCAAGGCCCTGCTGCCCGAGGCAACCGAGGTGCGCGGGTCGATGTCGATCGACCAGAAGGAGGAGCGGCTTTCGGGCTTCTCCTCCGGCGCGGTCCGCATCCTGATCACGAAGCCCAGCATCGCCGGCTTCGGGCTCAACTGGCAGCACTGCGCCCGCATGGCCTTCATGGGCCTCTCGTTCTCCTACGAGGCCTTCTACCAGGCCGTCCGCCGCTGCTGGCGCTTCCGCCAGACCCGGGATGTGCATGCCCATGTCGTCTGCGCCGACACCGAGGTGTCCATCTGGGACGTCGTGAACCGCAAGGCCGGCGACCACAGCGCGATGAAGGCCGAGATGTCGGCCGCCATGGCGCGGGCCGCCCAATCCCACCGCGTCCTCGAGACCTACGATCCGCAGCAGGGAGCACGCCTTCCGGCGTGGATGGTGCAGTGACCGCCAACGTCTTCGCGTCCCACGTCAGCAAGCGCTTCGCTGTGTATCACTGTGATACTGTCGACTTCACCGGCGAAATGCCCGACGATTGCATCGATTTCAGCGTGTATTCGCCGCCGTTCTCCTCCCTGTACATCTACAGCGAGAGCGAGCGCGACATGGGCAACGTCAGCTCGGACGAGGAATTCCAGGCCCACTACCGGCACTTGGTGCGCGAGCTGTTCCGGGTCACCAAGCCCGGCCGGCTGACCGCGATCCATGTCAAGGACCTCGTCTACTACTCGAACGCCAGCGAGCGCGGTGACCGCGGCATCCGCGACTTCACCGGCGAGTGCATCCGGACGCACGTTGCCGAGGGCTGGACCTATCACCGCCGCATCACGATCGACCGCTGCCCAGTGCGGGAGATGCAGAAGACGAAGAGCGACCGGCTCCTCTACAAGAACTTCCGCACCGACGCTGCGCGCACCGGCGGCGGCCTGCCCGAGTACATCGTCGTGTTCCGAAAATGGGCCGACGGCATGGAGGCCGTGCCGCCGGTCCTGCACGACCCGGAGGCGCATTCGCTCGAGACCTGGCAGGAACTCGCGCAGCCGATCTGGATGACCTCGGGCATCTGGTATGACACCGACGAGACGGACGTGCTCAACGTCCGCGTGGCCCGGGACGCAGAGGCCGAGAAGCACCTCTGCCCGATGCCGCTCGATCTCACCGAGCGACTGGTGCGCCAGTACACGAACCCCGGCGAGACGGTCTACTCTCCGTTCATGGGCATCGGCTCGGAGGGCTACCAGTCGCTCCTCCAGGGCCGCCGCTTCCTCGGCACCGAGCTGAAGGGCAGCTACTACGCTCAAGCGGTGAAATACCTCGGCGAGGCCGAGCGCCAGGGCAGCACGGGCAACCTGTTTGCGATGCAGGCGGCCGAGTAGCCGTCATGGCGCGCTCCGCCATTCTCATCGACACCGCCATGGGCCAGCGTGCCCCAATGACGCCCCGGGAGTGGGAGGACGCCCGCCGTTCCCTCCCAGGGCCCGATGTCGAGCCGTGCTGCCGGTGCGGCGGTCAGGCGCCCTTCGGATTCCGCTACAGCCGCGACGTTGCCCTCTGGGCCTGCGCTGAGCACCGGGCGGAAGTCGAGGCCGCGTGGCAGGCGAGCCGCAAGGCGCCGGCCGGCAAGCCTGTCGCCCCTCCGCAGGCCGATCTCTTCACCGCAGCGAGGGCCGCATGAGCATCGCCGCCTTCATGAAGCGCATGCGCGAGCTCGGCGCGCCGCCGGAGGCGATTGAATTCGCCGTGGAGGCTCTGGCCGAGCAGCAGCGGAAAGCCGCCGAGGTGGAGGCTGCGGCCAACGCCGAGCGGTCGTTGCTCGCGGCGCGGCGCAAGGCGGACGCCGAACGCCAGAAGCGCCGGCGTGATGGTCTCAGCACCCCATCGCGTCACGTGACGTCACGTGA
>NZ_LABZ01000029.1 GCF_001043955.1 Methylobacterium tarhaniae | reverse complement strand
GGCTCCGCCGCGCCCCGTCGAGGCGCCCCCCCGTCCGGTCGCCCCGGTCGTCCAGGCGGCTCCCGAAGCGGCGCCCGCGCCCGTGATGGCTGCTCCCGTAACGGCCGAGACGGTCGAGGGCGGCAGCATCGTCGCGCTGCCGATGTCCCGCCGGGTACCGGCGGCCGCGGCCGATGGCGGCGACGGGGTGCTGTTCCTCAAGGCCGGCCTGCTCGACTGCACCTTCCCGCTCTGGGCCGACGGCGACGGCACGGCGATCGAGTCGAAGCGCGTCTGCGGCTGCCGGGTGCTCACCGGCAAGCGCTGGTGCCGCACGCACTACGCCACCGTGTTCGAGCCGCCGAAGCGGCCGATGCGGGCGGCCTGACCCGGATCCGGGCCCCGACAGGGGCCCGGATCCGGCATCATCCCGGCAGCACCACCATCACATCCGGCTCGCGCCCGGTGGCCAGATGGCCCTGGACGCGCCGCCCCTCGAGGTCGACGACGGCGATCCGGTCATCCTCCAGGGCCGCGAAGGCCAGCGGGCTCGACGGGTGCCGGGCGAGGGCCACCGGCGCCCCCCCGAGCGGCACCACCGCCATCTCCTTCAGGGCTGGATCGAGGAGCGACAGGCTCTTCTCGGCGTAGTTGGCCAGGATCAGGTCGCCCTCCTTGCCGCAATCGACCCGCACCACGTCCCCCCGCGTCGGCACCGTGCGGGTCGGCGTCATCGCCTCGGTGGCAAGCGCGGCGAGCGTCGCGCTGCGGCGGCTGGCGACGTAGAGGGTCGCCTCGTCGGGGGAGAGCGCGGTGCCCTCCGGCCACAGTCCGGTCGCGGCAATCCGTGGAGCTTCGGCGGGCGCGAAGGGCCTGACCCGGCTCACGGTGTTCGACAGGATGTTGGCGACGTAAGCCGTCTCGCCGTCCCGCGACAGGGAGAAGAGGTGGCCCTTGATGCCGCCGGTCGCCACCGCCCGGTCCGGCCGCTCTGCCGTCTCGGGCGTGTCGAAGCCGAGGAGCACGTCGCGGTCCTCGCTCAGCACGATCAGCCGGTCCTTGGCGTCGAGGCGCAGCCCGTGCAGGCGCCGGAACGGTGCGCAGGCGATGGTGCGGGCGAGGCTCCGCGCGGCGAGGTCGACGACGCAGACCGCATCTCCCCCCGGCCCCGGCGTGGTCGAGGACTTGGCACCGTAGAGGGCGGCGTAGGCCCGGGCTCCGGCCCGGTCGACGGCGAATTCGTGCGGGTATTCCCCCGGCAGCTCGACCCGCCCCGTGCGCCGTCCGCTGGCGAGCTCGTAGAAGCTCAGGGAGCGGTCGCCCTTCTCCATCACCAGGAGGGTGTCGGAGCGGCCGGCGACGCCCTGCGCCCGGGCGGGGCCGGCCAGCGGCGCGAGGGCGAGGGCGGCGAGACCCGAGAGGCAGGCGCGGCGGTCGATGGCGGGGGGCATGCAGGTTCCTCGATCGTCCCCGACACAACCCGGACGTGACGCAGCGGTTGCCCGCGCGAGAGCGTGGCATCGAGGAGACACTCGCCGACGATCGCGGCCGGGGCTGCGGAAGGTCGCACCGCCGCCTTGCGAGACAGGGCAGTACTCCGCCCACCTGTCGCGTGGGATTCGGTCATGCCGCAACTCCGTTCCTGGCCGCTCGCCGTCCTCCTGCTCGCCTCCGCCGGCCTTCCGGCCGCCGCCGTCGAGGGCATGCCCGGTCCGTTCGGCGAGCGCCTGACCATCGACGAGCGGGGCATCACCCTGAAATTCCCCGACGATGCCGCGACGCTGCGGATCGGCGGACGCCTCCAGCTCGATTTCGGCACCGGGCGGGTCCAGCAGCGCGGCTTCGGCACGGTGTTCGATACGCCGATCGCCGTGCGCCGCTCCTGGATCGAGAGCTACCTGACGCTGGGCAAGGAGCTGGAGCTCGCCTTCCAGTACGATTTCGCCGAGCCGAACCGGCCGATCAACGACGCGGTCGTCGCCTACAAGGGCTTCAAGAACGTCATCATCGCGCTGGGCAACATGAAGGAGCCGTTCAGCTTCGACCAGCTGATCTCCGACAACAACACCCTGTTCACCGAGCGCTCCCTCGCCGACGCCTTCGCGCCGGCCCGCAATGTCGGCTTCGCCATCGGCACCCATGGCGAGCGCTGGACCGCGGTGACGAGCGTGTTCGGGGGCAACATCAACAACGCCGCCATCGGCGACCAGGGCATCGCCTCGACCACCCGGGTCACCTACGCGCCCTACCTCAGCAAGGACGGGTACGACGTCCTGCACTTCGGAGCCGCCGGCAGCTACCGCTCGCTGCCGAATGACGGCAGCCCGCTCACCCTGTCGAGCCGCTCCGAGGCGTTCCTGTTCGCGCGGCAATTCGTGAATACCGGCGGCATCCGCGACGCCGCGAGCATCGGCCGCGTCGGCCTGGAGGCCGCGTGGCAGAGCGGGCCGTTCCGGCTCCAGGCCGAGTACATCCTGACCGAGATCGGCCGCTTCGGCGGCGCGCCGTCCTTGAGCTTCCAGGGCGGCTACATCCAGGCCGGCCTGCTCCTCAACGGCAAGGGACGGCGCTACACGATCGCCCCGCGCTACGCCACCGAATACGCGGTGTTCGGCGGGGTGGAGGTCGAGGAGGCGCAGCGGGTCAGCCGCGGCGGCACCGGCGTGTTCGAGCTGGGCCTGCGCTACAGCGCCATCGACCTCGAGGACCGCGCCATCCGCGGCGGCATCGAGCACGACGTCACCGCCGGCGTGAACTGGTATCCGGACCGCAACATCCGCTTCGTGTTCGACTACATCCGCTCCCACACCTCGCCCTCGCCGGCGAGCCTGAACTTCAACCGTCGGACGATCGACGCCGATGCGTTCATCGGGCGGGCGCAGTTGTATTGGTAGCACAGGTGTCGATGTCGCAAGCCGATCAGCGAGGCTGACGCCCTCGGCGTCGTCCCGGGGCTCGGCGGAGCCGAGAACCCGGGGTGGCGAGGGAGGATGTGAATTCGGGCCTCTCGATCGAACAGGGTCTACGGCAAAGCCGAGACCTTCGCCGTCAGGAACCGCGGCCGGGCCGGCTCGGGCGAGGCCGCGAGGGTGAGCCGGGAGGGCTCCTCGGCGAGGCGCAGGCGCGAGAACGGCGACGGCTCGGTCTCGATCAGCGGCAGGGGCACGAAGGCGGCCGCGACCTGGATCGGGTGGATCGGCGGGGCCGGGCGTCGGCGGGCCGGGATCACCACCACCTCGCGTCCGGCCATCGCCAGGGCCTCGGGCCGGCTGACCTCGCCGAGGCCGGCCGGCACGATGAAGGCCGAGAAGGGACTCGCCGCCGGGGCGCCAGTGGGCGCGTAGGCGGTGGCGCTCGTCACGGCGGCTGCGCTGCCCAAGGCACCGGTGACGGCGGCCGCGCCGCCTATGGTGCCGGTGACGGCGGCCGCGCCGCCAATGGTGCTGGTGACGGCGGCTGCGCCGCCAATGGTGCTGGTGACGGCGGCTGCGCCGCCCGGGGCGGCCCCGAAGGCCGGGACCCGCTTCAGCATCGCGGTGAAGCTCGGATGCTGGCCGCCATCGGCGTAGGTGGTGCGCACCGCCTCCACCCCGCCCTCGACCAGGCCCTGGATGCGGGCCTCCTCCTCGGTGCGCCGCGCCACCGCCAGGGCCTCGACCGCCGGGTCGGGATAGGGGGAGAAGACGTAGCGCCCGCCCTCGACGCCGACCAGCGGCTCGCGGCCCGTCGCCTCGAACCGGTCCGAGCCTTCCTTGAGCTGGCGCCAGAAGGCGATGTGCCGGTCGGTGCGGTGGCGCGCCAGGGCGCGGGCGGTCATCCGGAACGGGAAGGCCTGGAACTGGAACGCCGTCTGCCCGCCGGCGAGGGCGTCGCGCACGAGCGCGTAGATCTCGCCGACCTGCCGGTCGGTCATCGCGAAGCAGCCGGCGGAGGAGCAGGTGCCGTGCACCATCAGGGCCGAGCCGGTGCCGCCATGGGCCCGGTCGTAGGCGTTGGGATAGCCGACGTCGAAGGACAGGTAATAGGCCGAGTTCGGGTTCAGCTGCCGGGCCGCCACCGAATAGAAGCCCTCCGGCGCTTGGCGGTCGCCGGTGCGGGTCTTGGGGCCGAGTTGGCCCGACCAGCGGCAGATCGGGAAGGTCTTGAGGTGGACGAAGCGGCCATCCGCTGCCCGTTTCCACACCTCGATCTCGGATTCCTGCTTATAGGCCCGCAGCAGGACCGGCGCCGAGGGCGCCATGTTGCGCGCCGCCATCAGGGCGACCGTGGCCGGCGGCACCGGGGCGAGGTGCTTGGGCGCCGCGGCGGCGGGAAGGACCCCCGCCAGAAGGACCGCCGAGAGGGTCGCCACGCACAGGATCGTCCTTCCGCGCAAGGCCATTCCCCGTCGCTCCATCCTCGCCCCCGCGATGCCTGGCACGGCAATGTGGCGGTTTTCGCGCGGGACCCTGCCACGAAAGACTGTCGAGACGCCTAAGAGACGATGTTTTTCCCGCGAGCCTCCGTGGTTCGTCCGAGACAGAGCGCGGCCGGCATTCTCAAGGTTTCGTTAACGTCTTGTTCGCTCCTGACCGGCAGCATCACCGTTCTCGTCCCTCGCGAGGGATGCCGGATAACGGAGGCTGCCATGCCCGAGACCGGACGACGCTGGCTGCGGCTGGTGGAGAGGGACGCGCCGGGCGAGGCCGCGGACGGGCCGCTGCCGGGGGAGGCGGGACGCCAGCGCCTCGCCGCCCTGCGGGGCCAGCTGCGCAACCAGCTCACGGCCCTGCGGGAGACGCCGATCCCCGCCGAGGCGCGGGCGACCCCGGAGGGCGCCGAGGCCGCGGCTGCCCTCGACCGGCTGATCGCCGAGGTCACGCGCCTCGCGGAAGGCTGGGACCGCCTCGCGCAGGCGGTTGCCGCCCTGACGGCGGGTGACGGGACGCCGCCGGAGGAGTAGGATCGGGGCATCCTGCCGCACCGTTCGAACGACCATATGGGCCCGACCATCAAGCTACGACCGCTGGAACGCGAGGACCTGCTCTTCGTGCACCAGCTCAACAACAACGACAGCATCATGCGCTACTGGTTCGAGGAGGCCTACGAGTCCTTCGCCGAGCTGGCGCAGCTCTACGAGCGCAACATCCACAACCAGACCGAGCGGCGCTTCATCATCGCCACTCCGGAGAACGAGCGCGCCGGCCTGGTCGAGCTCGTCGAGATCAACCACCTGCACCGCTCCTGCGAGTTCCAGATCGCGATCCACCCGTCCTTCCAGGGCCGCGGCTACGCCCTGCGGGCGACGCAGATCGCCATGGACTACGCCTTCAAGGTGCTTAACATCCACAAGCTCTACTTGCACGTGGACAAGGACAACCGCCGCGCCATCGGCATCTACGAGGCTTGCGGCTTCGAGACCGAGGGCACCTTGCGCGACGAGTTCTTCGTCAACGGCAAGTACCGCGACGCGGTGCGGATGTGCATGTTCCAGCCGGCCTACCTGGCCCGGCGCGGCGGCGGCGACGTCAACGAGCCGGTGCTGAAGACCTGATCCTTCGCGTCCTCCGAGCCGGATGCCCCGGCCGAGGCCGGGGCACGATCCAGGCGGGGCACGATCCGGGCAGGGCACAATCCGGGAATGCGGCGGCTCGCCCCTGGCGCCGGCCGGCCCGGCTCCCCTATTGAGGGGGCCGACCGGGAGCCCCCAGAGCCTTGCTGCGCGAGACCTATCACATCGAGATCATCGGCCCCGAGGACGCGCCGGTCCAGCGCGCCTCGATCCGCACCGCCGGCCTCGACGCCGCCCGCGAGCGGGCGTTACGCCTCTTCCGCCGCGCCCGGGTGCCCCAGCGCTCGGGGCCGGCGGCCGAGGCGGTGCGCATCGTGGACGGCGCCGGCACCGAAGTGTTCCGCTGGAGCGTGTGGGACGAGGGGACCGGGCCGGGGCGCTCGCGATAGGCGCCCTCATCCCCCCTCCGGCCCCGTCCGCGCCGCCAGCTCGTCGATCAGCCCCTGCATCGAGGCCGGCACCGCGTCCGGCACCTGCCCGGCATACATGTTGCGCAACAGGCGGCCGATCTCGCCCAAGGACACGCTGCCCTTGACGATCACCCGCTCGGTGTCGCGGCCCAGCCGCTCCTTCTCGGCGGGGGTGATGTCCTTGGCGGTGAGCACCACCACCGGCACGTCGGCGCCGTCGGGCCGGGCGCGGAGCCGGGTCAGGAAGGCGAAGCCGTCCATCACCGGCATCATCAGGTCGAGGAGGACCAGCGAGGGCCGGCCCTCGTCGAGGCACGCGAGGCCGACGGCGCCGTTCTCCGCCTCGCGCACGGTCCAGCCGTCCCGGGACAGGCTGCGGCGCAGGCGCTCGCGGGCGTCGGCATCGTCGTCGACGAGCAGCACGGTGCCGGGGGCGTCGGCCGGGCGGTAGCGCTCCATCAGGCTCTTGAGGTGGTCCCAGTCGATCGGCTTGACCAAGTAGTCGGTGGCGCCGAGCGCCCGGCCGAGGCCCTGCTCGTTGACCACCGAGGTGATGATCACCGGGGTGGCGGACAGATCCGGGTCGCTGCGGATGGCGTGCAGCACCGACCAGCCGTCCATCCGGGGCATCTCGATGTCGAGGAGGATCGCCCGGGGCCGGAGCGCCCGGGCGAGGCCGAGGCCCGCCTTGCCGTCGCTGGCGGTGCGCACGCGGAACCCCTCGCGCTCCAGGAAGCGGGAGAGCAGCTCCCGGGCCGCCGGATCGTCGTCGACGAGGAGCACGACGTCGTGGCGCGCGGCCTCCTCCTTCGCCTCGGCGATGGCCCGCACCTCCTCCGGACTGGGCTCGTCGTCCTGCGCCGTCAGCACGACCGGAAGCCGGATGGTGAAGGTCGCACCCTCGCCGTAGGTCGAGGCCACGGCGATGTCGCCGCCCATGCGCCGGCAGAAGGCGCGGGTGATGGCCAAGCCCAGCCCGGTTCCGCCGAACTGCCGGGTGGTCGATTCGTCGGCCTGGGCGAAGCGCTCGAACAGCCGGCCGCACTGCTCCTGCGTGAGGCCGATGCCGGTATCCGAGACCGCGAAGGTCAGCCACTCGGCCCCGTCCACGGCCTCGCGCCGGGCCGAGAGGGTGATGGTGCCGCCCTCCGTGAACTTCGCCGCGTTGCCGAGGAGATTCACCAGGCACTGGCGCACCTTGCCCTGGTCCTGGCGCATGGCGCCGAGGTCGTCGGGCAGATCGAGCACGAGGCGGTTGCGCTTCTTCGCGATCAGCGACTCGGTCGCCGCCACCACGTCGGCGACCATGTCCGTGACGGAAAAGTCCTCCGCCGCCACCGTCATGCGGCCGGCCTCGATCTTCGAGATGTCGAGGACATCGTTGATGAGGCCGAGAAGGTGGCGCGCCGAGGCCTCGATCTTGCGCAGGTCCGGCAGCAGCTCGGCCTGGCCGAGATCCTCCAGCTCCTCGGCCAGCATCTCCGAATAGCCGATCACCGCCGAGAGCGGGGTGCGCAGCTCGTGGCTCATGTTGGCGATGAACTGGCTCTTGGCGCGGTTGGCCGCCTCGGCGGCGTGGCGGGCGCGCTCGATCTCGGCCTCGGCCTCCTTGCGGTCGGTGATGTCGACATGCATGCCGACCCATTCGCGCACGCTGCCATCCTCGGCGCTGACGGGTGCGGCGCGCACCTCCATGTGGCGCCAGGCGCCGTCGCGCCGTCGCATCCGGTACTCGATCTCGAAGGGCGAGCGCGTCTCGACGGCGCGGGCCCAGGCGTCGGCGGCCCGGGCGCGGTCGTCCGGATGCACCGCCTCGACCCAGCCCCAGCCCTGGCATTCCTCGTCGCTCTGGCCCGTATAGGCGGTCCAGCGCCATTGCCCGATCGAGAGCTCGCCATGGGCATCCGCCGACCAGATGATCGCCGCGGCGCTGTCGACGAGGGCGCGGAAGCGGTCCTGGGCGTGGCGCAGGCGCTCCTCGGTGGTCCGCCTGCGGGTGATGTCGGTGTTGGTGCCGTACCAGCGCACGATCTGCCCGGAGGCGTCGCGGAAGGGCCGGGCGCGGGACAGGAACCAACGGAACACCCCGTCGGCCCCTTTCAGCGGGAAGGTATCCTCCCAGGGCTCGCCGGTCGCGAAGGCGCGACGGAACCGCGCCTCGACCCGCTCGAGATGGTCCGGGTGGTGGACGGACCGCCAGCCCCAGCCCTGCATCGTCTCGAAGGTGGTGCCGGTGTAGTCGTACCAGCGCTGATTGAACCAGACGATCGCGCCGTCGGCCTCGGCGATCCAGGCGAGCTGCGGCAGCGACTCGGCGAGGTTGCGGTAATCGTCCTCCCGCAGGGCCGCCTCGCTCATCGGATGCAACCCCGGCAGGCAGGCGAGGGCAGGCTCTCAGGCATCCGGGCGCTCCGTAGCGGGGCCTGGAGGCCGGCCCCGGGACGGATCTATGCGGGAGCGAGCCGGCTGCCAGTGCGCCCGGATGCCGTCGATCGATCCTAGCCGAACTGCTCGCGCAGGATGCGCTCGTCCATGCCCTGGCCCGGATCGTGCAGCATCACGAGGTCGGTCGAGCGGTCGAGCTGGGTCTCGACCCGGGCGACGCGGCGGAACTCGGTGTGGTCGGCCACCGCCGCGACCGGGCGATATTCCGGATCCTTCACCTCGATGCGGATGCGGGCGTGGTTGGGCAGGAGCACGCTGCCCTGGCGCCGGGGCCGGAAGGCGGAGATCGGGGTCAGCGCGATGAGCTGGGACGAGATCGGCAGGATCGGCCCGCCGACCGAGAGGTTGTAGGCGGTGGAGCCCACGGGCGTCGCCGCCAGCACCCCGTCGGCGATCAGCTCGGGCAGGCGGACCTGGCCGTCGATCGAGATCTTCAGCTTGGCGGTCTGGTGGGTCTGTCGCAGCATGTAGACCTCGTTGACCGCCCGCGCCGTGTGGGTGAGGCCGAGCACGTCGGTGACCACCATCAGGAGCGGGTGGACGATGCTGCGCTGGGCCACCTCCAGCCGCTCGATCAGGTCGTCGAGGTGGAACTCGTTCATCAGGAAGCCGACGGTGCCGCGATTCATGCCGTAGATCGGCTTGCCCGTGCCCATGAAACGGTGCAGCGCCTGCAGCATCAGCCCGTCGCCGCCCAACCCCACCACCACGTCCGCCTCCTCGGGCGGCACGTGGTCGTAGCGCTGCATCAGGAGCTCGGCCGCCTCGCGGGCGTCGGGCGTCGGGCTCGCGATGAAGGCGATCTGGTTGAAGCGCCGCGCCATGTGGGGTGTCCCGACCGCCGAAGGAGAGGTCCTGCCGCGCTTGAGTAGCCGGGGCCGCTCCGCGTATCCAGGGGGAGCGGAGAGTCGCCGGGCCGTCGCCGGCCGCGTCGGGAGAGGCATAGCATGGAGCGTCCGCTTCTCGTCTACACCACCTTCCCGGATGCCGAGGCGGCGCTGGCGGTCGGCGAGGCCCTGGTGCGCGAGCGCCTGGCCGCCTGCCTGAACGTGCTCCCCGGCATGCGCTCGGTTTATGCCTGGAAGGGCGCGGTCGAGCGGGGCGAGGAGGTGGTGGCGCTGATCAAGTCGCGCGAGGCCCTGGCCGAGCCGCTCGTCGCGGCGCTGAAGAGCCGCCACCCCTACGAGACGCCGGTGATCCTGACCCTGCCGGCCGAGGCCGAGGCGGCGACCCTGGCCTGGCTGGTGGCGGAGACGGGTGGCGCGGCGCAGGCCTGAGGTCGCGCCTCAGCCGAGGCCCAACCCCCATTGCAGCGGCACGAACTCGTAGGCCCCGCCGGCCCGGGCGATGTGGCCGGCGGCCGGGAAGGGGGCGTGGTAGAAGGCGACCGGCAGCCGCTCGTCGGCGGCGAGCGCCAGCATCCTGTGGCGGGTAGCCCGAGCCTGATCGGCGTCCATGTCGAACAGGGCCGACCAGTCGGGATGGCGCACGAACAGGGCCGGGTGGTTGGTGATGTCGGAGGCGATCAGCAGGCGGCGCCCGCCGGATTCGAGCCGGAACGAGGTGTGGCCCGGGGTGTGGCCGGGGGTGCCCAACGCCGTGAGGCCCGGCAGCACCTCCTTGTCCCAGGCATAGCGCTCGACCTTCAGGCCGCTGCCGAACGTCTTCTGCACGGCGCCCAGATTCGCCTTCAGGGCCTCGGGCGGGCTGGCGATGCGGCCGTCATCCATCCAGAAGCGCCATTCGGCCTCCGGCACCAGAACCTGCGCGTTCGGGAAGGTCGGGCTGCCGTCCTTGCGCTTGAGGCCGAGGATGTGGTCGGGGTGGAAGTGGCTGATCACCACCGCGTCGACCGCGCCCGGCTCGATCCCGGCCAGCGCCAGCCCGCGCAAGGCCCCGCCGGTGCCGGGCGGCCCGTTATCGGCGAAGCCCGCATCGATCAGCACCCGCTTGCCCCCGATCGTGAGCAGGAGCGGCGTGAAGGTGATCGGCAGGGTGTCGGTCGGCAGGAAGGCCTGGCCCAGGGCCGCCTGCACCTCGGGCAGGGGCGCGTTGCGCACGAAGCCCGCATCGAGGGGGCGCTTCACCCCGCCCTCGTGCAGGGCGGTCACCGACGCCTCGCCGACGCCGTAGCGGTAGACTCCCGGCAGGTCGGCGACCGGCGCGCCGCCACCGCCGGCGAGGCCGGGGGCGCTGGTAAGGATCGGGCTGGCGAGGATGCCTCCGGCCATGAGGGTGCGGCGGTTCATCGACATGGAGGCCTCCCTTGTGCGTCTGCCCCCGCAGCTAAGCATCATTCGCCGAAGTGGTCACCGGTTCGGCGGTGAAAATGATGCAAAAACAAGAATCTAAGCAGCGTTGCGCCAGGCGGCGCCACTGGGAGCGCGATCGGCGCGGGGATGGGGTGCGGGCGGAACGTCGGTGCCCGCAGTACAGCCGCGCCCGACCCTCGTGTACCGTGGCGGCGAATCACGAAAGGGCAGGACGCTCATGGGTTACCGGATCGCCTCGGTCGGCATCGGACTCCTCACCGCCTTCCTCGTCGTCTCGGTCCCGCAGGGGCGGGCGGTCGCGGCCTCGCGGGCGCCGGTCGCCGCCGAGCACGGCATGGTCGTGACGGCGCAGCGCCACGCGACGCAGGTCGGCGTCGACGTGCTGAAGCAGGGCGGCAACGCCATCGATGCCGCGGTCGCGGTCGGCTACGCCCTCGCCGTGGTCTATCCGGCCGCCGGCAACCTGGGCGGCGGCGGCTTCATGACGATCCAGCGGGCCGATGGCAGCCGGACCTTCCTGGATTTCCGCGAGAAGGCGCCGCTCGCCGCCACGCGCGACATGTTCCTCGACAAGGACGGGAACGTCGTCAAAGGCGCGAGCACCAAGAGCTTCCTGGCGGTCGGCGTGCCCGGCACCGTGGCGGGGCTCGAGGACGCGCTCGCCAAGTACGGCACGCAGCCCCGCGCCGCGCTGATCGCGCCGGCGATCCGGCTCGCCGAGGAGGGCTTCGTCCTCGACCAGGGCGACGTCGACATGCTGGGGACCGCCACCGAGGATTTCGGGAAGGATCCGGCTTCGGCCAAGATCTTCCTCAACCAGGGGCGCGCTTTCGGCGTCGGCGACCGGCTGGTCCAGAAGGACCTCGCGGGCACGCTGAAGGCGATCAGCCAGCAGGGCAAGGACGGGTTCTACAAGGGCGCGGTCGCCGAGGCCCTGACGGCGTCGAGCCGCGCGCGAGGCGGGCTCATCGTCCAGGCCGACCTCGACCGCTACGCCACCCGCGAGCTGCCCCCGATCGAGTGCGACTATCGCGGCTACCGGGTGATCTCGGCCCCGCCGCCCAGCTCGGGCGGGGTGGTGATCTGCGAGATGCTGAACATCCTCGAAGGCTACGACCTGGCCAAGCTCGGCTGGGGCTCGGCGCAGGCGGTCCACTACGAGATCGAGGCGATGCGCCACGCCTATCTCGACCGCAACAGCTACCTGGGCGACCCGGCCTTCGTGAAGAACCCGGTCGAGCGGCTCACCGACAAGGCCTACGCGGCGAAGATCCGGGCGGCGATCGACCCGCAGAAGGCCGGAATCTCGGCCGAACTCAAGCCCGGGGTGCCGCCGCACGAGGGCAGCAACACCACCCATTACTCGATCGTCGACGCCCAAGGTAACGCCGTCTCGGTGACCTACACCCTCAACGACTGGTTCGGCGTGCGGATCGTTCCGGAGGGGACCGGCGTCCTTCTCAACAACGAGATGGACGACTTCACCGCCAAGGTCGGCGTGCCGAACATCTACGGCCTGCTCCAGGGCGAGGCGAACGCCGTCGCGCCCGGCAAGACGCCGCTCAGCTCGATGAGCCCGACCATCGTCACCAAGGACGGCAAGCCGGTCTTCGTGACGGGCACGCCCGGCGGCAGCCGGATCATCACGGTGGTGCTGCACAGCATCCTCAACGTGATCGATTACGGAATGAACGCCCAGGAAGCCGCCGACGCGCCGCGCCTCCACCACCAGTGGATGCCGGACGTGACCAATGTCGAGCGCTTCGCCCTGTCGCCGGATACCCGCAAGATTCTCGAAGGCATGGGCCACAAGTTCGGCCCGGCCCAGCCGGCGAACCACCTGGCGGCGATCCTGATCGGCGCGCCGACCTTGGGCGGCCAGCCGGTGGGGGCGTTCCGGTATTACGGCGCCAACGATCCGCGGCGGAATACCGGGAGCGCGCAGGGATATTGAGCGGGGAGTGAGGTGGGTGGGCCGCGGGAGAGCATGGCCCCCCGCGGCGTACGGGCTGATTTGCCGAGGCGCGGTCGGTCCAGAGGAAGCTCACACGCCGATCGATGATGTATCCCGCTCCAGAAATCCTTCGATCGCGACCGGGGGCGCGTCGGTTCGCATCGGTCCATCAAGGCCAAGCCCCCATGGACCGGGCGGGATCGGCCGGAACATGCGATCGCAGTCCGGTCAAGACTGCATGTCACCAGCGGTCACGCAGCGTTGCCAGTATCGTTTGGCGATTGCCGTAGTCGCAACCCGTCGCCGAGATGCAGGTCGTCACACAGGTCTTGTCGAAGAGGTTCGTCGCATTCACCGCGAGATCCACGCCCTTCAGCGTCGGGTACCGGTAACCGAAGTCGTAGCGGATCGCGGCATCGACCAGGGTGACGACCGGGATCCGATAGAGATCCATCGAATGGTGATCCCCGAATCTTGGAGCGTCGATGGTGAAATCCCGCCGTTCCCAAGCTCGCTTCGGTCGCCCCCTGATGCGAGCCGACCCAAGAGGGCGGAGAGCGGCCACCACACGACCGCTCCGCCCGCACCCTCACGCCGCCGCCGGCAACCCGCCGAAGCGGCGCTGCCGCGCACGGAACGCCGTCATCGCCGCCGCAAGCTCCGCCTCGCCGAAATCCGGCCAGGCGCAGGGCGTGAAGTGCAGCTCGGCATAGGCGCTTTCCCACAGCAGGAAGTCGGAGAGGCGTTGCTCGCCGCTGGTGCGGATCACGAGGTCGACCTCGGGAGCGCCGTCGCCGGTGACGAGGCGGCCGAACTCCTCGCGGCTGGCGTCGGGGGCGGCTTGGCGGGCCGCCGCCAGGATCGCGTCGCGGGCCGAGTAGTCGAGGGCGATGCGCAGGTGCAGGCGGGGGCCCCCCCGGGGGGCCGCCCCCCGGGGGGGGGGGGGGGGGGGGGGGGCGGGGGGGGGC
>NZ_LABZ01000289.1 GCF_001043955.1 Methylobacterium tarhaniae | reverse complement strand
TCGGCCCGTGCCGGCGGCCCGCCCTCCCATCCGACCTGCCGTCGCTCCTCTCACTCTTCGCCGCGTCCGAGGTCAGCGCCGTCGCCGGGCCGCCGGCACGGGCCGAGCGCCTGTGGCACGAGACGTTGGCGCATCCGGGGGTCACCGTCTTCGTGGCCGATGGGGACGGGTGCATCGCGGCGACCTGCATGCTCGTCACCGCGCCGAACCTCCTGCGCGCGGGACGCTCCCACGGCTTCCTGGAGAACGTCGTCGCCCACCCCGATCACCGGGGACGCGGGCATGGAAGGGCGGTCGTCCGGGCGGCCCTCGCCCATGCATGGGCGAGCGGCTGCCACCACGTCCTGATGCAGAGCGGGCGGGTCGACCCGCGGGTGCACGCCTTCTACGAGAGCGTGGGTTTCGTGCCGGGCCGGCGGACGGCCTATGTCGCGGCGCGGCCCGTCGCGCCGGGCGACTGACCGCGCCGAGGCCTGCCGCGCGGCCGGGGCGGCCTCATGGTCCTGCGCCCCCTGCCCGCTCCGCGGCTCCGCCCGGCGGCACACCCTCCGGGATGCCGGGGCGCCGGGCCCTGCCGCTCGCAGGCGACGGTTCCGGCGCCAAGGCGGTCGCCGCGGAGCTGATCGACCGGTCGATGCCGGAAGCCTGGCGGAGAGCCGCGGCTTCGGCAGGCTGAATCCTTACCGCCCCCCGAGCGCCCGCGCCGGCGCGGTCGCGAGATCGACCGCGCCCTCCGCCGTGTCGCCGATGCCCTGGCCGAGGTTGCGCAAGTGCTCGCCGTAGGTCTCGCGGCTCTGGGCGTCGAGCACCGCGACCGGGGCCGAGACCGCGAGGCCGGCGGCGGTGCCGACGGTGGCGGCGGCGCCCGCCGTCATCTGGACGATGCGGTCGCCGAGGCCGACGCGGGAATCGGTGATGGTCTGGCCCTGCGCCAGGCGGTTGCCCAGCAGCGCCACGAGCTGCGGGCTGCCGGCGAACTTGCCGTGGTTGAGGGCGTCGTCCCCCTTCATGGCGGTGAGGTTGAGGACCGCGATGTTCTCGCGGGCGAGTTCGGTGCGGTAGGGCTCGCTCGACGGGTCGATGGCGCCGAGGCGCGCACCCGAATTGCCCCAGACCAGGCGCGAGACCGCGAGCGCGTTGTCGTCCTGGGAGACGAACAGGCTCAGGCGCGGCCGGGCTGGGCCCATGTCGCGAAAGGCCTCGCGGGCGAGGTCGACGTCGACATCGGGGGCGGCCAGCACCACGTCGCGGATCTTCGGCGCCACGCGCCCGTCGCGGATCGCCATCTGGCGCAAGGATTCGAGCACCAGCCAGTTGCCCATCGAGTGGGCGAGCACCGTCACCTCGGCCACCTCGGGATTCTGCGACAGGCGCCGCAGCACGCCTTCGAGGGCGTTGCGGGAGTAGTTGGTGCTCTCCCGGTCGTAGCCGTAGGCCAGCACGCTGCCGCGGGAGGGCCAGGTGAACAGCACCGGCACCACGTCGGCCTTGGTGTCGTGCACGATCTGGGCGAAGCGGTAGACCGCGTCCTCGAAGCGGTTGTTGAAGCCGTGGACGAAGACCAGCACGTGGCGCTTGCCCGTGCGCGCCGCATTGCGGCGCAGGCGCGCGGCCGCCTCCGGCCGGTCCAGGGTCTCGGCCTTGAGGGTCACGAAGTCGGTGGCGGGGTTGCCGGGCAGCTCCTTCGGCCACTGCACCGTGCCGGGCTGGCGCACCGAATCCGGCGGGATCGAGACCGTGATGTCGGCGTAGGACAGGGCCGGCCCGCGGTCGCCGGAATACAGCTCGCCGGGATTGGCGGCGGTCTTGCGCGTGGTCGCGACCAGCATGTCGACGCGCGAGGCCCCCGGCACCGTGGCGGCCACCGGCGCCAGCACGCCCTTCGGCGCGCCCGCGCAGGCGCCGAGCCCGACCGCGACGAGGAGGATCCCCAAGTTCCGGCTCCGCACGAGAACCCTCATCACCAAAGACCCGCTCCCCCTCGTGCCGCGCCCTCGGAAACCTTGCGACACCCGGCGATTCCTCGCGCCCGATCCTGACGGGCACCTCTTAAGGATGAGCCAAACCGATGCGGCGCCAATGCGGCAACGGAGCCGGATCGCACGTCTCCGGCTGGCCGTTGCCGCCAGGGCACGCTCCCGCCCGGCAACGGGCTCTCTCGCGCAAGCCGGTTTTCAGAACTCCGAAAGATGCTCTAGAGGCTGCCTCGACATTCCCCGGCGCCGCCCCGAGCGGGCCGGGTTTTTGCCGCCGATCCTTGCCGCCGATCCTTGCCTCGGTCCCGATCCCTGCCTCGGTTCATGGTCGCCCCCCTCCCCCTCTCGATCTTCCTCATCGCCCGCAACGAGGCCGACCGGATCGGCGCCACCCTGGCGGCTCTGCGCGACCTGACCGACGACCTGATCGTGGTCGATTCCGGCTCGACCGACGGCACGCGGGAGCTCGCCGCCTCCTTCGGCGCGCGGGTGATCGAGCGGGACTGGCCGGGCTACGGGCCGCAGAAGCGCTTCGCCGAGGAGCAGTGCCGGCACGTCTGGATGCTGAACCTCGACGCGGACGAGGTGGTGCCGCCGGACCTCGCCGCCGAGATCCGCCGGCTGTTCGCGGCCGGCGAGCCGCCGCACCCGGCCTACGCCGTCGGCATCGCCGAGGTGTTTCCCGGCGAGACGCGGCCGCATCGCCTCGCCTACACGCTCTGGCCGGTGCGGCTCTATCGCCGCGACCGCGGCCGCTACTCGCCCTCGCCGGTGCACGACCGGGTCGAGCTCGACGCGAGCGCCACCGTCGGGCGGTTGCGGTCGGTGATCCACCACTTCTCGGTGCGCTCGCTCGGCGACCAGCTCGACAAGCTCAACCGCTATTCGGACCAGCAGGCCGACGACCTCGAGGCGCGGGGCGTCCGGATCCCGACCTGGCGCCTCTTCGTCGAGCTGCCGGGCAACTTCCTCAAGGCCTATTTCGGCCGCCGCCACTGCGTGCGCGGCGCCTACGGCTTCCTCACGGCGATGAACTACGCGATCTCCCGTCACCTGCGGGTCGCCAAGCATTACGAGCGCCGGATCGGCGGCCGGGACAGGCCGGGCGCCCGCGGGCGCTGAGGCGCGGCGCCGCTTATCCTGTGTTGAGGTGCCGCGCCGGGGGCGGGTGCGAGGGCCGCCGCCCTTCCGGCGACACTCATGCAAGCGGCGCACAGACGAGATCCGTCCGCAGCGGGCGGCAGGGAGGGCGAGGAGACCTCCGCCCCGCGCGACATCGTGGTGACCGGCGGCTCGGCGGGGGCGGTGGCCCCGCTGCGGGCGCCCCCC
>NZ_LABZ01000288.1 GCF_001043955.1 Methylobacterium tarhaniae | reverse complement strand
TGGCGTATGGCAGCGGCATCGGACCGATCCAGTCTGGTCGCATCGCAGGGCTTTTTTGGCATCTGGCCGACAAGCGATGCGCTACCGCTTGAGGCGCTTGAGGCGATCCTCAACGGCCCTCTGGCCAACGCCTTTCTCGCTGAAAGAGCGTCTAACCAGCACTTCACCAATGAACTGCTCAAGCTCCTCCCAATGCCGAAGCGAGCGCTAGGCCATGTCGTGGAAGCCGTGAAGAAATACCACTCTGCATCTGCGGCCGCGGGCGCGGAAGCGCTGAGACCGGCAGGGATTGATGACGTCCTGAACAGGCTTCTGGTCGAAGTCGATGCGGAGGTGCTGCGAGCCTACGATCTACCGCCGCGCCTCGAACGTCGACTCCTCGAGTTCTTCCGTGGTCATGAGCACGAGCGCCGGGTGGATCATTCGTTCCACGGATGGCTGCCGGAGAATTTCACGGCGTACATGCCCTTGCACGAATATCTCGGACCCTTAGTGGATCGCAATCGCGGCGCTTGGTCGCTTGAGGCGTTCACGCCGGCCCCCGAGGAAGAGGTACAGCTGCTGAGGCAGTACATCCACTGATGGACACCTATCTCCTCGACACCAACCTTGTGTCGGTCCTCTACGA
>NZ_LABZ01000287.1 GCF_001043955.1 Methylobacterium tarhaniae | reverse complement strand
CGACTCGTCCTCGCGGCCCTCGTCGACGGCGAGCGGCACGAAGTATTCCTGGGTCTCGCCGGTGGCGAGAGACACCGCGATGCGCGGCAGCAGGAAACCGTTCGAGCCTTCGAGCCGCGGCAGGATCGCGCTGTCCACCACCTCGACCCCGCGGATGCGCGAGCCCTTGGCGCCGAACCAGCGCCGCGAGCCGATGAAGCGCGGCGCGACGGTGCGCTCGAAGGCCTGGCGCTCGCGGCCCCGCATCAGGGTCTCGACGCCGCCGGTGAGCACCAGGGTGAACAGCTCCGGCGTCTCCGGGCTCGGGCCCATCGTGCCGGCATTCGCCGTCGAGAGCGAGAACCAGTAGAAGCCGTAGGCCGGCATGGTCAAAAGGTACGGCAGGTCGCCGATCGGCGGGAACGAGGTGCCGCCGGTCAGCTCCACCGGGACCGCGGTGCGCAGGTCGGAGAGGTCGAGCTGCACCGCCTGCGGCGCCCGCGACAGGTTGGCGACGCAGAGCACCCGCTCGTTGTCGTGCTCGCGGATCCAGGCCAGCACCTTGCGGTTGTCCGGATAGAGGAACCGCAATCCGCCGCGCCCGAGCGAGACGTGGTTGTTGCGGATCGCGATCATCCGCCGCGTCCAGTTGAGCAGGCTGGTCTGGGCGCGCGTCTGCGCCTCGACGTTGACGGCATCGAAGCCGTAGATCGGGTCCTGGATCGTCGGCAGGAACAGGCGGGCCGGGTCGGAGCGGGAGAAGCCGCCATTGCGGTCCGGCGACCATTGCATCGGCGTGCGCACGCCGTCGCGGTCGCCGAGATAGATTGTTTTGGTGTCTCTTTTTCACCTCTCCCGGCCCACGCAACCCCCCTACGGTTCGTATTGCGTCTTTTTCTTTGTAAAA
>NZ_LABZ01000286.1 GCF_001043955.1 Methylobacterium tarhaniae | reverse complement strand
TCGGACCCGTAGAGCCGGTCGCGCCCGTGGCACCGGTCGGACCCGTCGCACCCGCGCCGGTCGCACCCGTGGCGCCGGTCGCACCCGTAGAGCCGGTCGCGCCCGTGGCACCGGTCGGACCCGTCGCACCCGCGCCGGTCGCACCCGTGGCGCCGGTCGCACCCGTGGCGCCGGTCGGACCCGTCTCACCGGTCGGACCGGCAGTCAGGGTCACCCGGGTAACAGACAGAGCGAGAAAGCTGCCCCCCGACGTGAACGTCGACGACCCGCCGCCCGGGGCATCGGTCACCGTCTCGCCAGCGGCCCGTCTTACGGTATAACTGGAAGCCGTTGCAGCAGAGGAGGTCTCGTCCGCTATAAACTGATAAGTATATCTAAAAACTCCGGTGCCGTTATCGGTGTTGGCCCCAACGAAAGTCCCGATATAATTGCTATCTGCCGTGCTAGCGCCGAAATATGCCTCATAACCATCGCTAGCGCTGAATGAACTCGTTCCAGAAAAAGTGATAAGCACTTCCGCCATAGCGGCACCTCGATATTAATTTGTCGCACCCCGCCTCGGTGCGCGACCCGCTCGGGCGAGTCTCATCATCACGTCGGCGCTTCAGGCAACCTGCCAGCCGGAGGCGGCCTATGGAAGGCATAAAATCTTTTTTCCCCTTACGGTAGACGAGATAGGGCACGGATAGTTGCATCTTTGCCATGGTCGCAACGCCATGATATAACAAAATATCCTACTAGTTATCTTATATTATAGCCTGAGAAAGTTTTTTGTTCATATATATATTTGAGGAATTTCAATAACTAGAATATCACATGTATGTTTTATAGTAAATGTCAATTTATATAAAATATAATACGCGCCTCTCGTCCGAACCAATGTCATCCCAGCCGATCACATCCATCGATGAAGGAGATCCTCCCTCATCCCGGCGCCATGTCTTCACGAATCGGACCACCCCCAGCCGCAGCGAGCAGGCCGGGTCGTGCCGACATCCTTGCGGGCAAAGCGGCGGCCCGATCGCCAGAAATCCGCTTCAACGCAACAGCAATGTAAAGCCGCAACAATATTGGTGCCAATTCACCTTGGTTCGATCCGCCTATCCGCGGTAATATGTTTTCCAAAATCCGCCACTTGCGAAGAGACGTGGTCGCATTCTACCAGTTTCCGCGCCAGACGAGTTGGAATCGAGAACCGATCCGATTCTGCTCCACCATGCTGCGCGGCGCAAGACATCGAAGGAATTTTATCATGGACGCGATGACGGGCATGATCTTCATGGTCCCCTTCGATTGGGCGCCGAGGGGATGGCTGACATGTCGAGGCCAGATCTTGAACATCCAGCAGTATCAGGCCGTGTTCTCCCTCATCGCCACTACGTATGGCGGCGATATGAAGAAAGGCACGTTCGGACTGCCGAACCTGTCGGGGCGCACGGCCATCGGTTCGGGCCAGTCGACGACCAGCGCCAACGCGTACGCGGTCTCCAAGGTCTACGGCGCCGAGACGACGACGCTGACGGTCGACAACATCCCGCCCCACATCCATCCGGCGACGTTCACGCCGATCATGGGCAGCCAGAACATCACCATTCCGGCGCAGACCGGCCCCCTGAAGATCAAGATGAACGTGGCGTCGGCCGCGGGCGGCAGCGTCCCACCGGGGAATGCGGCCATCCTGGGAACGGGAGCGGGCCCGACTTCGCTCAAGATCTACGCCCCCGCCAACACCACGCCCGCCC
>NZ_LABZ01000285.1 GCF_001043955.1 Methylobacterium tarhaniae | reverse complement strand
GCCCGGCAGGGCGGCGGCCTCGAAGGTGAGCGACCCGCGGCCGAGGAAGAGCGTGACGACGCCGGCGAGGCCGAGCAGCGCGCCGGCGAGGTGCGCCGCGCGCAACCCCCCTTCCCCGGGCAGCAGCGCCGAGAAGAGGACGATCAGCAGCGGCCAGAGATAGCTGATGAGCCCGGCCTCCGCCGGCGGCGCGAGGCGCAGGGCCGCGAAGTAGAGCGCGTGATAGCCGAACAGCCCGACGATCCCGAGCGCCCACACCGCGGGCGGCTGGCGCAGGGCGGCGAGCCCGGAGGGCCGCACGATCCAGCTGGCGCAGCCGAGGAGCCCGCCGACCAGGAAGGTCATGGCGGCGAGCTGGAACGGCGGCACCGCGCCGGAGGCCGCGGTGAACAGGGCGAGCAGCGACCAGAGCAGGATGGCGCCGGAGCCGATCAGGGTGGCGGTGCGGATCGTCATGGTGCGAATCGTTTCGGGGCGCGGATCGTCCCGGCCGGCTCTACCATGGCGGTCCCGTCGGCTCAGCGGGAAATCGCGCGGAAGATCGGGTAGGACAGGCATGTCCGACAGAGGAGCGCGCCCTGATCGACCTCGCCCCCGGCCTGATCCATTACCCGGGCTATCTCGACGCCGCCGCGCAGGCCGCGCTCGCGGCCGACCTCGCCGCGGTGCTGCGCGAGGCGCCGCCCTTCACCCCGACGATGCCGCGCACCGGCAAGCCGTTCTCGGTGCGGATGACGAATTGCGGTCCCCTCGGCTGGGTCTCCGACCGGGCCGGCTACCGCTACCAGGCGCGGCATCCGGAGACCGGCCGGCCCTGGCCGGCGATGCCCGCGGCGGCGATGCGGGCCTGGGCCGACCTCGCCGGCTGCCCGGCCGGGCCGGAGGCCTGCCTCGTCAACCTCTACGCGCCCGGCACCCGGATGGGGCTGCACCAGGACCGGGACGAGGCGGAGTTCGCCGCGCCGGTGCTCTCGCTGTCGCTGGGGGCGACCGCGCTGTTCCGCTATGGCGGCCTCCAGCGCTCCGATCCGACGCGCTCGGTGCGGCTGTCCTCCGGCGACGCCCTGGTGATCGGGGGTCCCTCGCGCCTGATCTTCCACGGCGTCGACCGCCTCCTGCCCGCCGACCTCCTGGCTCCCGGATCCGGCCCGGCCCTGCCCGAGGCCGTGCCCCCGGGCGGGCGCCTCAACCTGACCTTGCGGCGCGTCTCGGCGATCCGCCCCGCTTGACAGAGCGGCCCGGGCGGCCGACGCATCCGCCGGAATCCCGACGGCCGTCCGATCCCGGGCGGCGTCCGCCGAACCGAGACGAGTCTGATGCCGACGAGTCCCCTGTCGCTGCGCGCCCTGGCGCTCCTCTCCTGCCTAGCGACCGGCCTCCTGGGCCTGCCGGCCGGGGCCTTGGCGGCCGATCCGGTCTACCCGCCGGGCTCGCGCTTCGGCTTCGAGCCGGCCAAGGAGATGGTGGTGTCGCGCCGCTTCACCGGCTTCGAGCGGCAGGGCGGCGGCGCCACGGTCTCGGTGGTCGAGCTGCCGCCGCAGGCCTACAAGGATCTCACCGCCAACTTCACCGACGAGAACCTGAAGAGCCAGGGCCTGGTGGTGAAGAGCCGCGAGACGCTGAAGCTCGCCGACGGGCGCGAGGGCCTGCTGTTCACCGGCGAGCAGCCGATCGAGCAGCCCGCCGGCGCGCCGGCCCTGCACAAATGGGTCTTCCTCGTCTCGGATCCGACCGTCACCGGCATCATCATCGGCCAGACCCTGCCCGCGGCCGAGTCCGACGAGGCGATGCGCACGATGCTGACCAGCGTGCGGGTGCGCCCGGCGCTCACCCTCGACCAGCAGGTCGCGGCCCTCCCCTTCCGGATCACCGAAGCCGCGGGCTTCCGCCCGGTGCGGGTGCTCGGCGGCAACTCGGTGCTCTACACCGACGGACCGAAGGACCAGATGATGAACCTGGAGCAGCCGATCCTGGTGCTGGCCGAGGCGGTGCAGCCGGCGCCGCCGGCCGAGCAGCGCGACGCCTTCGCGAAGGCCGCGCTCTACTCGAACCAGACCATGAAGGACTTCGCGATCGAGCGCTCGCAGAGCTTCCGCCAGAACGGCGCCGACTGGCACGAGATCGTGGCGCGCGCGGTGGACGTCCCGTCGGGCACGCCGGTGGTGGTGTCCCAGACCATCCGCTTCCAGCCCGACGGCTACTTCCGCGCCGTCGGCGTGGTGCGCGCGCAGGACCGCGAGGCGGTGCTGCCGCGCTTCCGCAAGGTGGTGGACAGCGTCGCGTTCTGAGCGCGCGGGGCCAGGCCGCCCATCCCATCCGCGACGGAACGAGCCGCTAATCCGGCTTCAGCCCCGAGCGCGCCTCGAGTTCCTGCAGGGTCCGGCGCGCCACGCTGGCGCCGGGCAGGCGGCGCTCGCGCTCGAAGCGGGCCAGCGCCGCGCGGGTGCTCGGGCCTGCGATGCCGTCGACCGTGAGCGGGCCGTAACCGAGCTTGATCAGGGCGCGCTGCGCATAGGCGACCGACTTGTCGGGCTTCGCCCCGGCCACCGGTGCCGCGGCGTGGAGGGCCGCGGCCTTCGGCTCGCCGGCCCTCGCCTCCCGCACCGGTGCCGGCGGATGCGACGCGGGCGCGGCCTTGCCGGCAGCCTCCCGGACCGGAACGGGCGCAGATCTGGCCGGAACGGGTCTCGGGTTGACCGAGGCGGTGGTGTGGTCGTCGCCGCGGACCAGCGCGCCGATGGCGTCCGGCTTGGGCGACCGCGACGGAGTGTCGCCCGAAGCACGGGCCGCATCCGCCCGGGCCGTCGTCGCGGGGTTGGCGCCCTCCGACGTCTCAACCGGCCCCGACACCGCCTTGGCCGGAGGGCCTTTGGCCGAGATGTCCTTGGCCGGAGTCGTCTTGGCCGGGGTCGTCTTGGCGAAGAGCGGCGCCGGATGACGGCCGGTCTGGAAGCTGAGGGCATTCGCCGCCACCGCCGCCACCGCCCCCAGGACGAGGAGACCCCCGACGATTCCGGCCGGGTGGCGCAGGAGCTGGTCGGCCCGGCCCCGCAGGCGATCGAGGGGACCGGCGGGACGCGGGGCGCTCCTGGGAGCGCGCGGCGCCCGGGGCCCCGACCGCGGGCGCGGTGCCGGCCGCGTCTCGGCGGTCAGCGCCACGTCGGAATCGTGTCGTCGGGCCGTCGCCTCGACGGTTTTCCGGGCCGGCGCCTCGGACATCGCGTCTCCTTCGGGGTTCGGCCGCTCCGCCTCCGAGCGGCCGGATTTGGAGCGGACCAGGGATGGGCGGGTCACGTCAGCCGGTCAGCCGCATCGTGGCGGGCGTCCTCGTGGGGGACACCTCGGCGGCGCTCCCCGCGAGGGATCCGGTGCGGATCGCCGCCGGTCCGCCGGGCACGGCGCGCATGCCGCGGCAATCGAGCGGCAGCGTGACGACCACCCGCGTACCGCAGGACGGGCTGCTCTCGACGGTGAGCTCGCCGTGATGCAGCCCGACGAGGCCGCGCACCACCGAGAGCCCGAGGCCGGTGCCTTCGTGCGGGCGGCCATAGGCGGCCCCGGCGCCAAGGCCGGCCTGGAAGAACGGATCGCCGAGGCGCGGCAGGTCGGCTTCGGCGATGCCGATGCCGGTATCGACCACCGCCATCTCGACCCGGTCGAAGACCCGGCGCACCGAGAGCGTCACGTCGCCGCCCCGGGGGGTGAACTTCACGGCGTTCGACAGGAGGTTGATCAGCATCTGCCGGCAGGCGCGCGGGTCCGCCGTGATCTCCGGGAGGTCGGCGGCGACCTCGCGGCGCAGGCGCACCCCGCCCTGGTCGGCACGGATCTGCATCAGGTCGCAGACGCCGCGGGCGAGGCCCGCGAGGTCGAACGGCTCGGGCACGTAGTCGAAGTTCCCGCTCTGGATCCGCGACATGTCGAGCAGGGCGTTGACCACCTCGAGCAGGTGCCGGCCGGACGAGTGGATGATGCCGGCATATTCCCGCCGCCGCTCGGGGCCGAGCGCCAGGGTCGATTCGGCCTCCAGCATCTCCGAGAAGCCGATGATGGCGTTGAGCGGCGTACGCAGCTCGTGGCTCACGGTGGCGAGGAAACGGCTCTTGACCTCGTCGGCGCGCTCGGCCGCAGCCCGCGCCTGATCGAGTTCCTCGGCCCGGCGCCGGTGCTCCGACACGTCGCGGGTCACCGCCACCACGGCGGCCTCGCCGGCTGCCGCCGGGATCGCCGTGCCGGGCACCCGGTGGGCCCGCATCTCGGCCCAGATCACCCGGCCGGGCCCGCCCGCCTCGCCGGCGGCGTGCAGGCGGAACTGCACCGTCACCGGCTGAGCTTGGTCCGCGGCCGCGCTGAGCGCGGTCAGGAAGGCCGGGCGGTCGGAGACGTGGACCCGGTTGAACAGGCCGCGGCCCTCCAGGGCGTCCGGCGTCGTCCCGGCCAGCGCCCGGGCGCCCGGGCTCGCCTGCAGCACGCTGCCGTTGCGGTCGTGCCAGGTCACGAGGTCGTCGATGGCGTCCAGCAGCAGGGCATCGCGCAGGGAGGCGGCGTTCAGCCGGGCGCTCCAGCGCCCCTCGCGGCGGCGATGCTCCACGGAGAGCGCCAGCACGTGGCAGATCGCCGTGATGGCGAAGACCGGCATCGCCAGGGCCGCCGGCCAGGCGAAGAAGCCGAGGCCCGTAGCGGGCTCGATCATCGCGACCGCCACCGCCCCCAGCATCGCGAAGCCCGCCGCCACCAGGCCGGCCCGGTGCGAGCCGGCGAGCAGCGCCTCGACCGGGATCATCACCAGCCAGATGCCGACCGCCGAGGTCGGGCCGCCGGTGAGGCTCGCCAGGCACACGATCAGCCCGGTGAGGGCCGCCGACGACAGGCCGTGCGCCAGCGTGAGGTTGCCTGTGCGCGCCAGCAGCAGGGCCGCGACCACCGGCAGCATCAGGCAGGCCGCCGCCGCCGCCTCGATCAGCGTCGGCACGCCGCGCCAGAGGAGGTAGGGCGGCAGCATCGCCATCAGCACGGCGCCGGTGGCGAGCCGCGAGATCAGGAACCGCTCGTGGCGGGCCCGCTCGGCCGGGTCGCCCGCGACGGAATCGTGGACGAGGCCCGTCAGCCGGGCATCGATCAGGGACGCAAAGGCACTGTTGATACGCACACCGCCACGCCAGCGCGGGAGACCTCGCGGCCCCGGCGCCCCTACACTGCGAACTGCCGAAACCCTCGCAGAGGCGGCTTAAACGAACGTTAGAGCGCGCGGGGCCCGGGATTCTTGTCCCCGGGCGATCGGGCGCGGGCGCATCTCTACCCCGTCATGGCCTCGGCCTCGTACCCGGCGCGATCCAGCGCCTGGGCCACGTCGAGGGCCTGGGCGTCGGTCACGACCGCGACCCGGCCCGCCTCCAGGTCCACGCGCACCTGCGCCGCCGGGTCGAGGCGCTGGACCGCCTTCGTCACCGCCGCGACGCAGCCCTGGCAGGTCATGCCCTCGACCTTCATCAGGAGTTCCATCCGCTCGCCGGACCGATCCGTCATCGTGTCTCTCCTTACACGCTGCGGCGCACCAGGGCCGCGCAAGCCATCTCGGTTACTGCGGCATTCAGGACAAGGGTCCCGCGAAAACCGTGGGCAGCCCGTGGCGGCGTCTTGCGGGTATTCGGCACCTCGGCGACAACCGGGACATGCCGGACCTCGCGGAACCCGGCATGTCCTCGACGCGTAAGAGGAATCGCCATGGCCCTCAAGACCGGCCGGCGCGCCGGCGGGTCGTCGGTGGGCCGGATCGCCCTCAGCCTCTCGTGCCTCCTGGCGGGCGGGCTCTGCCTGGCGGTCGCCTTCCTGTCCGCTCCCGTCCTCGGCGCCGTGGCCGGGGCCGCGCTCGCCGCGGCGATTTTGGGCGGCGTGGCAACGGCGCTCTCCTTTCGCCGCGCCCGCCGCCTCGCCGGGCAGGTGGAGAAGCTGTCGGGCGAGATCGACCTGCTCTCGCGCCGCCTGCTGACGCTCGAGCAGCAGGGCGCACCGGCCGAACAGACCGGGAAGCTGGAGAGCGGCCTGTCCGAAGTCACGGCCGAGATCGGCCTGCTCGGCGGCATCGTGCGCGAGCTCGCCATCGCGGTGGCGGCCCAGGACGACGACCTGACCCGCCTGAAGGCCGGACCGGCCGCCGCAGCGCCGCAGACCGTCGCGCCCGAGCCCGTGCAGGCCCCGACCGCGCCGGCCCAGGCGCCGCCGGTGCAGGCCGCGCCCGTCCCCTATCCGGCGGCTCCCCACCCCGTGGCGGCTCCGATGCCGGCCGCTTCCATGCCGTCCACTTCCATGCCGGCCGCCCACGCCGAGCCGCCCCGCACGCCCCCCGCCTACGCCGCGGCGCAGACCTTCGCGCCCGCCGCCGCGCAGGCTCCCGCGCCGCCGCCCGTGCCGTCCTGGCCAGCGGAGCCCGCCTCCGTGCCGCCGGCGGCCGCCCGTACTCCTCCGGCCGCGCCGTGGGCCTCCGACCCGATCCTGCCGCGGGACACGGTCCCGGCGCCGCACCGGCCCTTCGTGCCCGAGCCCGCCGCAGAGCCCCGCCCGGAGGCCGAGATCCTCGCCGCCCTCACCCAGGGCCTCGAAGTCTACCTGCAGCCGATCGTCAGCCTGCCGCAGCGCAAGGTGGCGTTCTACGAGGCCCTAGCGCGCCTGCGCGTCGGCGACGCCCTCTTGTCGCCGGCGGAATTCGTGCGGGTTCTGGAGCGGCACGGGCGCACCACCGAACTCGACCGGCTGATGCTCGCCCGCGTGACGGCGATCGGCCAGCACCTCGCGGGCCGCGGCAGCGAGACGCCGGTCGCCTACGCCCTGTCGCCGGGCTCGCTGTTCGAGCCGGGCTTCCTGCGGGCGGTGGGCCGCCTGATCGACCTGCATCCGGAACTCGCCGGCCGGCTGATCCTGGCGCTGCCGCAGCGCAGCTGGCGCAGCCTCGATGCCGAGCAGGCGAGCGCCCTCAACACCCTGCGCGAGCGGATCGGCCTCGCGGTCGACCGGGTGGTGGATCCGCGCCTCGACGCCGCCGCGCTCGCGGCCCGCGGGGCGAGCTACGCCAAGGTCGGCCTTGATACCCTGCTCGGCGAGCACGGCGCGGCGCTCGCCACCACCCTGGCGCGGGCCGGGATCCGGCTGGTGGCGGAGGGCGTCGAGCGCGAGGCCGACGTGCCGGACCTGATCGACCTCGACCTGCCGCTTGCTCAGGGAACCGTGTTCTCGCCACCCCGCGTCGTCCGGCCGGAGGTGCTCTCGCCCCCCGCCCCGCCGCCGGTGCGGCGCGCCTTCCGGGACGTGTTGCGCAGAGCAGTGTGACGACTCGGCCGTGTGACGGGTGACGAAGCG
>NZ_LABZ01000284.1 GCF_001043955.1 Methylobacterium tarhaniae | reverse complement strand
CCTGCGCCTCGCCCAGTTGGCGCGTGCGGCGGGCCTTCACCTGATCATGGCGACGCAGCGCCCGTCGGTGGACGTGATCACCGGCACGATCAAGGCGAACTTCCCGACCCGGATCTCGTTCCAGGTGACCTCGAAGATCGACTCGCGGACGATTCTCGGCGAGATGGGCGCCGAGCAGCTTCTGGGCCAGGGCGACATGCTGTTCATGGCGGGCGGCGGCCGCACGACCCGGGTGCACGGTCCGTTCTGCTCGGACGACGAGGTCGAGCAGGTGGTGGCCCACCTCAAGCGCCAGGGCCGGCCCTCCTACCTCGACGCGGTCACCGCCGAGGAGGGCGAGGAGGAAACCGACACCCCGGTCATGGACCAGGGCGGCTTCGGCGACCCCTCGGCCGACCTCTACGACCAGGCGGTGGCGGTGGTGCTGCGGGACAAGAAGGCATCGACGAGCTACATCCAGCGGCGGTTGCAGATCGGCTACAACCGGGCGGCCTCGCTGATGGAGCGGATGGAGCGCGAGGGCATCGTCGGCCCCGCCAACCATGCCGGCAAGCGCGAGATCCTGCTGGAGGACGGGCAGGACGGCTGACGCCGCCCCGCCCCGATAGGGTCAGCGCTGGCCGAAGCTCGCCTCCTTGAACAGGTCCTTGAGGTGGTGCGGCTGCGAGCGCCAATACTGCTTCGGCGCGCGGACCCGTGCCCCCAGTTCCGCGGCCGCGTGCCAGGGCCAGCGCGGATCGTACAGCATGGCACGGGCGAGCGAGACCGCATCCGCCTTGCCCTCCAGAAGGATCGTCTCGGCCTGGCGCGGCTCGGTGATCAGACCGACCGCGATGGTGACGAGGTCGGTCGCCGCCCGCACCCGCTCGGCGAAGGGCACCTGGTAACCCGGCCCGACGGAAATCTTCTGCCGGGGGGAGACGCCGCCGGTGGAGACGTGGATGGCGGCCGCGCCCCGCGCCTTGAGGGCTTCCGCGAAGGCGATGGTCTGCTCGACCTCCCAGCCATGCTCGACCCAGTCCGTCGCCGAGACCCGGGCCCAGACCGGCTGGCTGGCCGGAAACACCTCCCGTACCGCGTCGAACACCTCCAGCGGGAAGCGCATCCGGTTCTCGAGGCTGCCGCCATATTCGTCGGTCCGCTGGTTGGCGAGCGGCGACAGGAACTGGTGCAGCAGGTAGCCATGCGCGGCGTGGATCTCCGCCGCCTCGATGCCGAGACGGACGGCCCGCCGGGCAGTGGCCGCGAACCCGTCGCGGATCCGCTTCATGTCCTGGCGGTCGAGCGCGCGCGGCGCCACCTCGCCGTCGGCATGGGCGAGCGCCGAGGGCGCCTCGGTGAGCCAGCCGCGGGGCGACTCCGGCGCCACCTGATGGCCGCCGCGCCACGGCGGCTCGCTCGAAGCCTTGCGGCCGGCATGGGCGATCTGGATGCAGACCGGCACCGGGGCGTAGTCCCGCACCGCATCGAGCACCCGTGCCAGGGCCCGCTCGGTCCCGTCATCCCACAATCCGAGATCGCCGTAGGTGATGCGCGCCTCCGGCGACACCGCCGTCGCTTCCAGGGTCAGGAGCCCGGCGCCCGACATGGCGAGCTGACCGAGATGCATCATGTGCCAGTCCGTCGCCTCGCCGTCGCGGGCCGAGTACTGGCACATCGGCGCGACGATGATGCGGTTCTCCAGCCCCAGGCCATCGAGGCGCAGGGGCTGGAACAGGAGGGGATCGGTCATTCGGGTACTCCGGGAGAGAATGACCGCAATGTGGCCTGCCTCGGCGGTTCCGGCCAGCGCGGGCGATGCAGGCCGCCCGCGCGCGGCGTGAGAGGTGCGGCGTGCGCCGGCGCACCGCGGCACGGTCGTCGGCTGAAGCGGCGGTCCCGGAGACGCGCGACGACCCGCCTCTGCCGAGGCTCGTGATCATTACCAGCCTCTGCCGAGGCTCGTGATCATTACCAGCCTCTGCCGAGG
>NZ_LABZ01000283.1 GCF_001043955.1 Methylobacterium tarhaniae | reverse complement strand
TGCCGCACCTGCCCGGTATCGCTCCCAGGCGATGCCGGGCTTGCCCGGTATCGCTCCCAGGCGATGCCGGGCTTGCCCGGTATCGCTCCCAGGCGATGCCGGGCTTGCCCGGTATCGCTCCCAGGCGATGCCGGGCTTGCCCGGTATCGCTTCCAGGTGCGGGAGAGGGGTAGGAGGATCGAAGATCCCGCCTGAGGGTGCTACGGGTCCGCAGACGGCGCGGAGCGTCCCGCTGCCGGCACGACGGTCACAGCGTCACAGGGAAGCGTGTCGCCCTCACCTGCGATCCTCGATCGCCACGGCCCCTCTCCCAAACGGGAGAGGGGAAGGCGCGCCACGTGCTGTTTCCGGGCAGCCCGGCCGCCCCCGACATGTCCGCCTATTGCAGCAGCGCCTTCTTGCCCGAGTAGTATCCCTCCTTGGCCAGGATTCCCTCCATGCGGGTGCCGATCTCCTTGGCGCCCGCCGCCGGGGTGGTCTCGCCCAGCATCATCTTCGAGCCCCATTCGGCCACGACCTCGGAGATCGCCGGCCAGGCCGGGAAGCGGGGCCGGTATTGCGGCACGCCCTTCTGCCAGGACGCGACCATCGGCTCGACGAACTTGTAGGACGCCTTGATGTCGGGCTGCTGGTAGATCGCGGAGCGGCCCGAGACGCCGCCGGCCTCGACGTAGGGGCGGGCGATCGCCTCCGAGGTGGCCCACTGGATGAACAGCCAGGCCGCCTTCTTCTCCGCGTCGGAGGCCTGCGAGGCGACCGCGAGGGAGAAGCCGCCCAGAGCCGGCAGGCGCCCGGCCGGGCCTTCCGGCTCCGGCGCCACCGCCAGGCAGTCGCCGAGCTTCGAGGTCTTCGGGTCGGTGAGCGTGCCGTAGAAGGCCGACCACTCGGTGATCATCGCGACCTGGCCCTGCGCCAGGGCGTTCACCGCCTCGTTGTGGTCGAAGCTGACGACGCCCGGCGGCATGTACTTCATCAGGTCCTGGCGGAACTGCAGGCCGGCTTGGCTCTCGGGGCTGTTGAGATTGGACTTGAAGCTCTTGTCGAGGAGCGAGCCGCCGAACGGCCACAGCACCCGCATGAAGCTGTCGGCCGACTGGGTCTCGCCGCGGCGCGACTGCAGCGCGAAGGCATACTGGTTCTTGTCGGCCTTGGTCAGCTTCGGGGCGTAGTCCTTGAGCAGGGCCTGCCAGGTGGCCGGCGGCTTGTCGAACCCGGCATCCTTCAGCATGCAGGCATTGTAGAACAGGAGGCCCGAGTAATTGTCGAAAGGCAGGCCGTAGACCTTGCCGCCCCAGGACCCGAAGGCGTCGAGGAGAAGCGGGAAGAAGCCCTGGAGGTTCAGGTTCGGATCGGTGATCCTGGCGTCGCCCTTGAGGCCGTCGACCGGCTCGATCCAGCCGTTCTCGGCGAACTCGCCGATCCAGACGAGATCGACCAGCGCCACCGTGAGGTCGCCGCGCGAGGTGAAGTTCAGGACCTGCTTCTCGCGGGCGTTCTCGTAGGGGACGATCTCGTAATTGACCTTGATGCCGGTCTTCTTCTCGAAGTCCGGCAGCAGCTTGATGATGGCGCGGTAGCCCGGCCGGTCGAGGAAGGTGGTGGTCACGACGGTGCCCTTGAGGGGAGCGGCCGCACTTTCCAGCCAGTCCGCGGCCCGGGCCTGGGCCTGCCACAGGGTCGCCCCCGCGAAGGTTCCTCCCGCCAGGACGGCCAGGGCCGCGGCGGTGCCTCTCGTGCGCTTCCTCATCGATCCCTCGTCATGGCGTTGTTATGGCGTTATTGTCCGTTGGGGTAGATCAGGGTCTTGACGACGCCAGGGGTGTTCTGGGCGTGGCGCCCGAAGGCGGCGGCCGCCTCGTCGAGGCCGACCTGGTGGCTGACCAGGCTGGCGACATCGACCTGGCGGTTCGCCACCAGCGCGATCGCGCGGGGGTAGACCTCGCCCATCCGGCGGGCGAACTTGATCTTGAGGCCGCGGCGCCGGGCCTCGGCGGCCGGCATCGTGTAGACGTCCCCGTCCGGGATGCCGACGAGCACGGCCCGGCCGCCGATCTTGGCCGCCCGCACCGCATCGCGAAAACCCTCGGGCGCGTTGGTCGCCTCGATCACCAGCGGGCAGCCCTCGCCCCGCGTCCAGGCGCGGATGTCCTCGACCGAGGCGCCGACGGAGGTCGCGCCGAGGCGCAGCGCCAGATCGCGCCGGTGCTCCTGCGGATCGACCGCCAGCACCTCGCCGGCCCCCGCCACCTTGAGCACCTGCAGGATCAGGAGACCGATCGGCCCGAGCCCGACCAGCGCGACCCGCTCGAGGAGCCGCGGCTTGGCGAGGTCGACCGCGTGGATCGCGACGCCGAGGGGCTCCAGCATGACCCCTTCGAGGGCCGTGAAGTGCTGCGGCAGCGGCACGACCTGGCTCTTCGGCACCCAGATCTGCTCGGTCATGGCGCCGTCGAAGGGCGGCGCACCGATGAACTCGACGTTCGGGCAGAGATTCGGGTGGCCGCGCTCGCAGAACTCGCAATGGCCGCAGGCCTTGTTGGGATCGACCGCCACCAGCGTGCCCCGGGACAGCCCGAGCTCCGGGTCGTCGCAAGTCAGCCGGCCGCAGAATTCGTGTCCGGGCACGAAGGGCTGCGCGATGGTCGCCGCGCCGATGCCGCCGTCCTTGAAGTAGTGCAGGTCCGAGCCGCAGAGCCCGACCGCCGCGACGTCGAGCAGGGCCTCGCCGGGCTGGCCGGCGCGCAAGCCGTAGGGCGCGAGGCGCGCGTCGTAGGGGCCGTGGAGATAGAGGGCGTTGTGGGTGGGGCCGTTCATCGGCGCTCCGGCATGCGTTTCCCGGTGCCGTTCTTACAGATGTAATTTCCTAGATGCAAGTGTATGGACTCTTCCGGGCGGTGGGGTGCCCGGCATCGTGGCGCCCGCATCCGCTCGCAGGCCCCGCTCGCCCCCGGGC
>NZ_LABZ01000282.1 GCF_001043955.1 Methylobacterium tarhaniae | reverse complement strand
GGAGCGGCCGGCGCCGATGGGCTGGGATATACGGGCCGCTCCCGGACCCGTCAACCCCTCTGCGAAACTTTCGCGACAGGCTCTCTCCCCTCCCCGTCCGCGAATGGCACGAGGGCTGGTACGGGCGCAGTGCAAAGCCAGAGCCGCATGGCGTCGAACGTGCCGATCGCCGAGGCGACGAGGGCATCCGTCTCTCCCTGCAGGGCCTCCGCGGCGAGGCGCAGGCGGAAGGCCTTCCACATCGTGCCGGTGTCGCGGCCATGCGCGGCGTAGTAGCGGCAACCGCTCGCCGCGGTGAGCCCGAGCCGGCGCCCGATATGCTTGGCGATGACCTGCCCTCCGAGGGTCGATCCTTCGAGGACGTAGAGGGCGCCGAAAGCCTCGGCCTGGTCGCGCGGCAGGGCGAGGCGCGGGCGCGGCAGCGCCTGGATCGCCCCTTCGTCGAGGCCGAGGACGCGCAGGTCGGCGGCGAGATGCGCGAGGCGCCGGCGCGGTTCGAAGAAGGCATCGTCGCCCAGGGCCGCAGCGAGAGCCGGCTCCAGCACGGCGTGGAACCCCCAGAACCGGGCGAGCAGCACGCGATAACCGGCGAGGGTCGCGACGCGGTTCTCCCAGGCAAGATCGCGCTCGATCGCCTCGTGCGCCTCCCGGGTTTCCGCGCGCAGGCGCTCCAGGATGTCGCTCACGCGGTGACCGTGAAGCAGGCGCCGGGGCGGTTCTCGACCTCGAGCCGGGCATTGATCTGGTCGAGCATCGCGCGGATGAGCTTCATGCCCAGGCCCGTGCCTCGGGCTGGAACGTCGGGCCAATCGGTCGGCAAACCCTTGCCATCGTCGCAGACCGAGAGCCGCACCCGCCCTTCGGATTCGCCCGCGACGCGCACGGCGACGCGCCCGCCGGCCTCCCCGAAGGCGTACTTGAAGGCATTGGTGATGAGCTCCGTCGCGATCAGGGAGAGGGCCACGGCCTTGCGATAGGGCACCATCAGGCCGGGCTCGGCGTCGAGATCGACGGCATGCCCCTCCCCCGCCATGCCGGCGAGGTCGGCGCAGAGATTCTCGATCGTCTGGCCGAGATCGACCTCCTCGACGCTTTCGGCCTGGTAGAGGCTGTCGTGGACCCGCGCCACGCTCATCACCCGGGCCGCCGTCTCGGCGAAAGCGGATTTCGAGGCCGGATCGGTGACTTGGCGCCGCTGCATCTGCAGGAAGGCCGAGACGATCTGGAGCGAGTTCTTGACCCTATGGTCGATCTCGCGGGTGAGAAGGTCCTTCTGGGCCAGAAGACGCTCCTTGTCGGCGAGGAGCCCGGTCAGCTCGGCGATCTTGCGCTGCTGGCGCAGCACCACCCCCTCGACGGCCTGGGCCAGGGCCTCGGCGATGCCGATCTGCCAAGACGCGAACGGCTCCGAGACGCCGCGACGCTCCTCGACCCAGCGCTCGAACGAGCGCCGCGGCAGCACCGCCACCGGGCCGCTGCCGGCGAGAACGGGTTTGCGCGGATCGCCGCCCCAGGTCACCGTGCTCGGTACTTCGGGCCGAAACCACAGGAGCAGGTGACGCCGCTCCGAATCGACGAAGACCGCGAGCAGGCCGCTGGCACATTCGGCGTAGGGCGCGCTCGGAGGGTGGGCGGCGGCGAATTCGGCCGTGGCGTAGCTGGTCCGGTTGGCCGGCAGGGTGCTGCGCAGCCAGGCGGCGATCGCCAGGATCGCATCGGGCGGCGGGGTCGCGCCGAGGCGTCGCACGGCATCGTTCGACACCGTCGCGGCGCCGCCGGCGTCGAACAGGTCGAGCAGGGTATGGGTGTTCTCGGTCAGCGCGCTGACGAAATCGTCGGAGCGGGCAAGCTCGCGCACCAACTCGCTCTCGAGGGCGAGATGGGCCTGCTGCTCCTGCCACAGGCGCCGGCTTTCCAGCTCGTAGACCCGCATGGCGAAGGCGTCGGCGAGCACCGTGGCGGCGGCGCGGGTCTCCGGCGCGACGTAGTGCGGCCGGCGGTGATGGCCGATCATCAGCCCCCACAACCGTCCCTCGACCATGATCGAGACCGACATCGACCCGTTCACGCCGAGATTGCGCTGGTACTCCAGGTGGATCGGCGACAGGCTGCGCGCCTGTGCGAAGGTGAGGTCGATGGGAGCGTTCGCGGTCGCCGGCGTCGCCACCAGGGGCACCGGCACGTAGTCGCGGTCGATGACGAAGCGGCTCTTCGAGCGGGTGTAGAGGGCGCGAGCCTGGGCCGGGATGTCGGAGGCGGGAAAGCGCAGGCCGAACAGGCTCCGGGTCCAGGATGGATCCTTGTCCTCGGCGATCGCGGCCCCGTTCCAATCCGGATCGAAGCGGTAGACCAGGACGCAATCGAACCCGGTCAGCGCCCGGGTCTCGCGGGCCGCCACCGCGGCGGCGTCCTCCAGCGTGCCGGCGCCGCGCAGGCGGCTGATCGCGAGCTCGGTGTCGAGCTGGCTCGCGGAGCGGAAATCCTCCGGACGGGCCGGCGCCAGTTCGAGCTCGACGATGATGCGGTCGCCGTTGCGGTGGGCCACGACCTCGACCGGCAGGGCGGCGGAGGGCAGCACCACGCGCTGGCGCACGATGCGGCCGGGATCGACCGCCTCGCCCTGCAGGCTCTCGCGGATCCTGCAGGCGACCTCCGCCCCGAGCAGGGCGACGAGGTCGAGGCCGAGCGGGTCGCGGTCGAGGGCGTCGCGCACGTTGCCGCTGCAGGCCACCACGGCCAGGGTACCGACATCGGCCGCGACCAGGACGGCGTGGGGCTGGATCGCCCCGGGGATGTGGATCGGCTCCTGCTCGCACAGGCTCGGATCGACCGGCTCGGCCCGCACCCGCTGGCTCACCGCCGCCTGCACCGCCTCGCGGCGGTGGCCGTGCTCCAGCGCCTCAACCGGCTCGGTGATGATCCAGTAGCGGTCGGGCTCGGCTGCCTGGCGCAGGGTGATCCGCACCTGCATCGGCCGTGGATCGAAGCCGTAGACGAAGGAAAAGGTCTGATCGAGATGACCGCGGCGCACCCCTTCGCGGAAGCGTCCGTAGAAATGCGGCAGATGGGTGCAGGGAGCGACGTCGGTGAAGAAATTGCGGCCGATCACCCGCTCGGGCCGGCGACCGGAGAAGTCGCTCTCGGTGCGGTTGTAGCGGTGGATGACGCCGCGCCCGTCGATCTGAATCACGCCCTGGCGCAGACCGTCGAGGTCGTGCAGTGCCAGCGCGTCGAGATCGATCGTCGGAACCGTCGGCGGGTCGGGCAAGGTCACGATGTTTCCAGCGAATCGATGGCCCGGTCGGGCCGCGCCTCCGGCGACGGGTCGGGCACCTTAACGACTTCCTACCCTGAACGGAACCGCAACGCACGGTCGTCAGGACGCCGGCCCTCGCCCCGTCACCGGGTGCCCCCGGTGCGCTCGGCCACCGCCTTGACGGCGCTTTGCAGCCCCTCCTCGAGGGTCGGGTGATAGAAGGGCCGGTCGAGGAAGGTCGCGGCCGTCCAAGATTCCTGTATCGCGATCACCATGATGTGAGCGAGGTGCTCGATCCCCGGCCCGACCATCGCCGCGCCGGTGAGCCGGCCATCGGGTTCCGCATAGACCCGGATCAGGCCCGCAGCCCGGTCCATCGCGCGGGCGCGGCCCTGGTCGGCGAAGGACGCCTCGCCGATGACCCAGTCTCCGGCCGCTTCCTCGTCGAAGGCCCGGCCGATCGCGGCGATCTGCGGATCGGTGAAGACCAGGGCGAAGGCCGGCCAGGGGGGCGGTGCCTCGACCTGGGGGAAGCGCGCGGCGTTGCCGCCGGCGATCCAGCCCTGGCGCTGGGCCTCGTGCAGCACCGGATGTTCCTGGTTGGCATCGCCCGCGATGAAGATCGGCGCGGTGCCGCACTGGAGCGTGCGCGGGTTGAAGTCCGGCAGTCCATCCTCGTCGAGCGCGACCCCGGCGGCATCGAGGTCGAGGTCGGAGAGGTTGGGCGGACGCCCGGCCGCGGCGAGGACGCGGGCGAAGGTGCCGCTCGCCTGCTCACCCGAATCGAGCCGCCACGCGAGACGTATCCCGTCATCGACGGCCTCGGCGGTCTCGACGGTGGCCCCGAGGCGCAACGAGAATTCCCCGCCGATCAGGTCGGCGGCGCAGCTCGCGATCTCGGGGTCGCGGGCACCGCCGACGGCACCGGCGGGATCCAGCAGTGTCACCCGCACGCCGAGACGGGCCAGGGCTTGGGCCAGTTCGAGCCCGACGGGGCCGGCGCCCAGAACGGCGAGGGAGTCCGGCAGGGTCTCCAGCTCGAACAGGGTGTCGGTGGTGAGGATGCGGTCGGCGACCGGGCGCAGGGGTGGCGGCAGGCTGGGGGACGAGCCCGTGGCAACCACCACCGCGCCGGCGCTGATCCGGGTGTGATCGTCGACGAGGAGCGTGGTCGGATCGCGGAAGCGGGCCGTGCCGGAGACGCGCAACTTGGCGGGAATGCGGTCGAGCCCCTCGCGGACCGAGGCGACGAAGTCGTCGCGCAAGTGCCGCACGCGGTTCATCACGGCCGCGCCGTCGACGCGCACTTCGCCGGCTGCGACGCCGAACGGACCGGTCCCGCGCGCGTCATGTGCGGCGCGAGCCGCCTCGATGAGGAGCTTCGAGGGCATGCAGCCGACTCGGGCGCAGGTGGTCCCGCCGGGACCCCGCTCGATCAGGACTGCGCGCGCGCCTGCCTTGGTGGCCGCGGCATGCGCCGCGATCCCGGCCGTGCCGGCCCCGATGACCGCCACGTCGCAGGCCAGTTCACGCATCGCTCACTTCCTCGGGCTGCCCGGCGCGGCACGAGCGGCGACGTCACGGGGTGGACCACCCGGCAACTTGCATCGCGGGCGATTCGTTCCCGTGCGTCAGGCTTTCGGGGCCGCTGCCGCGGGATCCTGCCCCTCGGCGAGGAGGCCGCTGACGAAGCCGGCGAGGCCGACCTGGCGCTCGCGGCGCAGGTGCTCGGCGGCGAGGATCGCCTCCAGGGTCTTGAACGAGCGATCGAGGTCGTCGTTGACCAGCACGTAGTCGTATTCCGACCAGCGCTCGATCTCGGTCCGGGCGTTGAGCAGGCGGCGCTCGATCGTCTCGGCGGAATCCTCGGCGCGGCGCTCAAGGCGGCGGCGCAGTTCGATCATGCTGGGCGGCAGGATGAAGATGGTGACGACGTCGTCGCGCAGCTTGCCCCGCACCTGCCGGGTGCCCTGGTAGTCGATGTCGAAGATCATGTCCCGGCCGGCCGCCAGCGCCTTTTCCACCGGGCTCCGGGGGGTCCCGTAGAAGTTGCCGTGCACCTCGGCCCATTCGAGCAGGTCGTCGCGCTCGCGCAGGCGCTCGAAGGCGTCCCGGTCGATGAAGCGATAGTGCTGGCCGTCGATCTCGGACGGGCGGCGCGCCCGGGTGGTGACCGAGACGGAGAGTTCGAGACCCCATTCGGGCCGCTGGGCCAGGGCGCGGGTCAGGGTGGTCTTGCCCGCGCCCGAGGGCGAGGAAAGGATCAGCACCAGGCCCCGGCGCGCCACCGGTGCGGCCAGGAGTTCGGAGCCCACGTTCGACACCATCGCGTTGCATCATCCTTTCGCCGGCAGGGACGGGCCCGAACCGCCCACTATGCCCGTCCGTCCCGGCTTTCCACTCAGACCCGTTCCAATGACGCCGGCCCGGCGAGGGCGCAACCGGGGAGATGGCGACGGGGCGGGGACAAATATCCCCTACTCGACGTTCTGAACCTGCTCGCGGAACTGCTCGACCACCGCCTTGAGGTCGAGGCCGATGCGGGAGAGCGAGACGTCGTTGGCCTTGGCGCAGAGGGTGTTGGCCTCGCGACCGAGCTCCTGGGCCAGGAAGTCGAGCCGGCGCCCGACGGCGCCGCCGGCGGCGAGGAGGTCGCGTGCGGCGGAAAGATGCGCGCGCAGGCGGTCGATCTCCTCGCGCACGTCGGCTCGCGCGGCGAGCAGCACCGCCTCCTGGTGCAGCCGGGCCTGATCGAGGCTGCCGGCCTCGATCAGGCCAGCGACCTGCGCGGAAAGACGCGCCTTCACCGCCTCCGGCCGGCGGGCCGGGCAGGCCTCCGCGGCCTCGACGTGATCCGCCATGGCGACGAGCTGGCCGCCGACGATGTCGGCGAGCGCCCGCCCTTCCGCGCGGCGCCCCTCCACGAGGGAGTCGACCAGACGGGCGGCGGCCGCCGCGAGGTCGTGCCGCAGGGCCTCGTCGTCGGCCGTCTCCTCATCGACCTCGACCACGCCTCGGATCCCGAGAAGCCCGTCGACGGAGGGCAGCGTGATGCCGAGCGGCATCGGCACCCGGGTCACCGCCTCGGCGAGGGAGGCGAGGAGCGCCTCGTTGATGCGGACCCGCGGTGCGGCCTCGGCCCGCGACAGGGTCAGGGTGAGGTGACAGGTGCCGCGGCCGAGGCGCTTCTGCACCAGGGTGCGGGCCTCCTCGCCGATGGAATCGAGGCCGGCCGGAACCCGGACCCTGACCTCCAGCCCGCGACCGTTGACGCTCTTGAGTTCCCAGGCCCAGTGAGCGGGTCCCGTGGATCCGGCCTCGCGGGCGAAGCCGGTCATGCTGGCGATGGACATCGGACGCTCTACGGGTTGCGCGACGCGGGCGCCGACTTCGGCTGAGAAAGGACCGGCACGGTCTTGGGCGAGTTGAGGTCGAACGTCTTGTTGCGCAGCGGATCGCGGGCGGTCCCCTCCGACGCGTCGAAGGCGCGCGAGCGCGTCCCGTTCGGATCGCTGCCGTCATAGGCGAGCGGGGCGCCCGGCAGGCTGGTGCGCGAGGGCAAGGCCGAGGGATCGGCCTGCGGCGGCGGCTCCACCTTGTCGACGCCGACCGCCGAGCCCGGGTCGGCGGCGGCCTTCGCCTTCTCGACCTGGCGCCAGCGGGCGACGTTGCGGTTGTGGGCCTCCAGGGTCTCGGCGAAGACGTGGCCGCCGGTGCCGTCGGCGACGAAGAACAGCTCCTTGGTGCGGGACGGGTTCGCCACCGCCTCCAGGGCGGCCCGGCCCGGATTGGCGATCGGCCCCGGCGGCAGGCCCTCGATCGCGTAGGTGTTGTAGGGCGTCACCCGGTCGATCTCGGAGCGCAGGATGCCGCGACCGAGGGTGCCGCGCCCGCCGACCAGCCCGTACACGATGGTCGGGTCCGATTGCAGCCTCATGCGCTTCTGCAGGCGGTTGACGAACACGCCGGCGACCCGCGGGCGCTCGTCGGCCCGGCCGGTCTCCTTCTCGACGATGGAGGCGAGCGTGACCATCTCCTGGGGCGTGCGCACCGGCACGTCGGGCGAGCGGCGGGCCCAGATCTGACTCAGGACCTCGCGCTGCTTGGTGCGCATCAGGTTGATGATCTTCTGACGGGAGTCACCCCGCTCGAACTTGTAGGTGTCGGGCAGGAGCGAGCCTTCCGGCGGGGTCTCGCTGATGTCGCCGGTCAGGATGTCGTTGTCGTTGAGGCGGGCGACGATCTGCTCGCTCGTCAAGCCTTCCGGGAAGGTGATGGCGTGCTGCACCGACCGGCCCTGGACCAGGACGTCGACCACGTCGTCGATGCTGGAATGGGCCTTGAAGTTGTATTCGCCGGCCTTGAGCGCTGCTTTTCGGCCGAAGCGGGCGGTGAGCTCGAACAGCATCGGATGCGCGATCACGCCCTCGCGCTTGAGCAGATCCGCCATCTCGCCGACGCTGGAGCGAGGCACGACCACGACCTTGTCGGCCTGGAGCGGCCCGGCCTCGTTGGTCTGGCGCTCCAGCACGACGAGGCCCAGGATCGCACCGAGCCCCAGGATGACGAAGAGGGTCAGGAAGCCGCTCACCGCGGAGAGCAGGCCGCCGCGCTCGCGCACCGGCTTCTCGGGCGGGGGCGGAGCCGCGGTGGGCTTGATGGCCTCGCTCGGGCTGCGCGGGGCGAGCCGGTTGGGCGGGCTGACCGGCTCCGGCGCGCTCGGCGCCGGGTCCTGGGTCTTCGATCTGCGAAACATGGCGGTCCTGTCGTGGCGCGTCCGGGGAACCGGCCGGTGGACGCGCGTGCCGGCCCGATGGGGCGGAAAGCGACCGAGACCCTAGCAAGTTTTATGGCGAAATGGAGCCGATGCGCACGGGAAGCCCGATGCGAGAAAGCCCCTCCGCACAGGCGAGAGGAGCTTTGGATGGCTGCACGGGGTGGATTCAGCCGGTATCCGGCTCGCTCCGATCCGGATTCACACCCTCCTGGTCGTTCCGGGGCCGCAAAGCGGAGCCCGGAATCCAGACACTCAGGTGTTTCGGGAAGGAGCGGCCGCGTCCCGGTCGCTCTCCACCACCGGCGGGTCTGGATCCCGGGCTCCGCTGCGCGGCACCGGGGATGACCAGGAGGGTATGGACGCGGTTGCGGCCCGATGAGCCGGGACTTTTAGACCCGCCGCAGGATCAGCGAGGCGTTGGTGCCGCCGAAGCCGAAGGAGTTCGACAGCGCGACATCGACCTTCCGCTTCTGCGCCTTGTGCGGCACGAGGTCGATCGCGGTCTCGACCGACGGGTTGTCGAGGTTGAGGGTCGGCGGCACGACGCCGTCGCGGATGGCGAGCACGGAGAAGATCGCCTCGATGGCGCCGGCGGCACCGAGCAGGTGGCCGGTGGCGGACTTGGTCGAGGACATCGCCACGTCGGTGGCGTTGCCGAGCAGGCGCTCGACGGCCTTCAGCTCCAACTCGTCGCCGAGCGGGGTCGAGGTGCCGTGGGCGTTGATGTAGTCGATCTCGGACGGGGCGATCCCGGCGCGCTTCACCGCCGCGCTCATGCAGCGGAAGGCGCCGTCGCCGTCCGGCGAGGGCGAGGTGATGTGGTAGGCGTCGCCCGAGAGGCCGTAGCCGATCACCTCGGCGTAGACCTTGGCGCCGCGGGCCTTGGCGTGCTCGTATTCCTCGAGCACCACCACGCCGGCGCCCTCGCCCATCACGAACCCGTCGCGGTCGCGGTCGTAGGGGCGGGAGGCGCGCTGCGGCTCGTCGTTGAAGCCGGTGGAGAGCGCCCGGCAGGCGGCGAAGCCCGCGAGCGAGAGCCGGTTGATCGGCGATTCGGCGCCGCCGGCCAGCATCACGTCGGCATCGCCGAGCGCGACGAGGCGCGCCGCGTCGCCGATGGCGTGGGCGCCGGTGGAGCAGGCCGTCACCACGGCGTGGTTCGGGCCTTTCAGGCCGTGGGCGATCGAGACCTGGCCGGAGGCCAGGTTGATGATCCGGCCCGGGATGAAGAACGGCGAGATCCGCCGCGGCCCCTTCTCGAACAGCGTCACCGAGGCATCGTAGATGCCGCCGATGCCGCCGATGCCGGAGCCGATGAGGACGCCGGTGGCGCACTGATCCTCGTGCGAGGTCGGGTGCCAGTCGGCGTCGTCGAGCGCCTGGCCGGCCGCCGCCATCGCGTAGACGATGAAGGGATCGACCTTGCGCTGCTCCTTGGCTTCCATCCACTTGTCGGGATTGAAGGTCCCGTCGCTGCCGTCGCCGAGGGGGATCGAGCAGGCGATCTTGCACGCCAGATCCGACACGTCGAAGGCCTCGACGCGGGCGGCACCGCTTTGCCCCTCGATGAGGCGGCTCCACGTGACGTCGACGCTGCTGCCCAGCGGCGACACCATCCCGAGGCCCGTGACGACGACTCGACGCATCGCGTTATCCCGACCCGATCCCATGACGGAAGCGTACTACCTTTCAGGCGAAGACGAAGCCGGCGATCAGCCGGAGTTCTTCTCGAGGAACTTGATGGCGTCGCCGACCGTCTGGATCGTCTCGGCGGCGTCGTCCGGGATCTCGACGTTGAACTCCTCCTCGAACGCCATCACCAGCTCGACCGTGTCGAGGCTGTCGGCGCCCAGATCGTCGATGAAGTTCGCGTTCGGGGTCACCTTCTCGGGCTCGACGCCCAGGTGATCGACGACGATCTTCTTCACCCGGTCCGCGATATCGCTCATCGTATAGGTCCTTAAGTTACTGCTCGTGGAACTGTTCGGAGCCGCCGCGTGCGGGCGGAGCCCCGGGGAGAGTTCGTGATGCGGCCGGCGCACCGGTCGCGCATGTCGTGGAAAAGCCGCGGACGGCCGGTCCGTCAATCCCCTTGCACGGCCGGCGGGTGCTTAACACAGGGATTTCGCCCTGGCGAGGCCCGCTTCAGCTCCGGTTAAGAAACCGTGCCTTTCGCCTGGGGAATGTGTCCGGAGCGCCCTGCGACGCCGCCTAGAACATCGCCATGCCGCCATTGACGTGCAAGGTGTGCCCGGTGACGTAGGCCGCCTCGTCGGAGGCGAGATAGACCGCCGCCGCGGCGATCTCGGCGCCCTCGCCCAAGCGCCCCATCGGCACCGTGGCGAGGATGCCCTCGCGCTGCTTCTCGTTCAGCACGTCGGTCATCGGCGAGGTGATGAAGCCCGGCGCGATGCAGTTGACGGTGATCTTGCGGCTCGCGACCTCGGCGGCCAGCGCCTTGGTGAGGCCGACGAGGCCGGCCTTGGCGGCGGCGTAGTTGCCCTGGCCGGCATTGCCGGTGGCGCCGACCACCGAGCCGACATTGACGATGCGGCCGTAGCGGCGCTTCATCATGCCCTTCACCGCCGCCCGCGACAGCCGGAAGGCCGCCGTCAGGTTCACGGCGATCACGCTGTCCCATTCCTCGTCCTTCATGCGCAGGAAGAGGTTGTCGCGGGTGATGCCGGCATTGTTGACCAGCACGTCGAGCCCGCCCAAAGCCGCTTCCGCCGCCGGCACCAGGGCCTCCACCGCCGCCGTGTCGGCCAGGTTGGCCTCGAGGATGTGGACGCGCTCGCCGAGCTCGCCCGCGAGCGCCTCCAGGGCCTCGCGCCGGGTGCCCGAGACCGCCACATGGGCGCCCTGGGCGTGCAGGGCCCGGGCGATGGCGCCGCCGAGGCCGCCGGTGGCGCCGGTGACGAGGGCCTTGCGGCCGCTGAGATCGAACATGCTGGTCACTTTCTCAGAGCGTGAAGGCCGCGACCTCGGCCGAGGTGCCGACCGGCGTGGCGCTCGTCCCCGCCGCGATGCGCTTGACGAGGCCCGACAGCACCTTGCCGGTCCCGATCTCGTAGAAGGTATCGACTCCGGCGGCGGCCATGGCGGCGACGCATTCGCGCCAGCGCACGGTGCCGGTGACCTGCTCGACCAGGGCGTCGCGGATCGCCGCCGGCTCGCGCAGCGGGGCGGCGAGCACGTTGGCCATCACCGGGACGGCGGCGGGGCGCAGGTCCACGGCGGACAGCGCTTCGCGCATCGCCTCGGCGGCGGGCGCCATCAGGCTGCAATGGAAGGGAGCGGAGACGTTCAGCATCACGGCCCGCTTGGCGCCGCGGCCCTGGGCCAGGGCGACCGCCCGCTCGACGGCGGCGCGGTGGCCCGACACCACCACCTGGCCGGCGCCGTTGTCGTTGGCGACGTCGCAGACATCGCCCTCACGGGCCTCCGCGGCGACGGCCGTCGCCGCCTCGACGTTGAGGCCGAGAAGCGCCGCCATGGCGCCGGAGCCGACCGGCACCGCCTTTTGCATCGCGTCGCCGCGCAGGCGCAGGAGGCGCGCCGCATCGGCGAGGGACAGGCTGCCGGCGGCGGCGAGCGCGCTGTACTCGCCGAGCGAGTGGCCGGCGACGTACGCGACGTCCCGGGCGAGGTCGAGGCCGCGCTCGGCCTCGAGCACCCGCAGCACCGCAATGCTCGACGCCATCAGGGCCGGCTGGGCGTTGGCGGTGAGCGTCAGCTCCTCGGCCGGTCCCTCGAACATCAGGCGGGAGAGGTTCTGCCCCAGGGCCTCGTCGACCTCGGCGAAGACCGCCCGGGCGGCGGCGTGATCCTGGGCAAGGCCGGAGCCCATGCCGACGGCCTGGCTGCCCTGGCCCGGAAAGATGAAGGCGCGCGACACGTGCGGGATGCTTCCTGCCCTGGGATGGCGATGCGGCTGCGGGACGCAGCGATTGGGCGGCGCCAGTCGCAGAGCCGCCGCCGCTAGTCAAGCGTGGCCGGACCGTAAAAAAATCGGGCGCCGGCCTCCGGCGGCGTCAGGCTTCGTCGAAGAAGTCGACCTCGCCGGTATCGAGGCTGTAGGCGGCCCCGACGATCCGGAGCCTCCTCTCGGCCAAAGGCGTGAGAAGCTCCGGGTCGGAGGCGGTGCGCAGGCGCCGCACCACCCGGCCGACATTCGCCCGCACGGCGTTCTCGACGAGGTCGCCGCCCTTGTCGCGCACGCCCAGCACCGCGGGGACGATCGGCTCGATCATCTGGCCGATGGCGCCCGGATAGACCGTGTTGTTCGTCACCACGTCCACCGCCGCCTCGACGGCGCCGCAGCGGCTGTGGCCCATCACCAGGATCAACGGCACGCCGAGCTTGCTCACCGCGTATTCGATCGAACCGAGGGCCGTGGTGTCGACGGTGTTGCCGGCATTGCGCACGATGAACAATTCGCCGAGGCCGCGGCCGAACAGGATCTCGGGCGAGACGCGGGAATCCGAGCAACTCACCAGCACGCAGAACGGCGTCTGGCCCAGGGCGATCTCGATGCGGCGCTCGCGGCCCTGGACGGCGCGCACCGGGCTGTCGGTCTTGAACTGCCGGTTGCCCTCCTTGAGCGCCTCGAGCGCCTGGTCGGGCGTCATCGTGGTGCGCTTGCTCGACGGTGCCACCGCGAGGGCGAGGCCGGGCTGCATCGCCGCGGTGGCGACGATGGCCGCGCCCAGGGTGCAGCCGCAGCCGAGCAGGTGGCGCCGGCTCAGACGGTTGGTCATCGGACCCTCCCTTGTCGCTCCCGCCTCGTCGTCTCCCGCGACTGTCAGGCGGCGTGTGCAAAGCGGGTAGCTCCACTTCAGGCTGTGGACGATACGGCACGACGTGCCTCGATGGATACGGGGTCCGGGCAGAGGCGAAGGTCGCGGCGGCGCAGAAGCTTGTTGCAAAACGGCATCTCGTGTAGGGAGGCGGAATCCCGAGATGTTTCGTATGACCAAGGAAGGGGTCGCGCATGGCTCGCGTCACCGTTGAGGACTGCATCGACAAGGTCGAAAACCGCTTCGAGCTGGTGCTGCTGGCCGGCCACCGGGCCCGCCTGCTCTCCTCCGGCGCCCCGCTCACCATCGACCGCGACCGCGACAAGAACCCGGTCGTGGCCCTGCGCGAGATCGCCGACGAGACCATCACGCCGGACGACCTCAAGGAGCAGCTGATCCACTCGCTGCAGAAATACGTCGAGGTCGACGAGCCGGAGGCCGAGACCGTGCCGCTGCTCTCCAGCTCGCCCGCCGCCGCGGCGGTGGCGCCTCAATCCTCCGGCGACGACGGCGACGTGCAGTTCGACCGGATGAGCGAGGAGGACCTGCTGCGCGGCCTCGAGAACCTCGCTCCCCCGACAGAGACCGAAGAAGAGGGCGACTGAGCCTCCGGCCGCCGCGCCTGCGCGGGACGCGAACCGAACCCGGCCGGAAGGCCGGGTTTTTTCATGACCGGGTTCGACCATGGCACGAGGGCGTGGCCCGGATTCATCCCTCGCCATCCCCCGGTTCGGGGCTGGCGCGACGTTTAGGGGCTGGCGCGGCTGCGCGTTCGGCTCGATAGTGCCCCCCGGACCTCCACAAGCGTCGTCGGCGTTCAGCGCACCCGGTTCGTTCCGGCACGCCGCGACGCCTCCGCGCCGGCCCTGCCGGCGCTCTCGCGCGCCCAAGGAGACCAACGGCGGATGATGCGCCAGTACGAGCTCGTCGAGCGGGTCAAGGCCTATAATCCCGGCGCCGACGAGGCGCTGCTGAACCGGGCCTACATCTACGCGATGCGGGCGCACGGCACGCAGAAGCGCGCCTCGGGGGACCCGTTCTTCGCCCATCCGCTCGAGGTGGCCGCCATCCTCACCGACCTGCGGCTCGACGACGCCACCATCGTGGCGGCGGTGCTGCACGACACCGTCGAGGATACGGCCGCCACCCTCGACGAGATCAACCGGGTGTTCACCCCCGAGATCGGCAAGCTCGTCGACGGCCTGACCAAGATCAAGCGCCTCGACCTGGTCTCGAAGCGCGCCGCGCAGGGCGAGAACTTCCGCAAGCTGCTGCTCGCCATCGCGGCCGACGTGCGGGTGCTGCTGGTCAAGCTCGCCGACCGGCTGCACAACATGCGCACCCTGCAGCACATGCCGGCGGAGAAGCGCGCCCGCATCGCCCAGGAGACCCTCGACATCTACGCGCCGCTGGCGAGCCGCATGGGCATGCAGGAGCTGCGCGAGGAGCTGGAAGACCTCTCCTTCGTCAACCTGAAGCCCGACGTCTACGCCACGATCGCCAAGCGGCTCGCCGACCTCTCGGCCAAGTCCGAGCGGCTGGTCGAGAGCATCGAGCGCGACCTCGTCGCCAAGCTCGCCAATGCCGGCATCGCCGCCACCGTGAAGGGGCGGCAGAAGCGCCCCTACTCGATCTGGAGCAAGATGGAGCGCAAGTCGGTCGCCTTCGAGCAACTGTCCGACATCTTCGGCTTCCGGGTGATCGTCGACGAGGTCGACACCTGCTACCGGGCGCTCGGTGTCGTCCACACCACCTGGCCGATGGTGCCGGGGCGCTACAAGGACTACATCTCGACCCCGAAGCAGAACGATTACCGGTCGATCCACACGACCGTCATCGGGCCGAAGAGCCAGCGCGTCGAGCTCCAGATCCGCACCACGGAGATGGACGAGATCGGCGAGTACGGCATCGCCGCGCACGCCCTCTACAAGGACGGCGCGCCGCACCTCGCCACCGAGAGCGGCGCCTATCAGTGGCTGCGCCGGACCATCGAGCTCCTGGCCGAGGGCGACAGCCCGGAGGAGTTCCTGGAGCACACCAAGCTCGAGCTGTTCCAGGACCAGGTCTTCTGCTTCACCCCGAAGGGAAGGCTGATCGCCCTGCCCCGCGGCGCGACGCCGATCGACTTCGCCTACGCGGTCCATACCGATGTCGGCAACACCGCCGTCGGCGCCAAGATCAACGGCCGCATCGCGCCCCTCCTCACCGAATTGCAGAACGGCGACGAGGTCGAGATCGCGCGGGCCGACGGCCAGACCCCGCCGGCGGCCTGGGAATCCCTCGTCGTCACCGGCAAGGCCCGGGCGGCGATCCGGCGGGCCACCCGCTCGGCGGTGCGCCGGCAATATGCGGGCTTGGGCCGCCAGATCCTCGATCGCGCCTTCGAGCGGGCGGGCAAGAACTTCTCCGACGAGAAGCTGCGCGGCGCCCTGCCCCGCCTCGCCCGCCAATCGACCGAGGACGTCTTCGCGGCGGTGGGCCGCGGCGAGATGTTCTCCGGCGACGTCGTGAAGGCGGTCTATCCCGACTACAAGGACGAGCGCCGCGGCGCGGCGAGCCCGGCCGCCACGCCGGGCCAGCCGCGGCCCCACGTCAACGGTGCCGGGCGCCTGTCCCTCGACAAGGACCAGACGGTGCGCCTGACCTGGCCCGGCAAGCCCGGCGCCGGCAAGGGCGGGCCGGAGGAGGGCGGGATCCCGATCCGCGGCCTCGACCGCGACTTGCCGGTGCGCTTCGCCCCCGATGGCGGCGCGGTGCCGGGGGACCGCATCGTCGGCATCCTCACGCCAGGCGAGGGCGTGACCATCTACCCGATCCAGTCGCCGGCGCTCGCCGCCTTCGACAACGAGCCCGATCTGTGGCTCGACGTGCGCTGGGACGTGGACGGCGCTTCCAACCAGCGCTTCCCGGCCCGCCTCGCCCTGCAATCGATCAACGAGCCGGGCAGCTTCGCCCAGATCGCCCAGGTGATCGCCGACCACGACGGCAACATCGACAACATCTCGATGAAGCGGCGGACCCAGGACTTCACCGACGTCACCATCGATCTTGCGGTGTGGGACCTGAAGCACCTCAACGCCATCGTGTCGGAGCTGCGGGCCAAGCGCGTGGTGAGCCGGGTGGATCGGGTGAACGGATAGGATTGCACCGGGGCCGGCTCGCTGCCACAAGCCCCGGCTCAGTGCCGCTCCAACGACCACTGAAGGCTGCCATGACCTCCGACGACGTCCTCGCCGAATTCCGCTCCGCCGGCGCCCTGCTCGAGGGCCATTTCGTGCTCTCCTCGGGCCTGCACAGCGCGGTGTTCCTGCAGAAGATGGCGATCTTCACCGATCCGGTGCGCACCGCGCGGGTCTGCGGGGCCTTGGCCGAGCGGATCGCGGATCGCTTCGGGCAGGTCGACTACGTCGTCTCGCCGGCGATCGGCGGCATCGTGCCGGGCTACGAGACCGCCCGGGCGCTCGGCGCCAAGGCGATCTTCGTCGAGCGCGACCCGGGCAAGCCGTTCTCCCTGCGCCGCGGCTTCCAGATCCCGAAGGGCGCCCGCGCGGTGATGGTCGAGGACATCGTCACCACCGGCCTGTCCTCGCGCGAATGCCTGGCGGCGCTGACCTCCGAGCCCGGCGAGGTGGTGGGCGCGGCCTGCCTGATCGACCGGTCGGGCGGCAAGGTCGATCTCGGCCTGCCCCTCGTCGCCCTCGTCACCCTCGACATCCCGAACTACCCCGCCGACCAGCTGCCGCCCGAACTGGCCGCGATTCCCGCGGTGAAGCCCGGCAGCCGCGCCCTGCCGGGCGCCTGAAGGCGGCATCGGCCGAGGATCGCGTCTCGCGATTTCGGCCATCCGGCTTATCCCCTCCCGCGCTGCCGTGCCTTGACAGACGCGGCGGCGCGTTCTTAGCTGCGGCTATTGCGGCCGCTGTCCGGTGTGCGGCACCCGCGCTGATTGCCTCCGACCCTGATACTCGAGGGGGCAGTGCTCTGCTCGTAGCGGCTTTTCTCGCAAGTCATTTTTTTTCCGTGCGGCCGTACCGCGCGTCTCAAGGATAACGGATGCCCGTTCCACCCCGCAGCGCCCTGTTCATCGACGGCGCCAACATCTACGCCACTACGAAGGCCCTCGGCTTCGATATCGACTACCGCAAGCTCCTGGCCGACTTCCGTGCGCGCGAGAATCTCGTTCGCGCCTTCTATTACACGGCCCTGGTCGAGGACCAGGAATATTCCTCGATCCGCCCCCTGATCGACTGGCTCGACTATAACGGCTACCGCGTCGTGACCAAGCCGGTGAAGGAGTTCACCGACTCGACCGGCCGGCGCAAGGTCAAGGGCAACATGGACATCGAGCTGACGATCGATGCCATGGAGCTGAGCCCCTATATCGACCACATGGTGCTGTTCTCCGGCGACGGCGACTTCCGGCCCCTGGTGGCGGCGATGCAGCGCCGCGGCGTCCGGGTGACCGTGGTCTCGACGGTGCAGACCCAGCCGCCGATGGTCGCCGACGAGCTGCGCCGCCAGGCCGACGACTTCGTCGACATCGTGCAGCTGATCCCGCGCATCGGCCGCGACCAGGGCGACCGCCCGCCGCGCCAGCCCCGCGCCCTCGGCCCCGACGGGCCGCGCGACGCCCGCGACCTCGGAGAGCGTGCGCCGCGCGCCGCCGCGAACCTCGAGAACCGCTACGGCATTCGCCAGAGCGACGAGGAGGACGACGCCGAGGATTGATCCCTCCGCGTCGATTCGGGTCGGCGCTCAGCCGCCGGCCCGGGCCAAGGCCGCGAGACCGCGTCGCGTCTCGATCGGCGCGGTCCATCCCAATGCCTCCAGGCCCGCCGCGCGGACGACGAGGGAGCCGGCCAGGCGCTCGCGCAATTCGCTGCGCCCGGTGAGCCTCAAGGCCGCCTCGAGAAGGGCTTGCGGCACCGGCACTAGGCCCGGCCCCCGGCCGAGGCCGGCACGCAGGGACGCGATCATCTCCGGCACGCGCAACGGCTCGGCCTCGCTGACGATCAACGGCCGGCGCAGCGGACCGGGCGCCCTGAGCACCGCGTCGACGGCATCGCTCAACGATTCGACCGAGACCAGGGAGCGCCGCCCGGTGAGCCCCCCGAGGGGGAGCGGATAGGGGGCGCCGGCGAGCCGCATCAGCGCCGCCATGTTGCCCTTCTGGCCGGGCCCGTAGACCAGCACCGGCCGCAGGGACACGTAATCGATGTCGATGCCCGCCAGGGCCTCCTCGGCGGCGAGCTTCGAGCGGCCATAGGGATCGGTCGGCGCCGGAATCTCGGACTCGGTGAGGATTCCGGCGGCGGATGGTCCGCTCTGGGCCCGGATCGAGGACAGGAAGACGAAGCGGCGCACCCGCGCACGGGCCGCCGCCTGGGCGAGGCCGCGGGTCGCCTCCGTGTTGAAGGTCCGGTAATCGTCCTCCGGCGCCCCCGACATCGCGTGGGCGAGACCGGCCGAGTGGACCACGGCGTCGGCCCCGGACAAAGCCGCCGCCATGTTCTGCGGCCGGGCGAGGTCGCCCACCACCGCGCTGCTGATGCCCGGCGGCAGCTCCACCGGCCGGCGCAGCAGCACCCGCACCCGGTAGCCCCGGGCGGTCAGGGCCGCCAGGAGATGCCGGCCGATGAAGCCGGTCGAGCCGGTGAGGGCGACGAGGGGAGCGGTCATGCGGCGACATTCCTGACGGCGGGCAGGGAGAAGAGCCGGAGCAGGCCGGCGACGAGGCCCGCGCCGAGGAGGAGAGCGACGGAGGAGGTCGCCCAGCCCGGAGCGGCCAGCGTTGCGGCGGCGAGGAGCGCCAGGGCGAGATTCAGGGCGAAGACCGCCCCGACTACGAAGGGCACGGAGCGGCCGTTGGCCGTGGCGCGCTGGTAGAAGTGGCTGCGATGGGCCTGCCAGACCGCCTCGCCGGCGAGCGCCCGTCGCCCGAGGGTCAGGGTGGCGTCGGCGAGGTAGTAGAGCGGCAGCAGGATCGCGGCAGTCAGGCCTCCCTCCCCCGCCAGCCGGTAGAGCAGCCAGGCGACGAGGAGCCCGACCGGCAGCGAGCCGACATCGCCGAGGAAGAGCTTCGCCACCGGCCGGTTGAACGGCGCGAAGCCGAGAAGCCCGCCGAGAAGCGCCCCGGCCACCAGGGCCGCCGGAGCGGGCAGAGATCCGGCGAGGCCGAAGGCCACGAGGGCGCCGAGCAGGGGCACCATCTCGGCCACCGTCATCCAGTCGAGCCCGTCCATGAAGTTCACGAGGTTGACGAACCACAGGCCGGCCAGGACCGCGAGGCCACGCTCGAACCACAGCGGCAGCTCGGGCACCAGCTGCCCGCCGGCGGCGGTGAGCACCAGGACCACGGACGCGGCCTGGAGCGGCAGGCGCATCCTCACCGACAGGGGCCGGATGTCGTCGACGGCGCCGACGAGCGCCAGGGCGAGCGTACCCACGGCCAGGGCCGCGACGTCGCTCCCCAGCCCTCCGCCCAGCCCGAACAGGACCGCGAGGGCGGCGGCCACCACCGCGATGCCGCCGCCCTGCGGGGTCGGCACACGGTGGCTCGACCGGGCGTTCGGCCGCGCGAGGGCGTAGCGCTGGAGCAGCGGCCGTAAGGCGACGATCAGCCCGGCCGACAGGGCCGCGGCGAGGGGGATTGCGACGAGAGGGCTGAGCGACATGCGGCGGGAATGAGCGGGACGGCGGGCCCAACCCCTACCCCACCGGCTCCGCCGCAGCCAGACGGCGCCTCACGCCGGCGAGGCCAGCGGCTTGCCCTTCTCGACGATGTAGGTGCTGACGAGGCGCACCGGCTTCGCCCCGCTCTTGGCCCCGCCATGCGGCACGCCCGGCGGCACCTGGAAGCCGTCGCCGGCCTTGAGGACGCGGGTCGGCTGGCCCTCGATCGGCAGCTCGATCTCGCCCTCGATGACGTAGCCCGATTCGATTCCCGGATGGGTGTGGCGGCCGACCAGCACGCCGGCCTCGATCTCGACCTCGGCCGTGATGGTGACGTAGCCGGGGGCAGGCCCTTCCGTCTGTCCCAGCATCTTGCGCTTCACCCCCGGCGTGGCGGCGGGCGGCGTCTGCGCCCCGGCATCGGTAGCGAGAAAGCCGGTCAGGCTGCAGATCGCGCACGAGGCGAACCCCGCAAAACCGCGGCGCGTCAGCATGGTCTTCCTCCCGTTGTCGCGCGCTCGTAGGATCGGCGCGGTTCGGGGAGTGTGCGCCGGCGCGTACAACAGTCAAGGGAGAGTGATAGACTGGGACTTGCTTGATCAGTCGCGCGACCGGACATGTCGCGACGACCACCCGCGCCCAGGTTCATCCCGGGGCCGCGACAGCGGCGCCCGGGATGATACAGAGGTCGTGGGTTCGCTCGCGGGAAACGAAGCCGGCGCCCTCAGAACACCTCTTCCCGCCGCGGCTCCGCGTCCTCCGCCTCGCGCTTGGCGATCGAGCGCTCGACCACCTTGGCGAGGCCGACCATGATCGTGTCGAGGGCGTAGTCCTTCGGGGTGTAGATCGCGGCCACGCCCATATTCTTCAGCACCAGCTCGTCCTCCGGCGAGATGATGCCGCCGACGACGACCGGGATGTGGTCGAGGCCCTCCTGGCGCAACCGCGAGCGGACCTCGCGCACCAGCGGCACGTGCGAGCCGGAGAGGATCGACAGGCCGATGATGTGGGCGTTGCGCTCGCGCGCCTTGGCGACGATCTCGGCCGGAGTCTGGCGGATGCCGTCATAGGTCACGTCGAAGCCGACGTCGCGGGCGCGCAGAGCGATCTGCTCGGCGCCGTTCGAGTGGCCGTCGAGGCCGGGCTTGCCGACGACGAGCTTCGGCGCCTCGCCCAGCCGCTCGCCGAGATCGGCGATGAGCAGGCGCGCCTCCTCGGCCGCCCCCGAGGTGACGGTCTCCGGGGTCACGCCGGTGGGGGCGCGGTACTCGCCGAAGACCTGGCGCAGGCGCTCGCCCCATTCGCCGGTGGTGACGCCGGCCTTGGCGCAGGCGATCGAGGCCGGCATCACGTTGCGGCCTTCGCGGGCGGACGCCTCCAGCTCGTCGAGGGCTGCGGCGACCGCGGCGGAATCGCGCTGGCTGCGCCAGGCCTTGATGCGGCTTTGCGCCTCCATCTCGACGGTCTCGGAGACGGTGAAGATCGCGCCGTCGCCGGCGGTGAGCGGCGAGGGCTCGCCGTTCTGGAACTTGTTGACGCCGACCACGACCTGCTCGCCGCGTTCGATGGCGGCGATGCGCCTGGCGTTCGATTCGACCAGGGCCCGCTTCATCGTCCCGGTCTCGATCGCCGCGACCGCGCCGCCGAGCGCCCCGATCCGGGCCAGCTCCGCCCGGGTTTCCGCCTTCAGGGCCTCGACCTTGGCGTCGACGACCACCGACCCGTCGAAGATGTCGTCGTATTCGAGCAGGTCGGTCTCGAAGGCGAGGATCTGCTGCATCCGCATCGACCATTGCTGGTCCCACGGGCGCGGCAGGCCGAGCGCCTCGTTCCAGGCCGGCAGCTGCACCGCGCGGGCGCGGGCGCGCTTGGAGAGCGTCACCGCCAGCATCTCGATCAGGATGCGGTGGACGTTGTTCTCCGGCTGCTGCTCGGTGAGCCCGAGGGAGTTCACCTGCACGCCGTAGCGAAAGATGCGCTTCCTCGGATCGTCGATGCCGTAACGGTCGCGGGTGATCTCGTCCCAGAGATCGCAGAACGCCCGCATCTTGCAGATCTCGGTGACGAAGCGCAGGCCCGCATTGACGAAGAACGAGATCCGCCCGACCACGTCGGCGAAGCTCGCCTCGTCGAAGGCCGGGTCGTCACGCACCGTGTCCAGCACCGCGATGGCCACGGCGAGCGCGTAGGACAGCTCCTGGACCGGCGTCGCCCCCGCCTCCTGCAGGTGGTAGGAGCAGACGTTCATCGGGTTCCATTTCGGAACCTGGCTCGTCGTGAACAGGATCACGTCCTTGGTGAGCCGCAGCGAGGGCCCGGGCGGGAAGACGTAGGTGCCCCGCGACAGGTATTCCTTGATGATGTCGTTCTGGGTCGTGCCCTGGAGGGCCGAGAACGGCGCCCCCTGCTCCTCGGCCACCGCGAGGTACAAGGCCAGCAGCCAGGGGGCCGTGGCGTTGATGGTCATCGAGGTGTTCATCTGGGAAAGCGGGATGTCCTGGAACAGGGTCCGCATGTCGCCGAGATGCGCGATCGAGACGCCGACCTTGCCGACCTCGCCGCGGGCGAGCTCGTGGTCGGGGTCGTAGCCGGTCTGCGTCGGCAGGTCGAAGGCGACCGACAGGCCGGTCTGCCCCTTGGCGAGGTTTCCGCGGTAAAGCGCGTTCGATTCCGCCGCCGTGGAATGGCCCGCATAGGTGCGGATGATCCACGGCTTGTCCCGCTTGACGTCCGGCTCGCCCATCTGCGCCCTCGCCCTCGTTGTCCGGCTGCCCGCGGGCCCGGATGCCCGCCTGAGGCCGGAATGGTAACCGTACCCGGCTTGACCGTCATCCATGACGTAAGGCCGACACGGTGGCCACGCCGCCAAATGGGCTATTGAGGCCCTTTGGAACGGCGCTAGAATTCACGGTGCAGTGCATCATACCGAGGGAGGGTCCGCAATGGCAGCGAGTGCCGCGCTGGAACCGGTGGCAAAGGGTGGGCCCCAGCTGAAGGATCTCTACGAGATCGGCGAGATTCCGCCGCTCGGCCACGTCCCGGCGAAGATGTATGCCTGGGCGATCCGCCGTGAGCGCCATGGGCCGCCGGAAACCTCGATGCAGATCGAGGTGCTGCCGACCTGGTCGATCGGCGACGACGAGGTGCTCGTCCTCGTCATGGCCGCCGGCGTCAACTACAACGGCGTCTGGGCGGGCCTCGGAGAGCCGATCTCGCCGTTCGACGTCCACAAGGCGGATTTCCACGTCGCCGGGTCGGACGCCTCGGGCATCGTCTGGGCGGTCGGCGCCAAGGTGAAGCGCTGGAAGGTCGGCGACGAGGTCATCGTCCACTGTAACCAGGACGACGGCGACGACGAGGAATGCAACGGCGGCGACCCGATGTTCTCGCCGTCCCAGCGCATCTGGGGCTACGAGACCCCGGATGGCTCCTTCGGCCAGTTCTGCCGGGTGCAGTCGCGCCAGCTGATGCGGCGGCCCCAGCACCTGACCTGGGAAGAAAGCGCCTGCTACACGCTCACGCTGGCCACCGCCTACCGGATGCTGTTCGGCCACGCGCCGCACACGATCAAGCCGGGCCAGAACGTGCTGATCTGGGGCGCGTCCGGCGGCCTCGGCGTGTTCGGCGTGCAGCTCTGCGCGGCGGCCGGCGCCAACGCCATCGCGGTGATCTCCGACGAGTCGAAGCGCGACTACGTCATGAGCCTGGGCGCCAAGGGCGTCATCAACCGCAAGGACTTCAACTGCTGGGGCCAGCTGCCCAAGGTGAACTCGCCCGAGTTCAACGAGTGGACCAAGGAAGCCCGCAAGTTCGGCAAGGCGATCTGGGACATCACCGGCAAGGGCAACGACGTCGACATCGTCTTCGAGCACCCGGGCGAGGCGACCTTCCCGGTCTCGGCGCTGGTGGTGAAGCGCGGCGGCATGGTGGTGTTCTGCGCCGGCACGACCGGCTTCAACATCACCTTCGACGCCCGCTACGTCTGGATGCGGCAGAAGCGCATCCAGGGCTCGCACTTCGCCCACCTGAAGCAGGCCGCCGCCGCCAACCAGTTCGTGATCGACCGCCGGGTCGATCCCTGCATGAGCGAGCTGTTCCCCTGGGACAAGATTCCCGAGGCCCACACCAAGATGTGGAAGAACCAGCACGCCCCGGGCAACATGGCGGTGCTGGTGAACTCGCCCCGGCCCGGCCTGCGCACCTTCGACGACGTGCTGGAGCTGTCCGGCTCGCGATAGCGACGCGCTCGCGCCGATGCGGCTTGCGCTTCCCGCCGCATCGGCGAATTGCTAGAACACCTCCGAACTGGCGTCGCGCGGGATCCGTCCCGCGCGGCGCGCATCTCGGACGATACATCAATGGAAAAGTTCACCGTTCTTGAGGGCGTCGCGGCGCCGCTGCCGATCGTCAACGTCGACACCGACCGCATCATCCCCAAGCAATACCTCAAGACGATCAAGCGCACCGGCCTCGGCAAGGGCCTGTTCTCCGAGATGCGCTACCGCGACGATGGCTCGGAGAATCCCGACTTCGTCCTCAACCAGCCGGCCTACCGCAACGCCAAGATCCTGGTGGCAGGCGACAATTTCGGCTGCGGCTCGTCGCGCGAGCACGCCCCCTGGGCGCTCGCCGATTTCGGCATCCGCTGCATCATCTCGACCAGCTTCGCCGACATCTTCTTCAACAACAGCGCCAAGAACGGCATCCTGCTGATCACGGTGAAGCCGGAGGACCTGGAGAAGCTCCTCGACGACGCGAATCGCGGCGCCAACGCGACGCTGACGATCGACCTCGAGAACCAGGTCATCAAGGGGCCGGACGGCGGCACGCTCCACTTCGACATCGATCCCGGCCGCAAGCACAACCTGCTCAACGGTCTCGACGACATCGGCCTGACCCTCGAGAAGGCGCCGGCGATCGACGCCTACGAGCAGAAGCTCGCCGAGCGGCCCTGGGCCTGACGGCGCAAGTCCGCCGTCCGGGGCCCGACGATTTCCCCCACACGATAATCCCGCGAGGCTGGCGGGCGGTTCGCCGCGGCGGATCTCCCTCCGGTCGCCGATTCCATCAGGTTTTCCTTAACCCTGATGACGCCCTATTCCGGTGCTTGGATCGGCGAAACGGGAGAGATCTCTGCTCATGACGCGGCGCGCGACCCTCAAGGCCGCCACCCTGCTCTGCCTCGCCGGAATCGGCCTGCCGCAGGCGGCGTGGGCGGATTTCCGCTCCTGCCTCGCCGGAATCGGCCAGGAGGCGGCGGCGGCCGGCGTATCGCCGGCGGCGTTCCAGCGGGCCACGGCCGGCATCACCTTCGACGACAAGGTGATCGAGCTGTCCCAGGCCCAGCCCGAGTTCAAGACCCCGATCTGGGACTACATGGCCGCCCTCGTCGACGACGAGCGGGTCGATGACGGCCGCGCCGCGATGCGCCAGCACGCCAATGCCCTCGCCCAGGCCGAGGCGCGCTACGGCGTCGACCGCTACACCATCGCGGCGGTGTGGGGCGTCGAATCGAATTTCGGCAAGAACCTCGGCAAGATGCCGCTGGTGCAGTCCCTGGCGACGCTCGCCTGCGGCGGTACCCGCCGGCGGGACTTCTTCAAGGGCGAATTGATCGCCACCCTCAAGATCATCGACCGGGGCGACATCGCGCCCGAGCGCCTGAGCGGCTCCTGGGCCGGCGCCTTCGGCCAGACCCAGTTCATGCCGACCACCTACCAGCGCCTCGCGGTCGACCTCGACGGCGACGGGCGGCGCGACGTGGTCGATTCGGTGCCGGACGCGGTCGGCTCCACCGCCAACTTCCTGCGCGTCGCCAAGTGGCATAACGGCCAGCCCTGGGGCTACGAGGTGCGGCTTCCCCCCGGCTTCAACGTCTCGGCGGCGGGCCGCAAGAACAAGAAGCCGGTGGCGCATTGGGCGTCGCTCGGCGTCACCCGGCTCGACGGACGGCCGCTTTCGGCCGACGGAGCGGTGGGCATCCTGGCCCCGGCCGGCGCGAACGGGCCGGCCTTCCTGGTGACCAGGAACTTCGACGCGATCTACTCCTACAACGCCGCCGAGTCCTACGGTCTCGCCATCGCGGTCCTGTCGGACCGCCTGCGCGGCAAGGCCGGCGTGCAGACCGCCTGGCCGACCGACGACCCGCCCCTGTCCCGGGCCGAGCGGCGCAGCCTGCAGAGCGCGCTGGCCGCCCGCGGCTACGACGTCGGCGAGCCCGACGGCCGGGTCGGCGCGAAGACCCGCGAGGCGATCAAGGACATCGAGCGCCGCCTCGGCATGCCGCAGACCGGCCGGCCGGGTGCGAAGGTGCTCGAAGCGCTGGTGCGCAGCAACTGACGCGATCACGCGCCCCCGGCCGGACCGAGGCGGGGGCGCGGGACGATCAGATCCGCACGGTCCGGTCCCGCGCGGCGAGCAGGCCGAAGCTCCCCGCCGCGAGGCACAACCCGGCATAGAGCAGCGCCGGCAGGCCCCATCCGCCGCTGAGATCGTGCACGATGCCGACCAGGAACGGCCCGAGGGCCGCGCCGCAATAGCCGACGCCCTGGGCCATGGCGGAGAGCTCGGCGGCGGCGCGGGGATCGCCGGCCCGCAGCACGATCAGCGTCAGGGCGAGGCCGAAGCAGCCGCCGAGCCCGAGGCCGAGGAGCAGCGCGAAGCCCCAGGCGAGCGCCAGCGGCCCGACCAGCAGCCCGGTGAAGCCGACGAGCGGCAGGCCGATCACCAGCACCACCCAGGGGCGCTGATCCGGCCGGCGCGCGGCGAGCGTCGGCACCAGGAGCGCGAGCAGACCCTGCGCCAGCGCCGAGACCGAGGCGACGAGGCCGGCCGATACGACGTCGAAACCTCTGTCGACCAGGGCGGCGGGCAGCCAGCCGAACACGATGTAGGCGAGCGACGATTGCAGTCCCATGAAGGCGGTGACCTGCCACGCCAGGGGATCGCGCCAAAGCCGGCCGGACGGGTGCGCGGCCGAGGCGGAGGGGAGCGGCCGGGCGCGCACGAAGGGCAGCCAGGCGGCCGCGGCCACGAGGGCGGGCGCCGCCCACAGCATCAGGGCCCCCGCCCAGCCGAGCCCGAGGACGTGGCGCACCGGCACGGTGAAGCCGGCGCCGGCGGCGGCACCGAGGCAGAGGAGCGCGGTGTAGAGCCCCGTCATCAGCCCGGCCTGATCGGGGAAGTCGCGCTTGACGATGCCGGGCAGGATCACCCCGACGATTCCGATCGCCGCGGCGGCGACCACCGAGCCGAGGAACAGCAGCGGCAATCCGCCAAGGCCGCGCAGGACGAGGCCGAGGGCCAGCACCAGCAGGGCGGCCAGCACGGCGGCATCCGGGCCGATGCGCCGCACCAGCACTGGCGCGAAGCGGCCGAACACGCCGAGGCACAGGACGGGCAGCGTGACCAGGGCCCCCGCGAGGGCGCCGGAAAGGCCGGTTTCGATCCGGATGCCCGGCAGGAGCGGACCGACGCTCGACAGGGCGGGGCGGAGATTGAAGGCGACCAGCATCAGCCCGAGGCCGATCAGGACTGGATGGAATCCGGCCTGTGCCCGCCCCGGCCGTGCGGTTTCCGCGCCGGGCTCCCGTTCGATGGTCCGCAAGGCCGTCCCTCCCTGTCGCGCTCGCACGCGAATTCATCGCGCCTGCGCGCGTTCCGACAGGGTCATACAGGCGTGGCGGCGGCCTGGGCAGGGAATCCCGTGCAACCCCGGGTCTCCGGGAGCGTCACTCCGCTTTGTCGGACGGGGCGGTGCCTGCGCCGATCGCCTCGACAAGGCTGATGATGCGCCGGCGCACCTGATGGTCGGTGATGCGCTGGAAGGCGCGGACCAGCTGCAGGTCCTGGCTGGTCCAGAACACGTCGTTGGCGCCGTGGTCGGAGGCAGGCTCCGCCCCTCCCTCCTCGCTTCGGGCGCCGTCCTGGCGCGGCGCTCCCTCGTAGAAGAAGCTCACCGGCACGTTCAGCATATCGGCGATCTGGCGGAGCCGGCTGGCACTGATCCGGTTGGTGCCTTTCTCGTATTTCTGGATCTGCTGAAACGTCACGCCGAGCGCATCGCCCAGCTTCTCCTGGCTTATGCCGATGAGAAGGCGGCGGACGCGCACACGATGCCCGACATGACGATCAACCGGATCGGGTGCCTTCTTCACATCGACGCTCCGCGGGGCGGTGGAGGCGCGCGACGATAGCGCGCCGCAAGGGCCATCACGCCGCACCCTAGAAGCAGGAGGGTGAAAAAAACATCGCCGAAACGTACGTATGCGGTCCTTTCCCTAAGGTTCTCCGGGAGATTGCGATCGAGGACCCCCTCGGTGCCGACCGACAACATCCCGGTCACCCTTCCGTAAGGATCGACCACCGCACTGATCCCGGTATTCGCGGCACGGACGAGCGGGATCCCTTCCTCAACGGCACGCAGGCGCGCCTGTGCGAAATGCTGGCGGGGGCCGGGCGTGTCGCCGAACCAGCCGTCATTGGTCACGTTGAGGAGGAGGCCGGGACGCTCCCGGCGCGAGGCGACGGCGCCAGGGAAGATCGCCTCGTAACAGATCGAGGGCGCCACCGGCGGCAGGCCCGGAACCGTGAGAGGGGGCCGCTCCGCCGCCTCGCCCGCGGTGAAGCCTCCCGGCACCGCGACGAACTGCTTGAGGCCGAGCGCGCGCAGCAAGCTGTCGACCGGCCCCGGCAGGTATTCGCCGAAGGGCACGAGGTGGAGCTTGTCGTAGCGCCCGCCGACGAAGCCGTCCTGCCCGATCATCAGGATCGCGTTGTAGAAGTGCAGTCGCTCACCAGGCAGCGGCTCGTCGGCGCGCGCCGCGCCGGTGACGAGGAGCGTGCCGGGCGGCAGCGCCGAACCGATCCGCCGCAGCGCCTGGGGATCGCGCTGGATCAGGAACGGGAACGAGGATTCCGGCCAGATCAGGTGGGTGACGTCCCGCAGGCCCTGCCGGTCCGGAGCGGTGGCGCTGTCGCTCAAGCCCAGATAGCGCTCGAGGATGCCCTCGCGGTTGCGCGGGTTGAAGCGGGCATCCTGCGGGATGTTGGCCTGGACGAGGCGCAGGCGCACGCCGGGCACCTCCGGCACCGGGCCGGCCGGTACCCGCAGTGCTCCGCCGGCCGCGAGGCCGGCGAGGACGAGGAAAGCGGCGACGGACGGCCCGAACCGCCGCGACGCTCCCCCCGCATCGGCGAGGGTGGCAGGGGCGGCGCAAGCCAGCACCGCCAGCACGGTCAGCCCGTAGAGGCCGACGACCGAGGCGGCCTGCATCAACCAGAGGTTCTGGCCGAGCGCCATCCCGAGGGCGTTCCAGGGAAAGCCGGTGAACAGGTGCCCGCGCAGCCACTCGGCGGCGCCCAGGCCGCAGGCGAGAGCGGCGATCCGGCCCGGGCCCGGTGACCAGAGGAGCCGGGCGACGGCGAAGCCCGCACCGTAGAACAGCCCGAGCGCCGCCGGCAGGCCGAGCACGCCGAGCGGCATCAGGTAGGCGAACTGATCGGCCTCGACCAGGAAGGCGGCGCCGAGCCACCACAGGCCGGCCGTGAGATAGCCGAAGCCCCAGGCCCAGCCGATCGCCCCGGCGGCGAGCGCCGTGCCGGCGCGCCGGCCGAGACGCGAGGAGGCGACCGCCGCCCCGTCGAGCAGCCAGACCGCCGGCACCAGGGCGGCGCAGAGGGCAGGCAGGATCCCGAAGGGCGGCATCGCCAGGGCCCCGCAAGCGCCGGCGAGCCAGGCCAGGGCCAGCCTCGTCCAGCCGGAGGTCAGGGCGATGCGGTGGGCGAGCGGCGCGAGGCCGAAGGATGCCGCCGGGGCGGCGAGCGCCGCCCCGCTGGTGTCGATGTCGTGCATGGGCGGACTCGCGTGGCGACGCCACGCAGGGCGCCGCGGGAACAATCAGGCGGCGGAATCGGTCCGCAGGCTGGCCTGGCCGTCGGGCGGCGGCAGGGCCAGGGGTGTCTCCGGCCCTTCGAGCCGGGCGAGGCCGCGATGCATGCGCAGGCGCTTGATCCGCCGCGGATCGGCGTCCAGCACCTCGACCTCGAAATCGCCCGGCACGGCGATGACCTCGCCCCGTGCCGGGACCCGGCCGGCGATGGTGACGATCAGGCCGCCGAGGGTATCGACCTCCTCGGCCGCCTCCCCCACCGCCGCGGCGAGGTCGACCCCGGTCGCCTCGGCGACGTCGTCGAGGCTCGCCCGCGCGTCGGCGACGAAGATCTCGCTCTCGCCGTCGACCTTGAGGACGCGGTGGGTCTCGGCGACGTCGTGCTCGTCCTCGATGTCGCCGACCACGACCTCGATCAGGTCCTCGATCGAGATCAGGCCGTCGGTGCCGCCATACTCGTCGATGACGAGGGCCATGTGGGTGCGGCTCGCCTGCATCCGGGCGAGCAGGTCGATCGCCGGCATGGAGGGCGGCACGAACAGCACCGGCCGCAGGATGCGGGTGGTGGCGAGCGTCGCCGTGAGATCGACCTCGGCGAGGTCGGGCAGGCGGTCGCCGCCGGATTCGGCCCGGCTCGCCATGTAGTCGACGAAGTCGCGGATGTGGACCATGCCGCGGGGATCGTCGAGGCTCTCGCCGTAGACCGGCAGGCGGGAATGGCCGGCGCTGCGGAACACCTTGAGCAGGTCCCCGAGGGCGGTGTCGATCGAGACCGCCACCACGTCGGCCCGGGGGATCATCACGTCGTCGACCCGCACCCGGTGGAGGCTCAGCACGTTCTTGAGCATGGCCTGCTCGACCGGGGAGACCGGGTGGGCGCCGTTCTGCATCTCGGCGAGGGCGTCCGACAGGCCGTCGCGCTGGGCGTCGCGCGCCTTCAGGTGGAAGATGTTGAGAAGGCGATCATACCAGGGTTCGCGCCCCGGACTGTCGTCCTCCGGGATCGCCTGCGCGGTCGCGGCGGCGCTGCGACTTCGATCGTTGCTCATGTCTCTCGCGTCTGGGGTGAGGGCGTCCGCGGTTCAACCGGCCGCATCGCCATACGGGTCCGGCACGCCGAGGCGCCGCAGGGCCGCGACCTCCAACGCCTCCATGGCGTCGGCCTCGGCGTCGCCGAGCTCGTGGTCGTGACCGAGGAGGTGCAGCGTGCCATGAACCACGAGATGGGCGAGGTGGTGGTCGAGGGGCTTGGACTGCTCCCCACTCTCGCGCAGGAGTGTGTCATACGCAAGAACCACGTCGCCGAGGAGACGCGGCCCGCCGCCATGCGGCTGCTCGTTGGGGAAGGACAGCACGTTGGTCGGCTTGTCCTTGCCCCGCCAGGTGCGGTTCAGCTCCTGCACCGCAGGATCGTCGGTGAGCACGATGCTGATCTCGATCGGTCCGTCCGGCGGCACGATGGCGAGTGCCGCCTCGACGGCGCGGGCGACGAAGGCCTCGAGGTCGGGCGCGACGCCCTCCCAGCGCGGATCCTCGACCGCGACGTCGATTTCGTTCTCGTCGATCTCGCTCACGGCAGCGGCCCCCGGCGCGACGGCGTCGGCCGCTGGGGCGGCTCGTCGCGGTTTTCCTGCGCGTCGGATTCGTAGGCCGTGACGATCCGGCGCACCAGGTCGTGGCGGACCACGTCGACGTCCCGGAAGGTGACACGGCCGATGCCCTCGACCCCGTCGAGGATCCGCACCGCCTCGACCAGGCCCGACTTCTGGCCCGGCGGCAGGTCGATCTGGCTCGGATCGCCGGTGACGATCATCCGCGAATTCTCGCCGAGCCGGGTCAGGAACATCTTCATCTGCATCGAGGTGGTGTTCTGCGCCTCGTCGAGGAGCACCACCGCGTTGGTGAGCGTGCGGCCCCGCATGAAGGCGAGCGGCGCGATCTCGATCATGCCGGTCTGGAGACCGCGATCGACGTGGCGCGCCTCCATGAAGTCGTAGAGGGCGTCGTAGATCGGCCGGAGATACGGATCGACCTTCTCGCGCATGTCGCCGGGCAGGAAGCCCAGCCGCTCGCCGGCCTCGACGGCCGGGCGCGAGAGGATCAGGCGCTCGGCATGGCCCTGCTCGAGGAGCGAGACGGCGTAGCCGACGGCGAGCCAGGTCTTGCCGGTGCCCGCCGGCCCCTCGGCGAAGACCAGCTCATGGGCGCGCAGGGCCTTGATGTAGGCGTCCTGCGCGGCGTTGCGGGCCCGCACGCCGCCGCGGCGGCGCGTGGCGATCTGGTCGAAGGAGGGCCGCTCGCCATTGGCGGGCGCCTCGTCGGCGGAGAAGAGGTTGCCCTGCAGCGAGCTTTCCTGGATCACCCCGTCGACGTCGCCGAGGGTCAGCGGCGTGCCGCCCCCGTCGCGGACGCGGGCATAGAGCAGCTCCAGCACCCGGCGCGCCCGCTCGGTCGAGTCGGGCGGCCCCTTGACCACGACGTGGTTGCCCAACGCCGTCGCCACCACGCCGAGGCGCCGCTCCAGATGGGCGACGTTCTGGTCGTACTGGCCGAAGACCAGGCTCGCCAGGCGGTTGTCGTCGAAGGTCAGGGCGATCTCGGCCGCCTCGCTGAGGCCTGCGACCGCCCTCGGGGCGAGTTCCCGCTCGCGCGCGGGCTCGCGCCCTCTCGGCCCGCGGCCGCCTGCCTCTCCCATCGGCATCCTGTCGTTCCTCACGCGGCGGCCGTCGTGGCGGCCGAGGTCGCGGTCAACGTCTCGCCGAACAGGCTGTTCGAGCCCGCCCGGGTGATTCGCACCGGAATCACCGTGCCGATCGCCGAGACGTCGCCGTCGATCTGCACCGCCTGGAGATAGGGCGACTTGCCGGCGACCTGGCCCGGATGCCGGCCGGCCTTCTCGAGCAGCACCGGCACGGTCTTGCCCACCGTGGCGTGGTTGAAGTCCTGGCGCTGGCGCTCCAGCAGTTCCTGCAGCTCGGCGAGCCGGGCGCTCTTCACCGCCTCCGGCACGGCGTCGGCGCTCTCCGCCGCCGGGGTGCCGGGGCGCGGGCTGTACTTGAACGAGAAGGCGCTGGCGAAGCCGACATCCGCGATCAGCCGCATCGTCTCGGCATGGTCGGCATCGGTCTCGCCGGGGAAGCCGACGATGAAGTCGGAGGAAAGCGCGATGTCGGGCCGGGCGGTCCGCACCCGGTCGATCAGCCGGCGATAGGTGTCGGCGTCGTGCTTGCGGTTCATCGCGTGCAGGATCCGGTCCGAGCCGGACTGCACCGGCAGGTGCAGGTAGGGCATCAGGGCCGGCAGGTCGCGATGCGCGGCGATCAACGCCTCGTCCATGTCGCGCGGGTGGCTGGTGGTGTAGCGCAACCGCAGGATTCCCGGAATCGCCGCGATGCGGTGCAGAAGCTCGCCGAGCGTCCAGTCGCGCCCGTCCGGGCCGGCGCCGTGGAAGGCGTTGACGTTCTGCCCGATCAGCGTCAGCTCCCGGGCGCCCGAAGCGGCCAGCCGCTCGGCCTCCGCCACGATCTTGTCCACCGAGCGCGAGACTTCCGCCCCGCGGGTATAGGGCACGACGCAGAAGGCGCAGAACTTGTCGCAGCCTTCCTGCACGGTGAGGAAGGCGGAGACGCCCGGGGTGCGACGCAGCGGCAGGTGGTCGAACTTGTCCTCGACCGGGAACTCGGTGTCGACGACCCGGCCCTCCTTCGAGGCGGCCAGCAGCTGCGGCAGGCGGTGGTAGCTCTGCGGGCCCACCACCACGTCGACGCCGGGGGCACGGTTCAGGATCTCGCGGCCCTCGGCCTGCGCGACGCAGCCCGCGACGACGACCTTGGTGTCGTGGCCGGCCTCCGCCCGCTCGCCCTTCAGCACCCGCAGGCGGCCGAGCTCGGAATAGACCTTCTCCGCCGCCTTCTCGCGGATATGGCAGGTGTTGAGGACGACGACGTCGGCCTCCTCCACGGCACCGGTCTCGACGAAGCCTTCGCGGCCGAGCAGGTCGACCATGCGGGAGGCGTCGTAGACGTTCATCTGGCAGCCGTAGGATTTGACGAACGCTTTCTTCAACGAACCGGCCCTGAGCGGAGATGATCGGACGTAGCGGAGGCGGCCCGCCGAGAACCGCC
>NZ_LABZ01000281.1 GCF_001043955.1 Methylobacterium tarhaniae | reverse complement strand
CTGCGCGAGCCGGCCTTCGCCACAGCCGTAATCGAGAACGCTGTCGCAGGCGAACGCGTCCATGAGCCGCTTGACGCTCTCGCCCCCGCGATGGCCGCCGACGCCGTCGTTGGACCGCCCGTGCAGCTCCTGTTGCAGGCGGCGATCGGAGTCCGAGATCAGGGCCACGTTCTACCTCTACCCACGTACGGGATCTCTCGCTTTCAAGTTCGACGCCGGAACCTTCGCGTCGTGAGCCGTGCAGCCCCCCACAATGCGCGGCACGACGGGACAGGCGATCCAGACGACAGGACCGCCTACGATCTCCCGACCCGTCGCCCTCATCACGAGCCGCTGGGGCCACCCGACCTGGATCGGGCGGCATCAGCCGTAAGCCGGGTCAGGACCGCCCGGGATCGCTCGCCGCCGCCTGCTGATACAGGTCGCGCTCGCGGATCCACAGGTCACCGTAATCGACGTCCTGGCAGTTCTCGAACCAGGGGCCGCCGTTGGTATAGTGGATCGCCTCGGGCGTGGTCTCCAGCTTGTCGTATTCGCCCTCAAGGAAATTCCAGCCGAGGGGAAGGCTTCCGATCGTCTCGTCCGCGGTCCAGGACAGCCGATGCAGGAAGGCCGGGCTCTGCGTGTTCACGACGGCGGGCACGAGGGCCTTCACGGAGGGATGCGCGCCGTTGAACACCATCAGCGACGACCAGTTCTTGCGCGGGTACGTCGTCTGAACCTGCCCGTCCATCTTGCGCTCGGTGCGCGGCACGTAGTCGTGCTGGACCACGTAGACCGCCTTGCTCCGGTCGAGCCCTTCGATCATCGCCGCGATGTCGGCCGTGAAGAGGAAGTCGCAGTCGACGAAGACCGACCAGCCATCGCTTGCCGCGATGTAGGGAACGAGGAAGCGCGTCAGGGAGAATTCCGTGGCCGCCCCCTTGTCGGCGGGTCTCGTGTACAAGCCGAGTTCCCGCACGGTGGCCTGCTTGAGCGGATAGATCTCGAGATCGACCTTGGAATGCCGGCGCAGGGAGTGCCGGCACACCTGCCAGGCGATGTCCTCCCGGGTATCGTATCCGACATAGATCTTGGGATCGGTGGGCATCAGCGCGAAACCTCTCAGTAGGGGGATGGTAACAGGGGAACCGGCTGCCACCGGGATCCGATTTCAGCCGGGATGACACGCCGGGCGGCACCATTCCAGGGCTGCCAGAGGACGGTCGAGATGGTACGGCGCAGGTCCTGAGGCGATGTCTCGCCCTTGCGCCGGCAGGTGTCGGTCAGCGGTTCCAACTCGGCCCATCGAGCGTCCGTCAGCGTCGCGTCTCCTCGTTCACGGCGGGGAGGCGCATTTACCGACCCGACGAGTCGAGGCGGCGACAGGCCCTGAACGGCAAGGCCGGTCCTTTCGGCGGTGTCCTGGCGGGAGGGCCCCGCCTCTCACCCGCACGCCGTGGCCGCAAGGGGCCGCGCCTTGGCCACGGCATCGAAGGCCTGCAGGGACGCGATGAATTCGGGCATCGCCCGCAGAGGCAGCATGTTGGGCCCGTCGGACGGGGCCCGGTCGGGGTCGGGATGCGTCTCGGCGAACACGGCCGCCACTCCGATCGCCACGGCGGCCCGGGCGAGGACGGGGACCATGCTGCGGTCGCCGCCCGACGACGTGCCGCGCCCGCCCGGCTGCTGCACGGAGTGGG
>NZ_LABZ01000280.1 GCF_001043955.1 Methylobacterium tarhaniae | reverse complement strand
CTGAGCCAGGATCAAACTCTCAAGTTGAAGAGCTGATCATAGCTGATCACAACATAAACGGAGGCTCACAACCGATCGGCGTTTCCACCGGATCGTGTGAGCACCGAAACGTCAGACCAGCATCATCCTACTCACGATCCCACCCAGAAGGCAGGATCCGCAGGGACGACGCCGTCCACGCTTCTCTTTCTCGTATGCACTTGTCAAAGAACAGTACCAGCTTATCGCAAGTACTCGCAGTCCAATGATACAGAAGGCATCCACAGCTTTTGCTGATGGCACCTTACATCTGTCTCATCTAGGCTGGTGACGCGGCTCGCATTGCTGGGCCAGACGTCAGGAGGTGCTATCTAATGCCCTCCGCCCTGCCTGTCAATCTCGACGCTTCCTCAGCCGTGAAGCTGCCCTAGCTCGCGCAGGAGGCCGCCCACAAGGCCGGGAAGCGGATGCACTGCCCCACGTACAGGAGGGTTAGTGCCTACCCCAAAATCTGGGAACGCGTCCCGCACTCTACAAGAGCCGATCCAAGCTTACACTCGGATCCTGTACCCACACTTAGAGCACAAGCTTAAGCATAAGTGGCGTCGATGAAGGCCGAGACTTTCAGCAGCCACTTTCGTAGGTTCGCTGCTAGACCTGATATGGAGATTGCCGACGCACTTTCAATCCCTTTAGAACTTCTCAAAGAGAAGCCTCACAAGTGATATCGCGTCGATCGTCTCAATATGGGAGGGATTTAGCCAGTTTCAAGAGGCTTGTGCCATTTGCGCTGAACCGCACGATGGCCTTGCTTCCTCATAACTCAGATGGCGATCCCAGCCGTTCCTTCAAGAGCGACCACACCACTCCTCAGACACAAAGAGGAGCTGCCCTCGCAGGCAGCCCCTCCATTGCCAAACCGCGGTCGGTATACGACCGCAACAGCGTCGCATTACGCGGCGCGGACCTCACCAGAGGCGAGTGTCCAGGTCACCAGCGCGCACGACCGCTGCGTAAGACAATGAGACACTGGATCACCTCCTTTCGTTCGTTGATCGGGAGGCCCTAGCTGGGGGCGTGGAGCCTCGATCACAAGTGCCGAGACCCTGAATGGTGCGGTACCATACGGTGCGCCCTCACCGGGAGCCAACGGACCCGTGGCGCGGATACCGTGTGTCGCGTCAGTCGACCGTCACCCGGAGGGCCGAAACCGCGCAGCGGGTTCGGGGAGCCGCCGCAGGCGGCGAGTAGGGCGCGGCCCGGAGGGGACGCCCCTCCTGGGCTCAGACACCCTATGGGCCCGACAACGCTGCATCTTCGGCAGGAGCAATCGCATCGGCGCCGGCGGCAGACGCTGCGATCGTGGCCGCCGCCTTGCGCTCCCGAGCTCTCTCCCGGTCGACCTCGCAGTTGCGCTGCATGTCGTGCCGATCCTTCTCGCTCACCGGCTCGACCGGGTGGATCGCGCAACGGGTTTGCCCTGGCACGCGAGACCGCCGAGCGGTGGCCGCACATCTCGATTGTGATCGCCTCCGGCAACCTCAAGCCAGGGCCGGACGACATGCCAAAGGGCGCCCGCTTCATCGGCAAGCCGTTCTCCGCCGAGACGATTCACGCACACATCAAGGAAATCCTGCCTGATGAGCAAAATCCGGACCCGCTCAAGAACGACGACTGCTGATCGCTCATAACTCACCAGTCATGAGCGGCCGAGCGACCGGCCGCCGTGGCTCCCTCTCCATGCTCACAACCTAGGCTCGGATCACGCCTCCCCGCAGATCGTGCGTGCGCCCCTGTGTTACGGGTGATAACAACCTTTATCAGACAAAATTCCGTAGCTGCGCAGCCCGCGGAAGTCACAGCGTGAGACCGGGATCACGACTGCGGTCGAGGTCCCGACGCCGCTCCAGGGTCTGCTGCGGTTGTACATCCAGACGCTGGTCGAGCTCGCGGCGCAGGACCCGGGCAATCAGGTGATCCAGGCTCTCCTCCTTGAGGTAGGAGGCGACGAACCCACCGCCAGCCAGGATCTCCCGCTCCTCCCTCGTCAGCCCCTGCCCCGGACCGAGGCCTTTCTCCGGTGAATGGCCGATCGCCCCGGTGGCGCCGAACCGGCGCGCCACGGCTGTCGCAAAGGCCTCGATCTCCGCCCGCTGCTCGGGAAGCGCCACGGCTTCCGCCATCACCGCCTCGAACACCGCCGGCACGTAGATCGACGTTCGTCCGATCTTGCCCAGCGCCGCCGCTGCCGCGGGGGACAAGCCTGGAACCTCGATCGTGATGCGCCGGCGATAGCGCTCCTCCTCCGGACGCGCCCGCTCGCAGGCCCACGAATACGCACCCTTCAGCTCCAGGGCGAACCTCCTGAGGCCCGCATAGGCACGCTCGGCCCGCTCCCGTTCCTCCGTCTCCGCCGCAGGCACGAACCAGCCCTTCCGGCCCCGCAGGCCGCCATAGGCCAAGGGGTCGGCCAGCACCCCGTCGATCCGCGCGGAGTAGCCATCTGCGGGCGTGCGAAGCTGGGCGTAGATCGCCCGGAACAGCCGGGCGGGCTCCTTGACCGCCCTGCGGATCTCGTAGTGCAGCATGTCGAGGTCCTGCTTGAGATCCCGCTCTGGATCGACGCGACGGTCGAGGGCCGCATCGATCGCTGCCGCGTCATAGGGATAGGCCGCGAGGAACGGCTTTCGCGGTGCGACGAGGGTTGCGCGCTCCCCCGGCTCGACCGCCGGCAAGGGTGCAGGCTGAGCGGCGGGGAGACGGGGCTCCGACGCGGCCACCTCCGCGCGGGGCTCGCCGCCCTCCCACCCCTTGCCAAGAGGGTCCGGCACCGGAGCCTGACCACGATCGAGGTCCCGTCCCTGCTCCACAATCTGCTGCGGCGGCGCGTCGACGCGCTGATCGAGCTCCTGGCGCAGGACCCGGGCAATCAGGGGATCCAGGCTGCCCTCCGCGAGGCAGGAGGCGACGAACCTGCCGCCGGACAGGATCTCCCGCTCCTCCCTCGTGAGCCCCTGCGACGGTCCGAGGCCCTGATCCGCTCCGGACCCGTTCGCCCCGAACCGGCGCGCGACGGCGCTCGCGAACGCCTCGATCTCGGCCCGCTGCCCGGACGTCGCGACGGCCTTCGCGACGACGGCATCGAAGACCCGGGGGTCCGTGTCGGGGGTCCGGGCGATCGTGGTCAGCGCGGCGGCGGCAGCCGGGGACAGGCCCGGCACCTCGATCGTGATGCGCCGGCGGTAGCGCTCCTCTTGCGGACGCATTTCGTCGACCAGTGCCGAGAACGCGGTCTTGAGCGCGATGGCGGCGTCCCTGATGGTCCCATAGGCGCGCTCGGCCTTCTCGCGTTCATCCTTCTCCGCCTCTCGAGCGAACCAGCCCTTGCGCCCGCGTAGGCCGCCGTAGGCCTCGGGCTTGGCCAGCAGCCCATCGATCCGCGTGACGTAGCCTGTCCGAGGCGTGCGAACCTGGGCGTAGATCGCCTGGTAGAGGCTCGCGTGATCCTTGACCGCCCTGTGGATCCTGAGCCCCAGCACCTGGAGTTCCCGCTTCAGATAGATGGCCGGATCGACGCGGCTGCGGAGAACCGCATCGATGGCCGCCTCGTCGTAGGGAACGGCCGCCAGGAACGGCTGTCGCGGGGCGACGGAAGCCGCTCTTTCCCCCGGCTCGACTGCCTGCGGGGGTGCGGGCTGATCGGCGAGTGGCCGGGCCGCCGACGCCGCGACCTCCGCGCGTGGCTCACCCCCCTCCCGAGGCTCGCCGAGGTAGTCCAGCACCGACGCCTTCAGCCGCCCCCGGCCCAGCCGGCCCGCCAGCGCCGCGAAGTCCGGGAACGCATCCTGCCCGGCATACAGCCCGACCTCGTCCCGGTGCCGCGTCAGCGCCACGTAGGCCAGGTGACGGTCCAGCCCCGACGAGGCCAGCACGAACGACCGGTCCACCGTCGCTCCCTGGCTCTTGTGGATCGTCGTCGCGTAGCCGTGGTCCACCGCGTCGTAGACCCCTTGCGTGACCGTCACCGCCCGCCCGTCGTCGAGCGTCACGCTCAGCCGACCCTCGACCGCGTCCGTCACCGTGCCGAGGCTGCCGTTCTTCACCCCGAGCGCGCGATCGTTGCGCAGGAACACCAGCCGGTCACCAGCCGCGAAGCTCAGCCGCCCGGCCCCGCCGGTCGTGAACCCCGCCTCGTCCGTCAGCTCCCCGGCCGCGCGCAGCCGCTCGCGGATCGCGTCGTTGAGCGCGCGCACGTCGGCCCGGGTATGGGCCAGCGCGATCCGGCTCGCTTCCGGCCGGGCCGCCCGATCGCCCAGGTAATCCGCCACCAGGCCCTCGCGCGCCGAGGCTCCGTCCGCCGTGAACCGGATCGCGCCATGCTCGCGATAGGCCTCGAGCCCGACCCGGGTCTCGCGCGTGCCCAGGGCCACGCTCGCCTGCCGCTGCCAGGCCGTGCGCTGGCGCCGGATCGCCTCGAGTTCCAGGAAGCCGGTGCGCTCCGACAAGACCCGGAACCCGGCGCCGGGCCCGATCGGCTGCAGCTGCTCGGGATCGCCCACCAGCACCAGCTTGGCGCCCGAGCGCTCGACCGTCTGGACGAACTGCGCGAGCTGGCGCGAGGACACCATCCCGGCCTCGTCGATCACCAGGATGTCGCCCGTTCCGAGCGGATGGCGCTCGTTGGTCCAGGCCAATTGCCAGGACGCCAGGGTGCGGCTCGGGATGCCCGAGGAGGCCTCCAGACCCTCCGCCGCCTTGCCGGCGAGCGCCGCCCCGTGCACCCGGTATCCAGCCGCTTCCCAGGCCTCGCGTGCCGTCCCGAGCATGGTGGATTTGCCCGCGCCGGCGAGCCCGATCA
>NZ_LABZ01000028.1 GCF_001043955.1 Methylobacterium tarhaniae | reverse complement strand
GACCTGGCTCATCGACTACGACGACCGCACGACGGACGACGACGAGCCCGGCTACCGCCTCGGGACGCATGCCTTCGTGATGGGCGAGTACGTCTCGATCCATGCCGCCGGCAGCGGGAATTTTCGGACTTTTATGGTTGCATATCTAAGTGATTTTAAATCGAATATCGAATGATTTTATATAATATATTTCTATATAAGACGAGAACCATATTTCGCAAGCGCCTTCCATGCTAATTTTTGGAGCACGGCCCGCCATGCCGACAAATGCTCCCCTTCGTCAAACACGGAGCCGGACTGTAAGTTATACCCATAGCTAAATTTACCATGAACAATCGAATTCCTAAACGAGTAAATTGCCTCACCAAGTGAGCCAATATTATTGTTGATTATTAATTTACTCTTGAATGCTTCAGACGCATCTTCTGATTCGGATATTTTGTTAATCATCTGTAGTATAGGGCCCTTTTCGTCCTTAAACACTATATCAAGTATGCGCTTGGCAAAATCAGCTTCTGAGATTGTTCCGTCATGGCGAATCTTTGTGAGCTTTGCTTGGTTCATGAGAAATGAAAAATACTCCAGTGTTCTATAAAAATATATACAAGCGGAAACATCGTCTTTTTGAGCTACGCCAAAATAATAAAACCGCAAGGGATCTAGATCCTTAACAATAGGGCCTAGAGAAGAGGTAACAGCGCCCTGGTCGTCCGGCTCTTCTTCCCATATGAAGCTATCGTCCATTGCCCAAGGCTGGGGCAACGAGCCGGTTCTGTCATGGTAATGCATGCAGGCATTTATAAATGCGGCCTCGACAGAGTGCGTATCGATGCCTATGATTCTTGCTGAATTGATTTCATACCAGGCGCCAAAATATTTTGCCCTATGCACATAATCAAATATATAAGCAGCGAGTGGAGAAGCTCTTCCGAAGCTTACTTCGATGCCACCCATGTTGAATGATGCAAAGTCAGAAATTCCATTAACGAGAATTTCAGCGTAAGAACCAGCCACAAAGCCCTTGGCTCCATACATGCGAAAATAATCGGGATTTGCCGCCTCTAGATCTTCGGGAAGTGGATAATAATCATGTGGGGGAACAAAAATCTTCACGTGCGCGGGAGGCCAGGAGACATGCTTGCCCGTATCGCTCAGATTATAGATTAGGTGGTCGGTTGCAAATTCGGAGGAGCATGGCTCGAATTCAAAAGGGATGATTGGCTTCATGCCGTTTTGCTCCACGCGCAATGAGCAATTATCATATTAGAGCCCGTATGCAACTCTTTTTGGCGCAATTAGCTCTCCGACCGCTTCAAAAAATCCACCTCGATATAGTACGATAAGTATCAAATTTATAGCAAAATCACACAAACAATTATATCATTCATATAAATATCATAAGAAACGTAGCACCCCGTTTGGACGATGGATGCATTTTGAAATCGCAAGATTTCTTGCATTGTATAAAATATGATTCCTAGCTTCCCTGCATGATGTCGCCCTCAACGCGGCGTGGGTCGAGCTGCGTTGAAGCCTGCCGCTCAGCCCAAGCCCAGTTGCGGATCTCCGGCAGGTCCTCGCCGGTCCGGCAGACATGGGCATGGTGGGCGGCGAGCGCGTCCCGCAACGCCTGCTCGGCATGGTCGCCCCGGGTCCCCAGGCGGCGCGGAACGGTGCGCAGGGCCGCTTGCGCCAAGTGGTAGCGGTCGAGCCGGTTCAGCACGCACATGTCGAAGGGCGTCGTCGTGGTGCCCTCCTCGACGAAGCCGTGCACGTGGAAGCTGTCGTGGTTCCGGCGCCGGTAGGTCAGGCGGTGGATGAGCCACGGATAGCCGTGATAGGCGAAGATCACCGGGCGGTCGCGGGTGAACAGGCTGTCGAAGGTGGCGTCGTCCAGCCCGTGCGGATGCAGCTCGGGCGAGGCCAGCGTCATCAGGTCGACGACGTTGACGACGCGCAGGCGCAGGTCCGGTACGTGTCGGCGCAGCCACTCGACCGCCGCCAGGGTTTCCTGGGTCGGCACGTCCCCGGCGCAAGCCATCACCACGTCGGGCTCGACATCGCCTTCGTTCGAAGCCCACCCCCAGATCCCGGCGCCCGCCGCGCAGTGGGCGGCTGCGGCCTCAAGGTCGAGCCATTGCAGGGCCGGCTGCTTGCCGGCCATCACCACGTTGATACGGTCGTAGGTGCGCAGGCAGTGGTCCATGACGCAGAGCAGCGTGTTGGCGTCCGGCGGCAGGTAGATGCGGGCGGTGTCGCCGCGCTTGTTGGCGAGGAAGTCGATGAAGCCCGGATCTTGGTGGCTGAAGCCGTTGTGGTCCTGGCGCCAGACGTGGGACGATAACAGGATGTTGAGCGAGGGCACCGGCCGGCGCCAGGGCAGGGCGCGGGACCCCTTGAGCCACTTGGCGTGCTGATTCACCATCGAATCGACGACGTGCACGAAGGCCTCGTAGGTCGCGAAAAGGCCGTGGCGGCCGGTCAGGACGTAGCCCTCGAGCCAGCCCTCGCAGAGATGCTCGCTCAGGACCTCCATCACGCGGCCGTCCCGGCTCAAGTGATCGTCGCCCGGCAGGATCGGGGCCTGCCAGGCGCGACTCGTGACGGAAAACACCGCGTCGAGGCGGTTCGAGGCGGTCTCGTCGGGTCCCATGATGCGGAAGTTGCGGGCCTCCCGGTTCAGTACCAGGATCTCACGGAGGTAGGCGCCGAGCGCGCGTGTCGCCTCCGCCGTCGCGCGGCCCGGCGCCAGCACCTCGACCGCGAGGGGTGCCAGTTCCGGCAGGCGCAGGGGCCGCGACCCGTGACCGTTGGCGTGTGGGTTGGCCGAGAGGCGCCGCGGCCCCGTCGGCGGTAGCGCCGCGAGATCCGATGCAAGCGCTCCGTCCGCCGTGAACAGCTCCTGCGGGTGGTAGGAGCGCATCCAGCTTTCCAGGATTGCGAGGTGCTCCGGGTTCTCGCGCACCGACGCGACCGGGACCTGGTGCGACCGCCATGTCCCCTCAATCGGCTTGCCATCGACCATCCGCGGCCCGCTCCAGCCCTTTGGGCTCTGCAGCACGATCATCGGCCAGCGCGGGCGCCCGGTCGCGCCGCGCCGCGCTCGCTCGCGGATCGCCGCGATGGCATCGAGCGCGCCGTCGAGGGCGGCCGCCATTGCCTGGTGCATCGGGCCGGGCTCGTGACCCTCGACGAAGACCGGAGCGTAGCCGTAGCCGACGAGCAGGCTCTCCAGTTCGGCCCGCTCCAGTCGGGCGAGCAGGGTCGGGTTGGCTATCTTATAGCCGTTGAGGTGCAGGATCGGCAGGACTGTACCGTCGCGCAAGGGATCGAGGAACTTGTTCGAATGCCAGGCGGCGGCGAGGGGGCCCGTCTCCGCCTCGCCGTCGCCGACCACGCAGGCGACGGTCAGGCCCGGATTGTCGAGGGCGGCGCCGAAGGCGTGGGCCAGCGCATAGCCGAGCTCTCCACCCTCGTGGATCGAGCCTGGCAGATCCGGCGAGGCGTGGCTCGGAATGCCACCTGGGAACGAGAACTGCCGGAACAGGCGCGCCATCCCGTCGGCGTCGCGTGAGACGTCCGGATAGATCTCGCCGTAGGTTCCTTCGAGCCAGGCATTCGCGACGAGGCCGGGGGCGCCGTGGCCGGGACCCCAGACGGCGATCATGTCGAGGTCGCGCTGGCGGATGACCCGGTTCAGGTGCGCATAGATGAAGTTGAGTCCAGGCGTGGTGCCCCAATGCCCGAGGAGCCGCGGCTTGACGTGCTGCGGGGCCAGTTTCTGGCGTAGCAGCGGGTTGTCCATCAGGTAGATCTGTCCAACTGACAGGTAGTTGGCGGCGCGCCAGTAGGCGTCGATCTCGCGCAAGCTCTGCGGCCCAAGCGGCCCGGGCACGAAGGCGGGGCCGGGCTCGTGGTTTCGTTTGCCGCCGGGCCGCGCCGCGCCCGCTGCCGTGCCGGTCTCCCGCATGTCGGCCTCCCGATGCCGCAGATCTCGGGCGAGCCTGCCGGCGGGGCGGGATCCCGGCCTTGAGATGCATCAAAGCACCGGGCGAGGCAGCGCGAGACACTGATCTCAGCACGGGAGATCAAGCCCCGGCACGGGAGACGGTCATGACACTCTCCTCCATCATGGTATCCGTCGATCTCGGAGCCGCTTGCGCGGATCGCGCCCAGCTCGCGGCGGGGCTTGCCGCGACTCACGCGGCACGGCTCGTCGGCGTCGTCGCATGCCCGGTTCCGGTCATCGTGCCAGCCAGCAACGGGATCGTGGCCGAGCGCCTCTACGACGCGGAGGAGGAACGAGCCCGCGAGCGGCTGGCGGCCGCCAAGGCGCTGTTCGAGCGCGAGGCCGGATCCATGACGAAGCGCGCCTGGCGCAGCAGCCTGTCCACGCCCCTGACCTACACCGCCGAACAGGCCCGCGCCGCCGATCTCGTGATCGTCGGGCGGCACGGGCCCGGCGACGGGGATCCGGGCCCGATGGGCGTCTCCCCCGGTGCCCTGCTGATGGAGGCCGGTCGCCCCGTCCTGGTGGCGCCGCCGGGCCTGGAGCGCCTCGTGCCCAAGCGGGTGGTGATCGCCTGGAAGGACACGCGCGAGGCCCGTCGCGCCGTCCACGATGCCCTGCCGCTCATTGCCGGCGCCGAGCGGGTCTGCGTCGTCGCCGCCGGGCCGGACGCCCATCATGGGGGCGCGGAGGCGACGGCCCAGTACCTGTCCGGGCATGGCCTTGCCGCCACCACCCATCTGCTGCCGAACCCGGCCCTGTCGGTGGCTGATGAGTTGCTGCGCTTCTGCGAGCGCGAAGGCGCGGACCTGCTGGTCATGGGGGCCTACGGCCATTCGCGCCTGCGCGAGTGGGTGTTCGGCGGCGTCACCCGCGACGTCCTGCGCACGACTCCCCTCTGCTGCCTGATGAGCCACTGATGCGCGCCCACTTCCTCCTCGCGATGGGCACCGTCGTGCTCCTGTCCCCGTCCACTCCCGTTCGTGCCTGGGATCGGCAGGTCGAGCAGGGTCGGACGCTGGCGCGCGCGCATTGCGCCCGCTGCCACGCCGTCGGGCGCTCCGACCTCAGCCCCCTGGCCGCCGCACCGCCGTTCCGAGACCTGCACGCCCGCTATCCCGTCGAGGATTTGGCCGAGTCCCTGGCCGAGGGCATCCGCACCGGCCATCCGAGCATGCCCGAGTTCCGGTTCGACCCGGACCAGGCGCAATCCCTCATTGCCTACCTCAAGTCCCTCGAACGCTGAGCCGGAGGATCCTCCGATGTTCCTGCGCTGCCTCTTCGTCCCGACCGCGCCCGGGCTCGATCCGACCCGCCGGCTCGACGCCGCCTTGCGCCTCAGCCGGCGCCTCCACGCCCATATCGGCGTCGGCTTCATCGCCCCAGGACCGGAGAACGTGCTGGCGGCTCTGGCCGGCACGGCGCCGGTGAGCAGCGCCACGATCGCGGCCATCAAGGAGGGCATGCGCGCCGCCGCTGCCGAGGGCAAGGCGGCGCTCCAGGCTTGGTGCGCGCGCGAGGGCGTGCCGTTCATGCCCGAGGTCGAGCGCCTGGACGCCACCTTCGCCACCTGGACCGAGTGGTCGGGGGAGGTCGAGCGCGTGCTGACGCTAGCCGGCCGGGTCGCCGACCTCGTGATCGTCGACCGGCCGGATCCCGCACAGCCCTTCACCGGCCGGGCTCTCGACACCGCGCTGTTCTCGGTCGGGCGGCCCGCCCTGATGGTGGGCGAGGTCGTTCCCCACGACCTCCTGGAGCACGTGGTGATCGCCTGGAACGGCAGCCTGGAGGGAACGCGCCTCGTCGCCCAGTCGATCGCGCTGCTGCACGCGGCGAACCGGGTCACGGTGGTGCAGGCGCGCACGGACCGCGCCGAGGAGGCGAGAGCCGCGGACCTGTGCGCCTATCTGCGTTGGCACGGCATCGTGGCCCATGCGAGCAATCTGACGGTCGGGGAGGGAACCTCCGTGGGCGCCGCCATCCTCGATGCCGCCGGGAGGATGGACGCCACCCTGCTGGCGCTCGGCGCCTATACCCACAGCCGGGTGCGCGAGTTCCTTCTCGGCGGCGTCACCCGCCAGGTGATCGAGACCGCGCGCATGCCGGTGCTGATGGCCCATTGAGGCCGCCAGCGCTGGCGTCCCGGGATTGACTCGCCGAGATCGATCTTGCCGAGATCGAAGGACCGAGGATCATCGGCCGCAGAGATGCCGCTGGATCTCGCTCACCGTGGTCTTCGTCAGATCCTGATCGATCTCCGCCACGGTGACGCGACGGAGTCGCTCGGGCTGGGCGAGGCGCAGGGCGGCGAGGATGCGCGGTGGTGCGACGACGACAAGGGCCGAGACCGGGCCGGCGATGCGGTTGAGCCCGGCCGCGACCTCGGCCACGAAACGCTGTTCGGCCTGCTCATGTCGATCGGTCTGCGCGATGGCGCTGCGGCGCTCGTCGACCCGGACGCGGGGCGGGCGGTCGGTGCCCTGCTCGCGGGCCGGCGGGTTGGGCAGTGCTTCAATCGCGTGCTGGACCTGAAGATCCGGGTTGAGCGGATATCCTTCGTTGCGCAGCACTAGCGCCTTTCGGCCGTCGGCGACGAGGACGCATCCGCGATGCGGGATCAGGAGGGGAGGTTTCGCGATCATCCAAGTCGCTCCCGCGCGTCTCGACCGCCGTCCGACTCAATGGCTCATCAGGCAGCAGACCGGGCTGCCGGCCATGAGGTCCCGGGTGACCCCGCCGAAGGCCCATTCCCGCAGGCGCGAATGGCCGTAGGCTCCCGCGACGACGAGGTCGGCGCCGTACTCCGCGGCGGCGTCCGTGAGCGCCCCGGCGACCGTGGTGCCGGTCGCGTCCGGGGTCACGGCTCGCGTCGCGATACCGTGAGCTTGCAGCAGGGCGACGAGGTCCCGGGGATCTGCCGGCCCGAATCCGTCATCGACCGAGGCGACCACGACCTGAGAGGCCCTTTCGAGGAAGGGTATTGCGTCCCTCACGGCCCTGCGGGCCTCGCGGGTGTTCTTCCAGCCGACCAGGACGCGCTTGGCGTCGAGGTGGTCGATGCCCGGTGGCACGACCAGCACCGGTCCTCCGAGCTGCATCGCGAGATCGCCCGGGTCGATCGCGAAGAGGGCGGGCGCTTCCCTCCGGCCGACCACGACGAGATCGGCCGCAGCAGCCTGCGCGATCAGGAAGGGAAGCGAGGGGCCGAGATTCGACCGCCACGCCCTGCGTCGGTCCCGGCCGATCTCCGCCTCGAAGACCGCATGTGCCCGCGTGAGATCGTTCATCACCATCTCGCTCGCCGCCGCCAGGGCGTAGGTGCTGCCGAGCGTCGGGCCGACCGGGGGAACCCCGTAGGGTGGCTCGTCCGCCGCCACGCCGATCAGGCCGGACCCGAACGCGTCGGCGAGATGGCCGGCGAGGCGCAGGCGCTCGCGCGCCGAGGGCTCGAGGTCAACGGCCACCAGGATGCTGGCGATGGTCATGCGGGCGCTCCGATCAGTCATGCGCGGCTCCCGGGCCGGGGCGCGGGACGGCAGGCGGGCCCGGCCCGCACCCCGGTTCAGACGTAAGGGTTCAGGCGACGGTGAGCCGGTCCACGACCGCGCGGACACCGGGCGCGGACCACGCCGCGGTCTCGGCCAGCCTGAGTTCGTGCCAGGCATGCACCTTACCCTCGAGCGTGACCTGCGCGTCCTTGACCGTCACCCGGATCGCGTCTGCCTCGACCTCGGCGCTGCGCTTGAGCGCCGCCTCGATCTTCTTGCGCACATCGGCCGCGTCCGCGCGCGGGGTCACGTCGATCATGTTGACGATGCCGGCGACGCCCGTCAGCCGCTTCAGCGCGGCGCGTGCTTCTTCCTTCTGGTACTGCCACTCGACCTCGCCGGTGAGCGTCACCCAGCCGTCCTGCACCTTCACCTGCACCGCGTTCTTCGGCACGGTCACGGCCCAGTCGAGCATCTGCACCGCCCGGTGGGCTAGGTCCTCGTCGCGCGGCGGCTTGTCGCCGGCGAAGCGGACCTTGATCTCCTCGACGACGCCGCGCACGCCGCGCACCTTGCGGGTGGCTTTCTCGGCGGCGACGCGCTCGGTGTAGCTCGCGACGTGCCCGGAGAGTGTGACGATGCCGTCCTCGACCGCGACGCCGATCCCGGCGGCGTCGATGCTTGGGTCGAAGTCGAGTTCGTCGATGACGTTCTGGCGGATCGTCCTGTCACTCATGGGTGTCTCCTTGATCCCGCCGGGGTCGGGGCCGATCGAAGCCCGACCCGGCCGACGATGAGGCTGACGCCCGGCAGGCGGCCGGACATTGATCCAGCGCAAGGGGTTCCGGGAGAAGCGCGCCGCCAGCGGACAGTCGGTCCGCCATCGGGCAGGTCCGTCCTCCCCGACGCATACCCGAACCCGCGCGGCAAGCCGCGACGGTCCCGATCATCTCGCCCGCCCCGAAGAGCCGGTCGAAGACAGGCACGTCGACGAAGGCGCGGGGAATACGCGCCGTACCGGCGATCAGGGCGAAGGGGATGCCGCGCCGCCGCAGCGCGCAGGCGAGCGGGAAGCCCGAGCCCCGGTTCAAGTCCGTGCTGACCACGGCGAAGTCGGGGGGCGCCGCATCCAGGCTCGCGAGAGCGTCGGGGCAGGTGCCGTAGGGGCCACTGACCTTGCAGCCCGCGTGAGTCAGGACATCCTCCAGCCACAGGCCCGGCAAGGCCTGTGGCTCGGCCACCAGTACGACCGGCGCATATGTCATCATATGCATCGCCTGCCTCTCTTGGCTCCGTTCCGTAATCGCTCGCAAAGGAACCGATAGAATGGACAGGCGGGGCGAACTCGCGCTGCGCTGGATTAGGCCCCACACGATCGAGGAGGCAAGTTTCGCAAGGCTGCGGCCGCCCCGCTTCGAACTCACATGGTTGCCGGCGCGGCCTCGGTCAGGATCCTGCGTGCTACCCTCAGGGCCGCGTCGAGGTCGTTGCGGTCAGTACCGTAGCGGCGGCGCAGCGCCTCCAGCCAGGGCGCGGGCCCGTCGTCTGCCGGCGAAATCTCGGAGAACGGGACGTGGTACATCCCATCGAGCGCCTCGATCCCGTAGGCCGTCACGGCCCATTGCCGCCCCTGCCAATGGATGGGTTGGGCGAGGTCTTGACTCATAGCGGCCTCCTCATGCGGCGTGGTCGGTCAGGACGACGACCTCGCAACTGTCCGCCCGCAGGCGCCAGTCGACGATGCCGGCGGTCTCGCAGAACAGGGTCTTGGCCATTGTGAGGGCCGAGACCGGGCAGGGCGCGGCGATGACGGCCTGCTGCTGAAGGACGCGGCGGTCATGACCGATATCGTCCGAGACAACCTTATGGAAGGTCACGAGGTACTCGCGCAGCATGGTCCTTCTCCATCTGCAGGATGCGGGATTGTCGGCGGTGCATGGGTCCGCGACCTTGATCCGGCGCAACGTCGCGGTGCGGCTCAAGGCCCGGCCCGCGGTACGAAGGCGGCGGCCGAGCCGGCTCCGCCGCCGCGCGGCGCCGGCTCCTCGATGGCTTCCGCGAGGACGTCTTGCTGTGCAGCGGCCAGTAGCGCTCCATCGCCAGGTATGTGAACGAGGCGGACCAGCCGATCAGCAGGAGGCCGTTGAGCGCTTCTACCCCGGTCAGGAGTCGAGCGTGGCCGAGGGGCGCATGATCGCCGTAGCCGAGCGAGGTGTAGGCGACGACGGAGACGAACAGGCAATCCTCGAAGGTCTCGACGGGCACGCCCGAGAAAGCGCCGAGCCCGAGCCGCAGCACCAGCACCCAATAGGCGCCTGCATAGACCCAGACCGCCACCGTGTGACCGACTAACGCCGCGAGCACCACGGCGATGATCCGTGTGCGGGGCGGCACAGGTAACTCGGCGAGATGCTCCGAGGTCAGCCGCAAGGTCTCATAGAGCACCAGGATGGTGACGGCGACGAGAACGACGCTTGCGACCATCACAACGAGCATGGTTTGACCCGTTTCTTGGAACGACGCCGCGTCCCGCTGCTTCGGGACCGCTCGTCAGAGCACGATCCGGAGCAGCCCCGTCACTAGGAGGGATGCGGCGGCCGCTATGAGGAAGGCCAAGGCACTTCCGATCGCCCGATACCGGTATCCGTCTTCGACCGTGACTGCCGCGCGGTACGCCTCCTGAGGCCGAACGACATCGCTCGGCATCCGCGCCGTGCGTGGGTGAAACATGCCCGTCAGTTTCGTGAACGGCATCATCGTCGTCCCCCGTGGTTGAACACGGCGTCCACGATGGCGCGATGAGCGGTGGCAGCCTTGATCCAGCTCAAACGGGTCGTGGTGATGCTGCGATCGTCCTGCGAGTCAATGACGATGCACCGAGTTTCCTGATCAGCTTGGCCACCACTTCTTCCGGCTTGTGCTTCTTCGTTCCCATCATGTCCGTCCTCCGTCGGCTCAAAGCGATACTTCAGGGCGGACCACTCCGATGGGGACTGACCACGACCATGCCGACCTCGGCGACCAGACCCCGACCGCCTGATGACGCTGGCAACGCTGAGAACGCCGGCGCCATTAAAATCACCCAACACGGGCGCAGGTGGACACTTAGGAAGGATTATAGGTGGCAGCGTTGCTCGGAGTTTCAGCGTTGCACGTCGCCGCTCGGCTTTCTAAAGCGTCTCCTCAACTTCCCCGGTGCTCACAGCTATCCACACCCCGGCAAATCCCTAGATGCCGCTGCGGACGACGTGGAACGGCTGCTTAACGCCCCTCCCCGGACGGTACTATCCCACCTTACTCGACGGAGCGCCCGATGCCCCTCCTGCCTTCCAGCCACGTCACCCTGCCGTTCGCAGCGACCTACTTGGCCGCAGCCATTCTGCACGACAACCACGGCATCGATCCGGAGGCGTAAGCCCCATCGCCCTTTGAACTCTGCAGTCTCATTATCGACCGCCACGAGCCTACAAAGGACTCGAACAAAGAACAGATCGCGCCACGGCTGATGCGTCATGCCATCGTATCCACGGCCTTGCAGGTTTCGTCGGACGGCGGACCAGATAGGCGTGACCCGGCCGGCTTCAGGGTCTCTGTGATGTTCGAGGAGCAGCTCCATCAGTCCTTATGGATGCGGGAAGAGGAAATCCGGCCCGCCGCCGTCACGACCCTCGAGTTGACGCTGACCCCACCGGTGATCGGTTGCATGTCGCCCACGCGGCTTCGGGCGGGGCTGAGCGCTGGAGGGCTCGCTGCAGTCGGCGCACCACTGCCCGAAAACCTTAAAGTGCAAGTGGCACAGTTCGAGGAACAGCTCGTTAGGCGCTACCGCCAAGTCCTGGCCGAGGGCCTTCTCGGTGCGGTACTCGTCAACGGGGACGGGCGCAGCGTGCCAATCCCGCCTGCCCACTGGCGCGAAGACGGGGCGTCCGCAGCCTTCGTAGAGCCCTATGCGGAGTCGATGGTCATCGACGGACAGGAGATGCGTGGCCTCGTCTGCGTCAATCTAGGCGTGCTCCGCGCGGAATGGCGTGCCGCGTTCTCCGCGCTGCCGCCCGCAGCAGAATTGGCGGAGGCCGAGTTTTCCGCGTCGACGCTGCACGTCGGTACTGCGCCGTACCTAGACTTCGCCCTGCATGTCGCCCGCACCCTGCGAATTACCAACGGGCGCGGCCCCGACGGCCTGACCATTCCCGCCGGACGGCTTGAAGAGCTGATCAAGAAGGCATGGGAGTCGTACGGCAGGTTCGACGAGGATCCGTCACCGTACAAGCTCAAGATCCTCGCTACCCTGCTTCGGCATCCCGACGAGCGCGGCGGCGTGAAATCGGAACTCAGCGTCCTCGCCAGGAACGTATGACGCCGGCACGCCCGCCCGGAGCAGGTGCGTTCAACGCAAGAGCCGTTCGTCTTCAACGCAACCGGGCGAGCCATAGCTCAGATTTTCCCGTCTGATCTCCCGCAGATCGGCGCCACACCGGCGACCGACCGTACGGAGGTCACGATGCGTACCGAGAAGATGTTCCCGCCCGGGGAGCAGCCGATGAAGACGCGGGAGGCGGCACGTCGCCTTGGCGTCAGCGAGAGTTTCCTGAACAAGGCAAGGGCCGCACGTACCGGTCCGGCCGCTTACGTCTTCGGCCGGTGCGTTGCCTATCGGGTCGCGGACGTGGAAGCCTACGCGGCCGCGCACCGCATCGAGCCGGTCGTCGCGGCAGCTCTGGCCAGGGACGAGAGGGGAGGCGTGATGCCGGACCTGTCCGTCGAGCCTGTCACCCCGCGCCAGCTCGCAGCCCTGCGCAAGGTACTTCCCGCCCACGTGCAGCCGATCCTAGACGCCATAACGGCCACGGGCTGCGGCTTCCTGATCGTCACCCAGCATGTCGGGGCGTTCGACCCGCCAACCGTGCCGCTGTTCGTCGCCCTCATCGGTGACGACACGGTTCCGGCGCTTGGGCCGGCCGCGTTCGATGAGTGCTCCCTTGGTGCCCTACTGAGGGCATGTGCAGGGGTTAGCATCGTCTCGTGCGAGCCGCCGATCGCCGCCTATGTGCGGTGCGCCGAACTCGCCCGCTAGGGGTGCGCTGCGACCGTGATCGAGACCGCACCGGAGTTCGAGCGGGCGTGGGAAGCTTTCGTGCGGCGGGTCGCTCCGGACACGGAAGTCGAGGTTTTCGCTGACAATAGCGGGAGGGCGTGATGAAGTTCGACCTCTACACAATTGCCCGCGTCACTCGGGGCGAGGTCTGCCATGGCAAGGTGGTGTACGCCCCCGCGCCCGGGCACTCCAAGCGCGACCGGTCCATGGCGATCAGGATCGCCCCGGACTGTTCCGGGGGGCTGTTCGTCTGGCTGTTCTCCGAGGGCTGTCCACTGCAGGCGAAGAACGAGGTCCTCCGCCTGATGAACCTGCCGCCAGCGTCGTTCGGTGGCCGGCGGTCGTCGACGGCGCCGACGCTCGTTGCATCCTCGCCCTCCCGGGAGTTGACTGATGAGGATCGCAAGCGCGTCGATCAAGCCAAGCGGCTCTGGGACGAAGCAATCGATCCAAGTGGGACGCCGGTTGAATTGTACCTACGGAGCCGCGGCCTCACCCTCCCGTCGGCCAGCGTCTCCGTCGTGCGCTATCATCCCAAGTGCCCATTCGGTAAGGGCCGCCGCACGCCGGCGATGCTGGCCTTGGTTCACGACGTCGAAGGTGGCTACTTGCGAGGTATCCACCGCACGGCACTGTCGCTCGAAGGCCTCAAGGTCAAGATCGATGGCGTTGACCGTCGTTCGATGGGCCCGATCGCGAATGGGGCAATCAAGTTCGCGTCGCGGGCCGAAGCAGGTGGTCGACTCGGCATTGCCGAGGGGATCGAAACGGCCCTCTCGCTGCAGGTGATCCCGGAATTCGAGGCCGCCCCGGTATGGAGCCTCATCTCGGCTGGGGGGATCGCGCGACTCCCAATGCTCCCTAGCGTCACGGAACTCTGGGTTGCGGTCGACAACGACCAGACCGGGCGTGCTGCAGCCAAGGCATGCGTCGAGCGCTGGCGAGATGTCGAGGTAGTGTTAGTACGGCCGCGCCGCGCCGGGTCGGATTTGAACGACCTCGTGAGGGGATACCCCCATGCCGGCTGAGGTTGAAGCACAAGCCTACAGGACCTTCCGCTTTGAAGCGGGACGTCCGCCGCCGCCGGCGAACGACAAGGCTGTAGGCGACCAAGGACCCCCATCCCCTGCATGGATCGCGGGTTGTCAGGTGTCCGATAAGGGTGAACCGATCGCCAATGTTGCTAATGCGATGCTAGCGTTGCGCGCCGTTCCAGAGATCGGCGAGTGCTTCGTCTTTGACGAAATGCGCCAGCAGAATATGCTTACTCAGCCCGTCCCGGGGGGGCCCGACGAAGGGTCTAGGCGTTCGTTCAAGGAGCGCCCGCTTAGGGACACCGACATCACGGCGCTGCAAGAGTACCTGCAGCTAGCCGGAATCACGCGCCTGTCGAAAGATACGACGTACCAGGCGATCGAGCTACATGCAGCTGGGCGGTCCCACAATCCGGTACGGACTTATTTGGAGGGGCTGGTGTGGGACGGGATCCCCCGTGCCCGAATGTGGCTCATCGACTACTTCGGCGCTGAACCTGCTGCCTATACGGGGGCCATCAGCGAAATGTTCCTGGTTGCCATGGTGGCGCGGATTTTCGACCCAGGTTGCAAGGCAGACTACATGCTCGTATTGGAAGGTCCGCAAGGCCGGAAGAAGTCTTCGGCGTGCAGACTTCTTGGTGATCCCTGGTTTTCCGACAACTTGCCCGACATCGGATCCGGCAAGGATGTGAGTATGCATCTTCGAGGCAAGTGGTTGGTCGAAATATCGGAACTGTCAGCAACCACTAAGGCAGACGCCAACGCACTTAAGAGCTTCATGAGCCGACAAATCGATGAGTACCGGCCACCTTATGGCCGCTGCGATGTCGTCCAACCTAGGATGTGTGTCTTCATCGGCACAACGAACATGCCGGCGTACCTGCGCGACGAGACGGGGGCCCGGCGTTTCTGGCCGGTGAAGACTGGCAGAATTGACCTTGACGCCTTGGCGCGAGATCGGGACCAACTCTTCGCCGAGGCCGTAGTCATGTACCAAGCGGGCGCGCGATCCTGGCCAGACGCAGAATTCGAGGCCGAATTCATCAAGCCGCAGCAAGAGGCGCGGTTCGAAGTCGACGCCTGGGAGGAGACAATCGAGAACTGGCTCGTCGGCAAAGATGACGTCACTTTGGGCGAGGTGGCCATTGGAGCATTGCTCATGGAGATGCAAAAGTTCAACCGGATGGAGCAACTGCGGGTGAAAGCGATCCTGGTGAGGCTCGGCTGGGAGAGCAGTGGCAAGGTCAGGAATGGCCGGCGTCCGTTCTTACGCCGAGCGCCGGAAAATTAAGGGTGAAGCCCAAATGGCATGGCCTGCTCTACAATTCCGAAGGCGCAAATCGCGGATTGCAGGTTCGCGTGTGGTCAGGAGTTCGCACGCCGTTCGTTTGGCTGCGCACCATTTGCAGAATTTCTCTTGAATTGTGTCTGGCCTGCTCGCTGGCGGTCACCTTCCCGTTCAACATCGCGCTCGGCCTGCCGCTCTACCAAGCCATGGCGCAGGCGCTCTACGGCTAGATGCCTACCCGAGGAATCCCCGTGAGGGCGGGCTCCAAGCGGGCTTCGCTCGGCTCATGGCCAAGGTGCTTCGGACATGTGATGGCGACCAGGGCCAACTTTGCCTCGCCGGTCGCCTGGAGGAGCCCTGAACCGCCCCGGGTTTTTCGGAGGCTGATTGGCTTGGGTCAGGCGGCCAGGGCTTGGTCGCCGAGGTGGGTATGACAGCGCGCTTCAGCTCGGCGGGAGGGACGTTGCCGATGGGCGCGAGGAGGCAACGGTGGTTGTACCAGTCGACCCATTCCAGGGTGGCGTACTCGACCGCCTCGAAGGAGCGCCATGGTCCTCGCCGGTGGATCACCTCCGCCTTGAACAAGCCGTTGATCGTCTCCGCCAAGGCGTTGTCGTAAGAGTCGCCGACGCTGCCGACCGACAGCTCGATGCCCGCACCGACCAGGCGCTCTGTGTACCGTAGAGCCAAGTATTGCGAGCCGCAGTCCGAGTGGTGCACCAGCCCGCTGCCCTGGACAGGACGGCGCTCGTGCAGGGCCTGCTCCAGAGCATCCAGAACGAAGCTTGCATGAGCACTGCGTGAGGCCCGCCAGCCGACGATGCGCCGGGCGAACACGTCGATGACGAACGCCACATAGACGAAGCCCGACCACGTCGCCACGTAGGTGAAGTCGCTGACCCACAGAGCGTTCGGCCGTGGAGCCTTGAACTGACGGTTGACGCGGTCGAGGGGGCAAGCTGCGGCCGGATCGGAGATCGTGGTGCGCACGGTCCTGCCACGCACCACCCCCGCCAAACCCAATCGGCGCATCAGCCGCGCCACCGTGCATCGAGCGACCACGATCCCCTCGCGGGCCAGTTGCCGCCAGACCCTCCGCACGCCGTAGACGCAGAAGTTGGCCTCGAACACACGCTGGATCTCGATCATCAACGCCGCGTCGCTGCGAGCACGAACCGTTTGCTTCTCGGGATCGGCACGCCGGGCGGCATGCACGTAGTAGGTTGACGGGGCGATCGGCAGCACCCTGCAGATCGGCCTCATCCTGAGGCTCTCGAAGGACGACCCCATAGACCTCCCGATGATCGTCGATGAAGCTGATCATGGCCGCGACCGGCGGTCGAGCTCCGCCATGGCAAAATACGCCGACGCCTTGCGCAAGATTTCATTGGCTTGGCGCAGCTCACGGTTCTCACGTTCAAGCACCTTGATCCGCTCGCGCTCGTCCGTCGTCTGCCCGGGTCGCACACCTTGATCACGCTCGGACTGGCGCACCCAGTTCCGCAGCGTCTCGCCCGAGCAGCCGATCTTCGCAGCAATCGACTGGATCGCCGACCACTGCGAGCCGTGCTCGCCCTCGTGGTCGCGCACCATCCGCACGGCGCGCTCGCGCACCTCAGGGGAAAACGGGGCTGTTCGCTTCGTCATGGCTCCATCCTCTCAGAAGTTGGAGCCTCCGGGAAACCCGGAGCGGTTCACCCGAGGTCGGCCACGCCTCGCTTTGTCCCTGCCAGCGAGACACGCCGACACTCGTTTCGCACCTGCGACGGGCCCCGGCTCCAGTCGACGCGCGTCCGGGACCATACACCTAGCCAGGGGGCGGCATGCATCGCGCGGCCCTATGCCCTTTCGACCTGGGCCGCCTGCCGCTACGTCATCTTCGGGCCTGCCGTTCTCTCAGGCGGCCCGGACGGTGGCGAGGAAGCGACCCATCTGGCTCCCGAGGCGCTCGGCGTGGACCGAAAGGTCGAAGGCCGAAGCCAGCACCTGGCTCGCGGCGGCGCCGGTGTCCTCGGACGCCTCCGCGACGCCGGCGATGTTCGATGTGACCTCGCCGGTGCCTGTCGCGGCCTGCGCGACGTTGCGCACGATCTCCTGCGTCGCCGCGCCCTGCTCCTCGGTTGCGGAGGCAGAGATCATGCCGACGATGCCACCCACAGTGCACTCGAACGCATCGGCCACCGGCGGCCCCGGCCGCGGCGGCGCGTGGTGCGATGTCGAGCGGTCGATCCGCCTGTCGCCCAACCGGGTCTCCGAGGTCTAAGCCAGGTTCCCGCCCTGGCTCGCACCGCGGCCAGACAACGCCTTCCCGCGGCGGGCCCGGCGCCGGGTCACCGCGCCTTCCGGACGCCTTGTGCACGCTGAGGGCAGCTCGGCAGGTTCGAGACCCACTCCGCCCCTCTGGCATCCAGACGCAGCCGGAACGTTCTCCCGATCACGCTCCGAGGTTGGCTACCACCCTCGGCCGTCCCCGAGACCGTGTCACCCGATATCGTCGCACGCCCCCACGCGGAGGCATCCCAGGATTGATCGTAGCTGTCATGCCGCGTGTGGCAGTCGATCCGGAAGCGCCAGCCGGTCGCCTCGCGCTGGATGCGCAGGGTGCCCTCCGTCCGATACGAGGGCGAGAGCTCCTCCCGGACGATCGTGCCCCAGCTGTCGCCCGGCGGGATCCGGGACTGCGCGAGGGCCGGCGAGGCGGCGAGAACGGCGAAAAGAATAAAAATAGAACGCATGGAGGATCTCCGGGGGATGCCCCGGGACCGCCGGGGACTTAGGTGGCTTCGAAATCGAGAAGGCGGTACAGCCACCAGGCGCCGGTTTTCGCGTGCGCCTGGGGGAGGGGGCAGCGTTTGAGCCGGGCGTAGAAGACGGCCAGCGCGGCGCTCGGCTCGCTCGCGGTCGCCTCGAAGTGGCGGGCGACTGCCTCCCAGCGAACATCGTCTTTGAGGTCCCCGATCGGCTGGAGCGAGGGCCGCGGGGCGCGGTAGCCCGCCTCACGGGCGGCGATCTCGATCTCCCGGGCGTGCGGCGGCAGCAGCATCCTGCCGGCCTTGTGCTCGTGGTAGTCCGTGAGGGCGAGGCGGACCCAGCCCGCCAGCGTCCTCGCCCACCCGATCCCGGCGGCGGCGGTGAACATCGCGACCACCGGCTCGGTCAGGCGCGACTCGCCGTCGAGATAGCCCGAGAGGGCGAGCGTCCCCGAGATGGGATGGACGGCGTAGCGCCATCTATTCAGCGTGGGCGCGTTGGCCCACAGCTCGCCAGGGGGCGACCAGCCGCCGGCGAGCTTGTCCCGGTCGTTGAAGGCCGCCTGGATGCGGGCGCGCAGGTCGGGGGTGAGGGCGCTCACAGCGTCACTCCGGCGGTCGGGTCATGCGAGAGCGGGGTGCCGAGGCGGATCAGCTTCGAGGTACAGGTCCAGGCCCAGCCGGCCTCGGCATCGAGCCCCTGGACGGTCCCGGTCTCGCGCGTGCGCCCCTGCTCGTCGACGCCGCGCAGCACCATGCCGTCGCCGCGGTGTTCGGGGACCAGCTCCCAGTCGTCGATGAGAGGCCGGCTCGCCAAGTCAGCGAGGTCGAAGGCTTGGCTCCCGTAGCGTGTCAGCATCGTCATCGCGGTGTCCCTCCGTCACGTATGCTGCCACTCCAAGCCGCAAGGCACCAAAAAGACCCGTCGGTCTCAGCCCAGCAGACCTCCGCCGCGGTGACGAGCTCGCCCGCCGGGCCGCGGAATCCCGCCTCGACGTGGGGGTGGTACCGGACCCGGATCGCCTCCGGCGGGCGCGCCTGGTCGGCGGGGATCCCGCGGGCCCACGCGTGGACGTCACGAATCCCCAGGCGAGCGCAGCGCAGGCGGGCCGCCTCCGAGGCTCTCAGGGTGACGCCAGCGAGGGAGATCCCCTCGACGTGCCCGACGACCCGCCCGCCGGCCCGGACAGACTAGGCTCGGCGGTTCAGGTTGCGGTAGATGTCAACGGCGGGCGGCGTGCTCATCGCAGAGCGTCCTCACCCAGCCGCCACGGCGGAGCGTGCCCGGGCCGCCGCACGTCTCGCAGATCCCGGCCGAGATGGCCTCGACGGCTCGGATGATGCCCGCGGCCTGCCCGTCGCGTACGGCGTCGCAGTGCCAGTACCATCGGAGGCAGGCAAACTTTTCCTTGGCCTGGCTGGTGTGGAAACCCTGCGGCAGTCGGGCCTCGACGAGCCATTCGGCGCCCGCGAACATCAGCCAATGCCAGCCGCACGGCGTTTCTGTTCCGTTCGCGTATACATGGGGGAAAGCCTCGCCCAGGGCGGCAGAGCTATCCAGCGGGACTGGCCGTGGGAGGGGGCCCTCAGCCCATCGCGTCGCCAGGTAGCGGGATGCCGCCTCCGCGACGAGGGCGGAGCGCGGCTTGGGCGCGAATCCCGGCTTCGAGGGCGCCGGGAGCTCGCCCGCCTCGAACAGCACTCTCGGCCCGGCCGGGGTCGCCTGTACGCCCGTGGAGCGCACCAGAGCGTGGTCCTCCTCCAGCGCCTGGCGGATGATGTGGGCGAATTCGCCGAGGATAGCTCTGCTCATTGGGGGCTCCAGGTCCGGGGGCGGGCATCGGGCAGGCG
>NZ_LABZ01000279.1 GCF_001043955.1 Methylobacterium tarhaniae | reverse complement strand
GAAGAAGGTCGTGGTCATGCGCCCCCGGGCCTATCTGGCTTGCCGACGACGATGGGCCGGAGGCGCATGACCACGACCTTCTTCCTGGTGCGGCACGCCGCCCACGACCGGCTCGGCCGCGTCCTGTGCGGGCGGATGCCCGGCGTGACGCTCGGGCGCGAGGGAAAGGCCCAGGCCGCATCCCTCGCCGAACGACTCGCCGGCGAGGGACTGGCGGCGATCTACGCCTCGCCGCTGGAACGGGCGCAGGAGACCGCCGCCCCGGTGGCGGCCCGGGCGGGGCTCCCGGTTGAGACCCTGCCGGCCCTGAACGAGATCGATTTCGGCGCCTGGACGGGCCGGAGCTTCGACGACCTGCACGGCGATTCCACCTGGACCGGCTGGAACCAGGCCCGCCACGTCACCCGCCCGCCGGGGGGCGAGACGATCCTGGAGGCTCAAGGCCGGGCGATGCGGTGTCTCGAGGACCTGCGCGCGCGCCATGGCGAGGCCCGCCTCGCCCTCGTCAGCCACGCCGACGTGATCAAGCTCGTGATCGCCCATGCCCTCGGGCTCGGGGCGGACGGGATGCAGCGCTTCGAGGTCGGTCCGGCCTCGGTGAGCGTGCTGGTGCTGGGCGCCTGGGGCGCCAAGGTCGAGAGCCTGAACGAGCGGGCGTTCCTGGGGATCCACGCATGACCGACGACAGCTCGCGCGCCCAGTCCTTGCGCAGAGGGGCCGAGGCCCTGGGCCCCTGGTTCCACAACATCGAGATCGCGCCCGGCCTGTTCACGGCGCCCGACCACTTCCTCGGCGACTACCCGATGGTGAAGTGGCGCAGCTTCGCCGACGCGGTGCCGGCGGACCTCACGGCCAAGTCGGTGCTCGATATCGGCTGCAATGCGGGCTTCTACGCCGTCGAGATGAAAAGGCGCGGCGCGGCCCGGGTGCTCGGGATCGACGAGGACGAGCGCTACCTGGCGCAGGGCCGCTTCGTTGCCGAGGCCTTGGGCGCGGAGATCGAGTTCCGCAACCTCTCGGTCTACGATGTCGGGGCCTTGGGCGAGCGCTTCGACGTGGTGCTGTTCATGGGCGTGCTCTACCACCTGCGCCACCCTTTGCTCGCCCTCGACCTGATCCACACCCACGTCGCCGGCGACCTGATGGTCTTCCAGTCGATGCAGCGGGGTGCGAGCGACGTGGCCCCGGTGGCGGAGGATTACGACTTCTTCGACACCGGTCATTTCGACGATCCGGGCTACCCGAAGCTGCACTTCATCGAGCGCCTCTATGCCGGCGACCCGACCAACTGGTGGGCGCCCAACCGCGCCTGCACCGAGGCGATGCTGCGGGCCTCGGGCTTCCGGATCGAGGCCCATCCGGAGGAGGAGGTCTATCTCTGCCGACGGAGCGCCACGCCGGTCGACTGCCGGCCGGTCTATCCCGCGCGCCCGCCGGGTTGAGCGGTACACGGGGCGGCCCCGCCTCCTATAACGGTCTGCGGGGCACGCGGCTTGCCACGCTCGGGCCCTTCGAGGACCCGAACGCCCCGTGACCCCTCCCATCCGATGAAGCCCTCATCGCTCCGCCGCGGAACCCTGCGCGAGCCGGGCCCCGACCTCGCCCGGCTGCCGGTGGCGCCGGACCTCACCGGCATCAACATCGCCGAGGGCCTGCGGGCGGCCATCGCCTTCGCGAGCATCATCCTGCTCGAGTGGTGGCTGGCCTGGCCGCCGCTCCTCACCATGGCGCTCGCCGCCAGCCTGACCTGCTTCTGCGACATCGGCGGGCCGATCCGGCCGCGCCTGCGGGCGCTCCTCGCCTTCGCGGGGCTCGGCGGCGTGGTCTGGGGTGCCTTCGGGGTGATGGAGGGCTACGGCCCGGCCCTGGTGCTGCCGGTGGCCTCGGTCGTCATCTTCGCCTGCACCTTCGCGCGGGTCTGGGGCGTGCCGGCCCAGACCGTCGGCAACGTACTGGTGGTGGTGCTCTGCCTCGCCCTCGACCGGGCCCTCAGCGTGCAGCAGGGCGTCGTCGTCGCCGGGATGTTCTGGGCCGGCGGGCTCTGGGCCGCCTTCCTGGCCCTGGTGGTGTGGCGGCTCCACCCCTACCGGCCCGCCCATGCGGCGATCGGGGCCGTGTGGCGCGGCCTGTCGCGCCTCGCCCGCGACCTGCGCCGGCTCTCGGCCGACCCGCAGGGGACCGAACCCGCCGTCTGGGAGGCCCATGCGCGAGGCCATCGCCGGGCGGTGCGCGACGCGATCGAGGCCGCCCGCACCCTGGTGCTGGACCTCGCCCGCAGCCGCGCCCGGCTGTCCGAGCGCAATGCCCGGGCGCTGATCCGGCTGGAGGCGGCCGAGCAGCTCTTCGGGGTGATGATCGCCCTGTCGGATTACCTGGAGCGCGCCACCCCGGCGCAGCGGCGGCAAGCCGCCAAGCTCCTGCGCCTGCTGCCGCCGATGCTGACGATCCTCGCCCGGGCGATCCGCCGCGACCGGCCGGTAGACCTGAGGCGCATCGAGCGGGCGCTCGCCCGGGCGAAGCCCGCCCCCGACGCCGATCCGGCGTATCGCCGGATGGCCGAGCGCATCCTCGACCGGGTGCGGATCGGCGCCAAGCTGTCGGGGCCGGAGGACCTGGCCGGCGGCGGCGGGCTCGCCGGCGCGCCGGCCCCGCCCTGGCGCGAGACGGTGATGCAGCCCCTGCGGGCCAACCTCACCTGGTCCTCCGCCAACCTGCGCCACGCCGTGCGGGCGACCGCGGTGGCGCTGCCGGCGCTCGCCGTCACCGTCTGGTGGCCGGGTCCCTTCACCCACTGGCTCACCATCACGGTGGTGCTGACGATGCAGCCCTTCTACGCCGCCACCTGGCAGCGGGCGCTGGAGCGCATCGGCGGCACGGTGCTCGGCGGCGTGATCGGCGCGGTGCTCGCCTTCTACGCCACCTCGCCGCCGATCCTCGCCGCCATGATGGTGCCGCTCAGCGTCATCGGCTTCGCCGCGCGGGGCGTGAGCTACGGCACCTTCATCGCCTGCCTGACGCCCCTCGTCGTGGTGCTGGTGGAACTCGTCGAGCCCGGGCACTCGTCCTGGGAGATCGTCGGGATGCGGGCCCTGTTCACGGTGCTGGGCGGCGCGGTGGCGGTGCTGGCCAGCCTGCTGCTGTGGCCGCTCTGGGAGCCGGGCCGCGTGCGCGACGCCCTGCGCATCGCCCTCCAGACCCATGCCCGCTACGCCGACGCGGTGATCGCCGAGCGCTTGGGGGACGGTTCGTCCGCCGCCGCCGAGGCCGCCGCCCGGGCGGCGGGGCTCGCCAGCAACAACCTCGAAGCCGCGCTCTCCCGCGCCCTGCAGGAGCCGATGCGCCGCGGCCGCTCCCGCATCGAGGCCGCGATGATCGCCGACGCCACCCTGCGCCGCATGGCCGGGCGCCTCGCCATCCTGCGCCACGAGCCCGAGCCGGCGGGGCCCGACGCCGCTTCGTGGCGCGCCTGGCGCGACTGGCTCACCCAGGCGCTCGCCGCGATGGCATCCGGCGACAGGCTGCCGCCGAAGCCGGACGGAGCGGAATCGGCGGCTTTCGGACGCATCGCCGCGCAGGTCGAGTTGCTGGCCGGGACGTTGCGGCGGGCGGGGATCGGCGGGCGCGAGGCTGGGGGAACGGCGTAGCCCCCGGTCCCTACGAGCGCGCCCGATCGTTCGAGAACATCGTCTGCCCGCCCGGCCCGGTCTCCTCGCGCCGGGGCGGGTTGCGGCGCGTGTCGTCGCGGCCGGCAAGCTCGTCCGGATTGCCGCGCTCGGAGGCCGGGACGTCGTCGATCCGCGTCGGCGCCGCCTCGCTGCCCTCCGGTGCGCTCAGGATTCCGGATTGCGTGGTGCCGTCGCCGCCCATGCCACCGTAGCCCTGTGATGCACCACCGCCGGCGTCGGCACCGGCGGTGCCGAAGGCCGCCCGGACGTCATCCGCCTCACCCGGGAGGTCGCCGGGATCGGGCGCCCGTCCCGCATCGTCGCGCGGCCCGTCGGCCCGGGCGAGGCGCCGGCTCAGCTCGCGCTGCTCCTCGGGCGTGAGCACCGCCCGGCGGGCCGTGCCGGCCGCGCCCGTCTCGGGCGAGATCCCGCCGCCGGGGACCGGGGCGTCTCGGTTGCCAGGATGATCCGCCATGCGACGCGCTCCCGCTTCACAGCCATGCGGCCTGCCGGCCTGGCCGGACCAAAGCGCGGGCTCTAGAGCTGTTCCACGTCCCCGACGGCGTCGTGCGTCGCGGCGGCCGGGTGCAGGCGGCGCGCATCCGCGAAGTGCCATCCGGCTGCCGAGGATCGATTCCGCGGCGTCGGCGCCCCGCGAGGCGGTCCCTCACCCCCGCCGCAGCAGGAACACCCCCTGCGTGCCGACGAGGTTCCACACCCACCACGGCAGGGCGAAGCGCATCGGGTGGCCCGAGGCGTCGAGCGCCGAGGCGCGCTCGATCCGGGCGCCGACGAGGCGGCACAGGCCGACGAAGTCGCGGATCGTGCAGTGGTGGATGTTCGGAGTCTCGTACCAGGGATCCGGCAGGGTGTCGGTCATCGGCATCCGGCCGCGCAGCAGCAGCTCGCTGCGCACCCGCCAATGGCCGAAATTCGGGAACGACACGATCGCCCGCCGGCCGATCCGCAACAGGTGCTCCAGCACCACCTTGGGCTGGCGCGTCGCCTGGATCGTCTGCGACAGGATCACGTAGTCGAAGGCATCGTCCGGGTAGGCCGCGAGGTCGGTGTCGGCGTCGCCCTGGATCACCGGCAGGCCGTGGGCGAGGCAGGCATTGACGCCCTCGCGCGAGAGCTCGATGCCGCGGCCGTCGACGCCGCGCCGGTCGCGCAGGAGCGCCAAGAGCGAGCCGTCGCCGCAGCCGACGTCGAGCACCCGGGAGCCGGGCTCGACGAGGTTCAGCATCACCAGGTGGTCGATGCGCGAGGAGCCGGTGGCATCCTGCGGCAGGATCGCGGGGGCGAGGGAGGCGGTGACGGTGCTCACAGGCCGCGCTCCCGGGCGGCGGCCGCGATGAAGCCGCGGGCGGCCGAGATCATCGTCGGCTCGTCGAGCAGGAAGGCGTCGTGGCCCTTGTCGCTCTCCACCTCGACGAAGGCGACCGGGGCCGCCGCGGCGTTGAGCGCGTGGACGATCGCCCGCGAATCGGCGGTCGGAAACAGCCAGTCGGAGGTGAAGGACATGATGCAGAACCGCGTCCGCGTGCCCCGGAAGGCGTTGGCGAGCACGCCGCCGTGGTCGGCCGCGAGGTCGAAATAGTCCATCGCCCGGGTGAGATAGAGATAGGCGTTGGCGTCGAAGCGCTCGACGAAGGTGATGCCCTGGTGGCGCAGGTAGCTCTCGATCTGGAAGTCGGCGTCGAACGAGAAGGTCGGGGCGTCACGGTCCTGGAGCCGACGGCCGAACTTGCGGTGGAGGGCGGGCTCCGACAGGTAGGTGATGTGGGCGCCCATCCGGGCGACGCCGAGGCCCTTGGCCGGCCGCGTGCCGACATCGAGGTAGCGCCCGCCATGCCAGTTCGGATCGGCCAGGATCGCCTGGCGGCCGACCTCGTGGAAGGCGATGTTCTGGGCCGAGTGGCGCGCCCCCGTGGCGATCGGCATCGCGGCGAAGACCCGCTCGGGGTAGCTCGCCGCCCATTGCAGCACCTGCATCCCGCCCATCGAGCCGCCGATGCACAGGAAGAGGTCCTTGATGCCGAGCCGGTCGAGCAGCATCGCCTGGCCGCGCACCATGTCGCGGATCGTCACCAGCGGGAAGTCGAGGCCGTAGGCCCGGCCGGTCGCCGGGTTGAGCGAGGCCGGACCGGTCGTGCCCATGCAGGAGCCGACCACGTTGGCGCAGATCACGAAGTAGCGGTCGGTATCGACCGGCTTGCCGGGCCCGACCAGGCGATCCCACCAGCCGCCCTTGCCGGTCACCGGATGGGTGTTGGCGAAATGCTGGTCGCCGGTGAGCGCGTGGCAGACCAGCACCGCGTTGCTGCGCGCCTCGTTCAGCGTCCCCGCCGTCTGGTAGGCGATCTGCCAGGGCGCCAGGTCCACGCCCGCATCCATCGCCAGCGGCGCGTCGGCTTCGAACCGGGCGACGGGGCTCGTCGGCTCGTCCGCCTGGGAGGCGGCCTCGGGGCCGGGCTTCAGGAGTGGTGTGGCCATGCTTCTCACGGGGCTGTCGCCGGGTGGCGGGCTTGACGAGGCTTTGGCTTGGGAAAATCCGGAGGGGGTTCGTTCTCCAAACCGGACCGGCCGTTAAAGCGTCCAAAAATTCCGCTTCAACGGACGAAAGAGGTAAGGCTTCGCTGCCGCCCCGTCAATCGACGGAAGGGCTTTCTCCCGAAGAGCCGTGCCCTGCGGGCCCTGGCCCGCGGGCGCGGCGGGTCGTAAGACAATTCCTCCTGCCGCTTCTCCGCGTAAAGCCATGACGTCGACCCCGCCCGCCGACCTCGCCGCCCTCCGGGCCGACATCGACCGCATCGATTCGGCGATGCACGACCTCCTGATGGAGCGCGGCCGGATCATCGACCGGCTGATCGCCGTCAAGAAGACCTCGGCCTCCGGCTCCGCCTTCCGGCCCGGCCGCGAGGCCTCGATGATGCGGGCCATCGCCGAGCGCCACACAGGCCTGCTCCCCCTCGACACGGTGGAGGGGATCTGGCGCGTCATCATCGCCACCTTCACCTACGTGCAGGCGCCGTTCGCGGTCCATGCCGACGTCTCGGGCGGCGACGCGCCGATGCGCGATTCGGCCCGGTTCCATTTCGGCTTCACGGTGCCCTACCGGCCGCATCCGAGCGCCGCCGCGGTGATCGCGGCGGTGGCCGCCTCGCGCGGCGATCTCGGGGTGTTCCGCCTCGACCAGGGGGTGACGGCCGGCGCCTGGTGGCGCCAGCTCGCGGGGCCGGGCCGCCCGAAGGTGATCGCCCGGCTGCCTTTCATCGAGCGGCCCGGCCACCCGGCCGGCACCCCGGTCTTCTGCATCGCCAAACCCCTCGACGACCCGGCTGCTGCCCAGCGCGACTGGGTGCTCTACGCCGCCCATTTCGAGCGCTGGCGCGACGAGGCGGCCGAGGCGGTGGCGAGCTTAAGTGGCGAGGTGGTGGCGAGCGCCGGCGTCAGTGGGGGTCTGAGCCAGCTCCTGGCCCTGCCCGGGAGCGTCGGCCCGGAGGAGGCGCGGGCGGCCTTCACCGAGGCGGGCGCGGCGCCGGGGGCGTTCGAGGAGATCGGCAGCCACGCGGCCCGGTTCCGGGTGGGGGAGGGCCAGGGTTCGAGCCCGACCCGGTCGGCCGTGTGAAGAGCCGATGAAGGGCGCGAAAGGGTTTGCACAACGCCACCGCGACCGATGCCGCGGTGGCGCGCTTCCGTAGGAGGAGCGATGCGCGACGCGCGCATGGTTCTCTGAAAGGCGGCGATGTTCGGTTTCTCTGGGAGACCCGGACACCCGATCGACGAGTCTCGCTCCTGCATCCTGCGAGCGAGAGCCCGGCGCGAGGAATAACAAGATATTTTGGCGCGAACCGGATCGCGGGCCGCGAACCGTTCTCGTGTCAGCGATTCATTTCATATCCGCAGCCATTTGCATTGTCCGCCCGGCTCCTCGCGCGAGCGAGATGCCGTTAACTGCGGCGCGATAGAACGATCAGGCAGGCCATTCGCCCTTCCCGATTTCGGCCCTGCGCAAGCGAGATGAAGCAACTTTCGGTGTCTCGTGGCCGGATTTGGAGCGGCGGGTGGACATATTCAGCTCTCTCGACGTCATCACCCTGTTACGTCTGATGTTCCTGGCAGACGTTGTGGTCATCATGCTCCTGCTCGGCTATGGCAGTGGCGGCAGCCATGCAGGCGTATTCCGAGCCTTCATCGCCGCGCGCAGCCTGCATGCGGTGGCCTGCCTGATGATTGGTTTCGGGGTCGGGCGGCCGACCTTCTGGGGCATGCTCGTTCCCACCGCGATGGTCTTCTTCGGCCACGCCATCGAAGGCGCCACGATCGCCTTCCTGAGACGGGACAGGATCCTTGGAAAACATCTTCCGTTCGGCGTGGCGGCGATCGGTTCGCTCCTCCTGGTCGTCGCGACCCAGGTCGGGCCGTCGATGGTCGGAGTCGCGAGCGGCACCTTGTGCCTGATCGCCATCTATATCTGTGCGGCGCTGATCATACCGCCCGAGCGCTCCCGCTTGGTCTGGATGATGTTCGCGATCTTTGCGGCGCATGGCGCTGCGCAGTTCCTGCGATCTTACATCGGGTTTGCGCACAGCGCGACGATCAACGACCGACACTGGATGCAGGTGCTCGGGCTCGTGACGTCGTATGTCTATTGCGTCGGCGGTGGCGTCGGGTTTCTGTTGCTCCTCAAGGAAGAGGCCGATCGCGAGCTGCGGCGCGACGCCACGACGGATTCCCTGACCGGGCTGCTGAATCACCGCGCCTTTTTCACGGCCGCGCGTCAGCGTCTCGACGGGCTCCCCATGGAGGCGTCGCTCTCCCTCCTCTCGATCGACCTCGATCACTTCAAGCTCGTGAACGACACATACGGCCATCCGGCGGGAGATGAGGTCCTGCGCCAGGTCGGCGCGCGGCTCGCCGCTCATTCCGATGAGGATTGCGTGGTGGGCCGGGTCGGCGGAGAGGAGTTCGCCATGCTCTTCGCAGGCGGTGCCGCTGCCGCCTGCGAGAAGGCCGAGCAGCTGCGACAGTCGGTCACGACCGTCCGGCTGGCGGAATTTCCGGATCATCGCTGTACGGCGAGCATCGGTGTTGCGACCGTAGAGGGGCACCGGAGCGAGACCATCCACGCTCTGGTCAGGCGGTGCGACCACGCGCTCTATAAGGCGAAGAGCGACGGGCGAAACCGGGTCGTCCTCACGGCCGCGGAGAACGGTGCCCCCTCGATCGATCGAACGGCCGCAGCGGCTTGAAATGACAAGAGGCCTTCTGGAGGGAAAGCGGAGCCGGGTGGTGAGCGCCTGCGTCAGTAGGGGCCTGAGTCAGCTCCTCGCCCTGCCCGGGAGCGTCGGCCCGGA
>NZ_LABZ01000278.1 GCF_001043955.1 Methylobacterium tarhaniae | reverse complement strand
TCGCCGAGCAGCGTCGCGCCGCCATCAAGGGCGCGCATCTCGTAGCCGCTGCGCCAGGCCGCGATGGCGGAAGCCTCGCCCGGATCGAGCCGCCGGCGCGGATGGCGACTCGCCAGGGCCGCGAGCGCGTGGGCGAGATGGCGGGCGAACTCGTCCGGCGCGACCGGACCGCCGCGCTCGACGAACAGCATCTGCGGCGCGTAGCAGCCCTGCTGCTCGTAGCGGACGATGTCGTGGGCGGCGAGCTGGGCGAGGGGACCGGCGCGGCGGCTGTCCAGGGCCTCCCGGGCGACCATCGCGAAGCCGATCCGGTGGCCGTGCGGCAGGAAGCGGGTGGTGATCGGCACCTTGGCGCGGAGCGCCGCCAGGGTATCGTTGCCGCCATAGGCCATGACGCAATCGGCCTGGCCCAGGAACACCGCCTCTGGCCCGCCGGCGCCGCCCTTCCACCAGGTGACCGCCAGGCACTCGCCGAGCTCGGGATCGGCCTCGGCGATCAGTCGCGCGAACCAGCCGGCGGTCAGCGGCTCGGCGGAGGCGAGCTTGCCGACCGTGCCGGCCTTGACCAGCAACCCCGAGACGAGGCTCCACAACGGCAAGGCCGGGACGTTGCCGGCCCAGACATGCAGCAGCAGCGCAGGACCCTGTGCCCGCACCAGCCCGCCCTTCACCGCCGGCTGGAAGCCGTCGAGCATGCCGGGATTGGAAAAATCCTCGGCGAGGAAGCGCAGGAGCTGCGGTCGCCGGAAGGTCTTCACATAGCTCGTCAGGCCGAGGCGCACCGTCTCGCGGTCGTAGCCGGT
>NZ_LABZ01000277.1 GCF_001043955.1 Methylobacterium tarhaniae | reverse complement strand
GGGGCGGCACCCCGCCCGCCGGCCTCGTCGCCGCCCCTGCCGGCGCGGTGGCGACCCGCTTCCAGGCCGGCTCGGCCGAGGACGCCCCCGGGGCCGGCCGCTTCAGCGGGTCGGCGGTCGGGCGACGCTGAGACGGCGGCCGCAGCCCGTGACCTGGCTCGAGGCGAACTGGATCGAGGCGATCGGTTATCTCGGGACCGGGCTCACCATCGCGTCGACCGCGATGAGCACCATGATCCCGCTGCGGGTCGTCTCGATCCTCGCCAGCGTGGCGGTGATGACTTACGGGCTCCTGACCGGCAGCATGCCGGTGGTGCTCACCGAGGCGATCCAGATCCCGTTCAACGCCTGGCGGCTCTACCAGATGGTCCGGCTGGTGCGCGACGTCGAGCGGGCCGCCGAGGGCGACCTCTCCTTCGACTGGCTCAGGCCCTTCGGCGAGTCCCGGCGCATCGCCGCCGGCGAGGTGCTGTTTCGCAAGGGCGAACCGGCCGACGAGATGTTCCTGATCGAGAGCGGCCGCTTCCGCATCGAGGAGCTTGGCTTGGGAGAGCGCGGCTTGGGAGAGCTGGGCTTGGGGAAGCAGGGCTTGGAGATCCGCCCGGGCGCCGTCGTCGGCGAGCTCGGCATGCTCTCCCCCGGCAACCTGCGCACCGGCACCCTGGTCTGCATCGAGCCCGGCATCGCCCTCGGGGTGGCCTATGCGGACGTGAAGCAGCTCTACTACCAGAACCCGGAATTCGGCTTCGCCTTCCTGAAGCTGACGAGCGAGCGCCTGTTCCAGGGCGCGCAGGCCGGCCCCGCGGCGCGCGCGCCGGCGGGCACCGAGGTGATCTGACGCGGGCCCTGCCCCGCCCCTCGATGTCTCACCCCTCGATGATCGAGCGGATCTTGGTCGCCAGCCCCTCCACCGGGAAGGGCTTGGTGATCATCTGCATGCCGGGGCCGAGATGCCCGTTGCCGAAGGCGGCGTTCTCGGCATAGCCGGTCATGAACAGCACCTTCAGGTTCGGGCGCACCATCCGGCCCTGGTCGGCGAGCTGGCGGCCGTTGAGGCCGGGCAGGCCGACATCGGTGACCAGCAGGTCGATATGCGAGGCCGATTGCAGCAGGCGCAGGCCCGCGGGCCCGTCGCCGGCCTCCAGCGTGCGGTAGCCGAGCTCGTGCAGCACCTCGACCACCAGGGCCCGCACGGTCGAGTCGTCCTCCACCACCAGCACCGTCTCGCCCCGCTCCGCCCGCGGCGCCTCGCCCCGCACCTCGGCGGCGGCTTCGATCTCGCCGTGGTAGCGCGGCAGGTAGAGCTTGACCGTCGTGCCCTGCCCGGCCTCCGAGTAGATCTTGACGTTGCCCTCGGATTGCTTGGCGAAGCCGTAGATCATCGAGAGGCCGAGGCCGGTGCCCTGGCCGATCGGCTTCGTCGTGAAGAACGGGTCGAAGGCGCGGGCCATCACGTCCGGCGGCATGCCGGACCCGGTATCGGTCACGCTGACGCAGACATACTGCCCCGCCCGCACGCCGATATCCCGGGCCGCGTAGGCGTCGTCGAGGTGGGAATTGGCGGTCTCGATGGTGAGGCGCCCGCCCTCCGGCATCGCGTCGCGGGCGTTGATGGCGAGGTTGAGGATCGCGTTCTCGAGCTGGTTGGGGTCGCAGAGCGTCAGCCACAGGCCGCCCGCCACCACCACCTCCAGCTGCACCCGCTCGCCCAAGGTCCGGCGCATCAGCTCGTCCATCGAGCTCACCAGCCGGTTGGCGTCGACGGGCCGCGCTTCGAGCGGCTGGCGGCGCGAGAAGGCGAGGAGCCGGTGGGTGAGCGCCGCCGCGCGCTGGGCCGAGGCCATGGCGAGGCCGGCATAGCGGGTGAGGTTCTCGGTGCGGCCCTCGTTGATGCGGGTCTGCATCAGGTCGAGGGAGCCGACGATGCCGGTGAGCAGGTTGTTGAAGTCGTGGGCGATGCCCCCCGTCAGCTGGCCCACGGCCTCCATCTTCTGCGACTGGCGCAGCTGCTCCTCGGCCCGCTCGCGCTCGGCCACCGCCTCGCGCACCCGCGCCTCCAGGGTGTCGTTGAGCTCGCGCAGGGCCACCTCGGCCCGCTTGGACTCGGTGATGTCGTAGACCACCCCGACATGGCGCAGGGCCGAGGTCTCGGTGTCGCGGATCGCCTCGCCGCGGCGGGCGAGCCAGCGCACCTCGCCGGTCTCGGCGAGCCGCACCCGGGTCTCGACCGGCGGCAGCTCGCCCTCCTGGCGCTGGTCGGGCGCGAGCAGCGGCGGGTCGCCCTCGACCACCAGGGCGTTGACGGCGCTCGCCGCCACGGTGCGGGCCGGCACCAGGCCGAGCAGGCTGCAGAATTGCGGCGAGGCCGTCACCGTGGCGAAGCCCGGCACGTGCTCGAAGGCGCCGACGCGGCCCGCCGACTGGGCGATGCGCAAGCGCTCCTCGACCCGCTTCTGCTCCGTGACCTCGACCAACACGCCGGTGAAGCGGGCGGGCCGCTCGTCGGCGCCGAAATGGCAGCGGCCGCGGGCATGGACCCACCGCACCGAGCCGTCCGGCGCCAGCAGGCGGTACTCCTTGTCGAACACCTCGGCCCCGCCGAGGATGCCGCTGACCGCGAGGCGCACCCGCAGGCGGTCGAGGGGATGGATGCCGGTGAAGAAGGCGCTCACCGGCAGCGGGCCGGGGGAGAGCGGCACCGTGCCCGGCCGCGGCGGGGAGCTGAGCCCGGTGAGCGCGGCGAAGCGCCCGTCGACGTGCAGCCGCCCGCCCGCGATGTCCCAGTCCCAGGTACCGGCGATGCCGGCCGAGGACAGCGTCAGGGAGAGCTGGCGCTGCGCCTCGGCCAGGCGCCGCTCGATATCGGCGAGGCGCGTGCGCCCGACCTCGGCCTCGTGGACATGCGACATGTCCACCTGCGAGGCGAAGTAGTTGACGAGGTGGCCGGCCTCGTCGTGGATCGGGCAGATCAGCAGTTGGTTCCAGAACCGGCTGCCGTCGCGACGGTAGTTCAGGATCGTGACCCGGACCACGCGCGCCTCGCGCAGGCCCTCGCGGATCGCCGCCGTCGCCCCCGGATCGGTCTCCGGCCCCTGCAAGAAGCGGCAGTTGCGCCCCAGCACCTCGCAGGATTCGTAGCCGGTGAGCGTCAGGAAGGCCTGGTTGGCGAAGACGACCGGGTTGTCGGGCAGTCGGGGGTCGCTGATGAGCATCGGCTGGCGCGAATGCTCCAGGGCGGCGAGGAGCGGCCCGGCACGATTCCGGGCCGCCGCGATGGCCGCGCCGAGCGAATCGCCGGCGCCGGTGCCGCCGGGCGCGCTCACGCCACGTCTCCCGGTTGGAGGCCGGCCATCACGCGTCCAGGTCGCCGAGGGCGCGGGCGATGAACTCGTCCACCAGGAGCCGCAGGTTCTCCAGGGACGGCAGGTCCATCAGCATCGCCAGGTAGCCGCGGATGTCGCGCTCGCTCACCGAGAAGTCGATGTAGAGGAACAGCACCAGGGAATCCGCGCCCGCCGCCTCGCCGGCCTCCGTCCCGAAGATCCGTGGCCCGTCGCCGCGGACGATGCCGGGCAGGGACATGGTCAGCGTGCGCTGGAGCATGTTCGCCATCGTGGCGAGGCAGCCGTTGAGGATGATGTTGCCGGTCTCCGCGAGCGCCTCGTCCTCGAGGGCGGCGACCTCCTCGGGCGAGAGCTCCTCGCCGGCGACAGCCCGGACCAGCTCGCGCCCGTTCTCCTGCGGAAAGATCAGCAGCGCGCGGCCCGCGAAGGCGCCCTCGAAATCCTGGTGCACCACCACGAGCGGCGCCGCCTCGCGCTCGCCGATCAGCCGCGCGGCGGCCTTGCGCGAGACGATCTCCACCGAGGGCACCGAGAGCAGCACCTGGGCGCCGATCATCTTGCGCAGGCTGGCGGCGGCGCGGCTGACGCCGATATTGACCAGCTCGGTGAAGGCGTCCTGCTGCAGCTCGGTCAGGCCGATGGTCGCCTCGTCGCTCACGGGGCGGCGCTCCGACGCAGGCGAAGGGCGGCGCCCGAGAGAAAGCCCGCCAGCGCGTCGCCGGTGAGGGGTTTCGGCAGGAATGCCGCCTCGATGCTGCGGGCGCGAGCGATCACCTCGTCCTGGATGTTGGCCGAGATCACCGCGATCGGCATCCCCGGCCGCTCGGCGCGCAGCTCGGCGGCGAGCGCGAGCCCGTCCTTGCCCGGCATGTTGAAATCGAGGAGCGCGATGTCGGCCGGCGCTGGCGCCATCGCCGCCAGAGCCTCGTCGGCATTGGCCGCCTCGCGCACGGTCCAGTCCGGCCTGAGCTGCCGCAGCAGCCGCACGGCGACGGCCCGGGCGAGCTTGCTGTCGTCCACGACGAGGACGGCGACGGTGGCAGTCGGAGGCTGCGGCGTGGTTGGCTGCGACATGGACGGCATCTAGGCGGTTTCCGCCGAAAGGGAAACGGATCCCTCGCGGGCTCTCGGCGACGTGACGGTGAACCACGGCGCGGAGGCGCCGCAAGGGCATAGCCGAAAACTGGTATCGTTGCGCGCAGTTTTATCCGTTGCCGCCGGGTCGGCTCACCGGTCGGCCGCCGGCCCCAGCAGCGGCGCGAGCCAGCGGGCTGCGAAGGGGTCGCCGCAGGTGCCGTGGAGCGGCGGGCGCAGCCGCAGCAGCACCTGGACCAGGGCGGTGTGCAGCCCGGTGCAGCCGCTCCACTCCACGCCGACCCCCGGATGGGCGAGGAGGAGGGCCGCCAGGGTTTCGGCCTCCTCCACCGGGCAGGCGCCTTCGAGGCGGATCATGTCTCCGTCGTGGCGCACGCTCACGCCGTGCCCTCCCCTCGCCTCTCGCCCTGGTCGATCAGGGTCTCCGGATCGAGCACCAGCATCACCCGGCCGTCGCCCGCGAGCACCGTGCCGGCGAGACCCGGGAAGGCGGCGAGACCCGGCAGCGGCCGCACCAGACCGTCGAGGCGGCCGGCGAACCGGTCGACCTCGACGGCGACGCGCTCGTCGCCGAGCCGCAGCACCGCCAGCCGCGCCTGCGCGGGCGCCCCCTCGCGGGGCAGGTCGAGCAGATCCGCGAGGTGCAGCACCGCCACCGTCCGGTCGCGCAGGATCGTGGCCGCGCCCAGGCCGTGGTCGCGCCCGCCCAGGCCGTGGTCGCGGATGCGATCCCGCGGCACGCGGGCGAGTTCGGCCACGGCCTCCATCGGCAGGCCGTAGAGCTCCGGCCCGATCCCGACCAGGAGAAGCTGTGCGAGGGACTGCGCCCGGGGCAGCGCCAGGCGGACCGTGGTGCCCTGCCCGACCCGGCTCTCGACGGTGCAGCGCCCGCCGAGGCGCGAGACCGCCTCCCGCACCGCATCCATGCCGACGCCGCGGCCGGAGACGGCGCCGACCTCGGCCGCGGTCGAGAAGCCGGGGGCGAAGATCAGGTCGATCACGCCGGCCTCGTCGAGGGCCGCGAGGGCGGCGGGCGGCAGCAGCCCGCGGGCGCCGGCGCGGGCGCGGATGAAGGCCGGATCGAGCCCGCGCCCGTCATCCGAGACCGAGACGACGACCCGTTCGCCCCGGATCTCGGCCCGCAGGCAGATCCGGCCCGCCGCCGGCTTGCCGGCCCGGGCCCGGGCCTCGCGCGATTCGATGCCGTGATCGACGGCGTTGCGCAGGAGGTGGAGCAGCGGCTCGAACAGCCCCTCCGCCACGTCCCGGTCGATCTCGGTCGCCTCGCCGTCGAGGCTCAGCACCACCTCCTTGCCGAGCCCGCGGGCGATGTCGCGCAACGAGCGCGGAAAGCGGCGAAACACCCGTGCCAGGGGCTGGAGCCGCAAGCCCACCGCCTCGCGGTGCAGCTCGGCGGAGAGGCGCCCGATGCGCTCGTCGCTCGCCCTCAAGGACGGAAGCAGGGTGGCGAGGTCGGCCCCCGACGTGGCCCGGGCGACGACCTCGCCGAGGGCTGCGCGGGCGGCCGTCAGATCGTCGGCCAGGGCCACCAGGGCGTCGATCCGGCCCGCATCGACCCGAAGGCTCCGGGGTGCCTCGGCACCAGGGGACGTTTCGGCACCAGGGGACCTCTCGGCACCAGGGGACCTCTCGGCACCGGACGCCGTGTCCGCGAGGGGAGCCACCCCGGCCTCGGGAGTCGCCGCGGTGTCCGGCGGCGCCAGGGTCGCCGCCGTGACCTGGTCGCGCACCAGGCGAAACATCGCGTCGACCTCCGCCCGCGGGTCGGTGGTCAGCAGCGTCACCGTGAGGTTGCAGGCGAAGACGTCGAGGGTCTCCGCCGGCGGCCAGGGGGCGGCGGGGGCGAGATGCAGGGCCAGGAGCCCGGGCAGCCGGCCCACCAGGCCCAAAGGATCGTCGCCGGCAAAGAAGCAATCGGCCCGCGGGACGTAGCGCAGGGCGGTGACGGCGCCGTCGGGTCGCTCGCTCAACTTCGCCAGAAGGTCGGCGGCCCAGTCCGGCACCGGGCCGTCCGGTGCCGGCTCGCCGGCCCCGCCCTCCGGTGCCAGGAGGCCGCGGTAGCGGTCCACCAGCCGGGCCGATTCCGGGCCGGCGCTCTCCGGGAGCGCCCCGGTCGCGGCGATGGCTTCGGTCCAGCGCGCGACCGCGTCGAGGGCGGCGAGCGACAGGTCGACGAGGTCGGGGCTGTGCCGGCCGGCGCGGGCGGCGTCCAGCCCGTCCTCGGCGGCGTGCAGGACCGCGAGCATCGGCGGCCAGTCGAACAGGGCGGCCGAGCCCTTGAGGGTGTGGACGGCGCGAAACACCCGGTTCACCGCGGCGGGATCGGCCGCCGCGTCGAGCGCCGGCAGGTCCTCGGCCGCGACCTGGATCAGCTCGCGCGCCTCAGCCAGGAAATCGGCGACGAGATCGTCGGTCACGGACGCGTCACTCATGCGCGTCCTCCGGGCGCTGGTAGACGATCGCCTCGGGGAAGCGCCGGGTGCGGAACCGCGACGGAATCCGGGACATCGACTCGGTATGGCCGAGGCACAGGAAGCCCCCCGGCCGCAGGGCGGCGAACAGGGTGGCGGCGGCGATCTTTCGCGAGGCGTCGTCGAAGTAGATCAGGACGTTGCGGCAGAACACGACGTCGAAGCGCCCTTCCTGCGCCATCCCGACCGCGTCGACGAGGTTGCGGCGGCTGAAGCGCACCGAGCCGCGCAGCTCCGGCAGGATGCGCCACGAGCCATCCCCCTCGGGCACGAAATAGCGCGAGACCAGGGCGGGCGGCAGCCGGCCGAGCGCCCGGGCCCCGTAGCGCCCGGCCTCGGCCGCGGCGAGCGCCCGGGTGTCGATGTCCGAGCCGACGATCTCGATCTCCCACGCATCGACCGTGGGCCAGTGCTCGAGGAGCCAGATCGCCACCGAGTAGGGCTCCTCCCCGGTGGCGATCTGGCTCCTCG
>NZ_LABZ01000276.1 GCF_001043955.1 Methylobacterium tarhaniae | reverse complement strand
GGGGGGGCGGGGGTGGCCCGCCGAAGCATCGCACGGACGACGCGGGGGAGCGGTCTCGTCCGGCGGGCGATCGGCGGGCCTCATAGACCATGCGGCCGGCGCGCGATAGTGGCGCCGGCGCGACGGGCAAGCGGGAAGCGTCGTCTCAGCAGGTGGCGTGGCCGCACTGGCGCATGCCGGCCACCGTCTTGCGGATCGGCTCGACGCCGACGGCGCCCGGGATGATCTCGTCGCCGATGATGAAGGCCGGGGTGCCGGACAGGCCGAGCTTGTCGCCCAGGCCGACATTCTCCTGCAGGGCAGCCTGGATGTCGGGGGCCTGCATGTCCTTCTGCAGCTTGGCGACGTCGAGGCCCATCTCCTTGGCCACCGCGATCGCCCGCTCGCCGTTCACCCGCCCGCGGCTCTCGAGCAGGCGGATGTGGTAGTCGAACAGCTTGTCGCCCTTCAGCTGCTGCTTGGCGGCGAGCGCCACCTTGCTGGCCTCCAGCGAGTCGGGCCCGAGGACGGGAAAGTCGCGCAGCACGACCTTCAGCTTCGGATCGCCCTTGATCAGGGTCTGGATGTCGGTGAGCGCCCGCTTGCAGTAGCCGCAATTGTAATCGAAGAACTCGACCAGGGTGACGTCGCCGTTCGGGTTGCCGGCGACGAAGCCGTGCGGCGAATTGTGCAGGGTGTCGCGGGTCTCCTTGAGGGCGCTGGCCTGGGCGACCTTCTGGGCCTCCTGCTGGCGCTTCTCCAGCTCGGTCATCGCCTCCTGGAGGATCTCGGGATTCTTGAGCAGGTAGTCGCGCACCACGCCCTCGATCGCCTGGCGCTGGGCGTCGCTCATCGGGGCCGCCGCCGGTGCCGGAGCCGCCGGGGTGGTCGTCGGGGACTGGGCCCGGGTCGGGGCGGCCGCGGCGACGAGGCCCGCGAGGGCGAGGGCGGGCAGAAGGCGGGGCAGGGGCAGCATCGTCGTCCTCATCGGGGTCGTCCACCGTCGGTGGCGCACAATCCTGGCGCGCTCCTTGGGCCCCCGGTTAGGCGGTTTCGCGGCGGCCTTGTCAAATCACGCCTGCGCCGGCCGCGGGGCGCAATCTCCGGCAAATCCCGCTATGTGCGGGGGCGCACCCGCGATCACGCGTCCAAGGCCCGTCATGTCCGATCCCGCCTCTCTCGTTTCCCGCCGTGCCGCCCGGGTCGCGCCCTTCCTGGCGATGGACGTGCTCGCCGCCGCGGCGCGGCGCGAGCGGCAGGGCGACACGGTGGTCCATATGGAGGTGGGCCAGCCCTCGGCGCCCGCACCCCGCCCGGCCATCGCGGCGGCGCAGGCCGCCCTCGCCTCCGGCCGCATCCCCTATACCGAGGCCCTCGGCATCGCTCCCTTGCGCGAGCGCATCGCCCGCCACTACGCCGAGGCCTACGGCGTGGCGGTGGCCCCGGAGCGGGTCGTCGTCACCACCGGCTCGTCGGCGGGCTTCGTCCTCGCCTTCCTGAGCCTGTTCGATGCCGGCGGGCGGGTGGCGATCGCGGCGCCCGGCTACCCGGCCTACCGCTCGGTGCTCCAGGCCGTCGACCTGGAGCCGGTGGGGCTGACCTTGCGGGCCGAGGACGGCTTCGTGCCCACGGCCTCCGCCCTGCGGGCCGCCCACGACGCCGCGCCGCTCTCCGGCTTGCTGGTCATGAGCCCGGCCAACCCGTCCGGCACGATGATCGACGCCGCGGGCCTCGCCGCCCTGGCGCAGGCGTGCCGAGCGATGAACCTGCGCTTCATCTCGGACGAGATCTATCACGGCCTGACCTACGGCGTGCCCGCCGCGACGGCGCTGGCGGTCGATCCCGAGGCGGTCGTCATCAACTCGTTCTCGAAATACTATTGCATGACCGGCTGGCGCATCGGCTGGATGGTGGTGCCGGAGGCCCTGGTGCGGCCGATCGAGCGCCTGGCGCAGAACCTCTACATCTCGGCGCCCTACCTGTCGCAGGTGGCCGCGTTCGCCGCCTTCGACGCGACCGAGGAGCTGGAGGCGGTGAAGGCCGACTATGCCCGCGCCCGCGCGCTGCTCCTCAACGAGTTGCCGGCGATCGGCCTCGGCGACGTGCATCCGGCCGACGGCGCCTTCTACCTCTATGCCGACATCGCCCGGCTCACCAACGACTCGATCGGGTTCTGCCGCCGCATGCTCGACGAGGCCGGCGTCGCGGCGACCCCGGGCCTCGACTTCGACCCGGAGGCCGGGGCACACCACCTGCGCCTGTCCTTCGCCGGCGGCGAGGCCGAGGCGCAGGAGGCGGTGCGGCGGCTGAAGGGCTGGCTGCGCTGATCGCACGGGAGGGCTCATGAGTGACCTGCACCCCGCCGCGTCCAGCGGTTTCGCGGCCGGGGCCGGGACCTATGCGCGGGGCCGGCCCGACTACCCGGCGGCGCTCGGCGCCTGGCTGCGCGACGCGCTCCGTCTCGGACCCGGCCGGTCGGTCGCCGATCTCGGTGCCGGGACCGGCAAATTCACCCGCCTTCTCGCCGCGACCGGCGCCGACGTGACGGCGATCGAGCCGGTCGATGCCATGCGGGCGCAGCTCGCCGCGTCGCTTCCCGGCGTGACGGCACATGCCGGCTCCGCCGAGGCGATGCCGCTGGAGGAGGCGAGCCTCGACGCCCTGGTCTGCGCCCAGGCCTTCCACTGGTTCTCGACCAGGGCCGCCTTGGCGGAGATCCGCCGCGTGCTGAAGGTCGGCGGCCGCCTCGGCCTCGTCTGGAACGTCCGCGACGAGGCGGTGCCCTGGGTGGCGGAGCTGACCGCGATCATGAACGCCCACGAGGGCGACGCGCCGCGCTATCATACGGGGGCGTGGCGTGACCCGTTTCCGGCCGAGGGCTTCGGGCCCCTGCACGAGGAGGCCTTCCCGCACGGGCATAGGGGCGCCCCGGAGCAGGTGATCCTCGACCGCACCCTGTCGGTGAGCTTCATCGCCGCGCTCCCGGAGTCGGAGCGGGCCCGGGTGGCGGATGCCGTGCGCGGCCTGATCGCCCGCACGCCGGAACTCGCCGGGCGGGACGAGGTGACGTTTCCGTATCGGACGCACGCTTGCTGGTGCGAGCGGATCGCCTGAGGCCTCACCGCGGCGCCTCGCCGGCCAGGGCCGGGCGCGGCGGGGTCGGTGCTCCGCCGGCCCCGAAATGGTCGGCGAGCTGGCCCCCCGTATAGGTCTCCGAGAAGCTGTCGGGCCGTTCCGGCAGCATCGTCGCGTTCCACGTGTCCCAGGCGGCGCGCAGGCGCGCGTAGTCGTCCGGGCGTCGGGCCTTGAGGTTCGCCCGCTCCAGCGGGTCGGCAACGACGTCGAACAGGAAGGTCTCGCCGCGGATCTTGAGGTATTTGAGATCGCCGTCGCGCATCGCCGCCTGGTCGTTGGCGCGGTAGCGCCAGAAGAAGGTGCGCGGGCGCTCCGGCGCCTGCCCGGTCAGGATCGGCAGGAGGTCGATGCCGTCGGAGGGGTAGGCCGGGTCGGGCGCCGCGCCGGCGGCGGACAGCAACGTCGGCAGCCAGTCCATGGTGATCATCGGCTGCGCGGAGATCGCCCCCGCCTTCAGCCGCCGCGGCCACGCGACGATCGCCGGGATGCGCAGGCCGCCCTCCAGCAACTCGGTCTTGCGGCCGGTGAAGGGCCAGGTGTCGGAGAAGCGCTCGCCGCCATTGTCGCTCGTGAACACCACGATCGTATCCTCGGCGACGCCGTTCGCCTCCAGCGCGTCGAGGACGCGGCCGATCTGGGTGTCCATCTCGGCGACGATGCGCCGGTAGGTGGCCTGGGTGCCGCCGTCGAAGTGGCGCAGGTTGCTGCCGGCGATGCGGCGCGATTCGGCCTCGTCGTCGGGCGTCTCCCACGGCCAGTGCGGCGCGTTGAAGTGCAGGCTGAGGAAGAACGGGCGCCCGGCCTTCACGGAGGCCGCGATCGTCCGGACCGCGCGCTCGCCCAGCAGGTGGGTGGCGTAGCCGACCTCCTCGATCCGCAGGTCGCCGTCCCACAGGTCCGGCTTGCCGTCGGTGCCGCGGTGGCTGAAGTAATCGATCGTGCCGCCGCGAAAGCCCCAGAACGCGTCGTAGCCGCGCTGCAGCGGCCCGTAATCCTGCACGCTGCCGAGATGCCACTTGCCGACCAGCGCCGTGCGGTAGCCGGCCTGCCGCAACAGCCCCGGCAGGGTCGGGTGTTCCGCCGGCAGGCCGCCGGCGAAGCGGGTCGTGACCGGCTCCTCGAGCCCGACGGGCAGGCGGTACTGGTAGCGCCCCGTGATCAGGGCCGTGCGGGTCGCCGAGCACACGGCCGAGTTGGCGTAGGCCTGCGTGAAGCGGATCCCCCTGGCGGCGATCCGGTCGATATGCGGGGTGGCGAGGTCGGGCCGGCCGTAAGCGGCGACGTCGGCATAGCCGAGGTCGTCGGCCATGATGAAGACGACGTTGGGCGCTTGCGCCGCCCCGGCCGGCCGGGATCCCGCCAGCGCCGCCGCCCCGAAAGCCGCGGTCTCCAGAACCCGCCTGCGCGTCATCCTCGCCATGTCCGTCCTCCCCGGTTGACCTAGGGCGACGCTACGGCCCGGCCGGCCGGCGGGCAACCGGCGGATCAGCCGGCGGCCGCGCGCTCCAGCGCCGCGACGTCGAGCCGGATCATGTCCTGCATCGCCGAGAAGACCCGGGCGGCGACGGCCGGATCCGGATCGGCCAGCAGGCGCGGCAGGATCTCGGGAACGATCTGCCAGGGCACGCCCCAGCGGTCGCGCAGCCAGCCGCACTGGATCTCGGTGCCGCCTCCGGCGAGCAACGCGTCCCAGAGCCGGTCGACCTCGGCCTGGTCGGGGCAGGCGAGGGCGATCGAGGCGGCGGTGCCGTACTCGGCCCGCCTGCCGCCGTTCAGCGCCTGGAAGCTCTGCCCGCCGAGGGTGAACGCCACCAGGATCGGGGCGCCCGGCTCGCCCCCGGGCCACGGCCCCGGCGCGTGCAGGGTCGCCCCGATCCGCGAATCCGGGACGAGAGCGACGTAGGTGCGCACCGCCTCCTCGGCGTCGCGCTCGAACCACAGGCAGGTGCTGACATGGGCCATGGTGCGTCTCCGGGAGGGTCAGAGCCGGGCGGCGAGGGCGGCGAGCTGGTCGGCGCAGCGGCCCCAGCCGTCATGGAACCCCATCGCCTCGTGGGCGTCGCGGTCCTCCGCCGTCCAGTGCCGGGCCAGCGCGGTGTAGCGCGTGGCGCCGCCCTCGGGCGCGAAGGTGATGATGCCGGTGAAGAACGGCTTGGCGGCCGGCTCCCAGGCGCGCGTATAGGCGTCGGTGAAGACGATGCGGGCATTCTCGACCAGCTCGAGATAGACGCCGCTGCTGGCGAACTCGGTGCCGTCCGGCCCCCGCATGACGATGCGGGTCGATCCGCCGGGGCGAAGCTCCGTCTCGGCCGCGGCGACCGTGAAGGGCTCGGGGGCGAACCATTGCTTGATCAGCTCCGGCTCGGTCCAGGCGCGGTAGAGCGCCGCGGCCGGGGCGGAGATGAGGCGGGTGAGGACGAGGTCGCGTCCGTTCGGATCCGGGTTCTTGGCGAGGTTCTTGGCAAGGTTCATGGCGAGGCTCTGAGCATGAGGCGCGGGGCTGAGGGGACCGGCTCTGCCCGGTCCCGGCGGTGGCGTCAGCGCTTCTGCTGGTTCATCGCCCAGACCACCCCGAAGGGGTCGCGCAGCTGGCCGTAGCGGTCGCCCCAGAACATCTCGGCCGGCGGCATCACGGCGGTCGCGCCCGCCTCGACGGCGCGGGCGTAGCGGGCGTCGATGTCCTCGACCATCAGGGTCAGGCTGAAGGCCTGGGGCGCCTGGAGCGCGCAGCCATGCTCCGGAAAGGCGTCGCTCAGCATCAGCGACGAGCCGTTCACGTGCAGGTGCACGTGCGGCGTCCGGCCCTGGGGGTCGGCCGGCATCGCGGCGACGATCTCGGCCCCGAAGGCGCGCACGTAGAACTCGGCCGCCTTCAGGGCGCCGTCCAGCATCAGGTAGGTGACGAGGCCGCCCATCACCGGGGCAATCTTCGGGGTTTCGTCGCTCATCAGGTCCTCTCCTCGTATGGGCCGTTCGTGATGCGGCCTCGTCTGCAAGGACGTGCGGCGGGGCCGGTCTCCGACAGCCCCGCTCAGATTTTTTCGCGATCCGCGGAATCCGCCCCGACCAGCCGGTCGAGCTGGCGGCGGATATGCGCGGCCTCGGCCGGGGTGCCGGCAAGCGCGATCGCCCGCCCCATCGCCTCCCGCGCCTCCGTGCTCCGCCCGAGCTGCATCAGCAGGGCGCCGCGCAGGCCGTGGAAGTGGAAATAGCCGCCGAGCGCCCCGGCCAGGGGCTCCACGAGCGCGAGCCCGGCCGCCGGACCGGCGACCTTGGCGGTCGCGACGGCCCGGTTGAGCGTGATGACCGGCGAGGGCTGCATCCGCTCGAGCGCCGCGTAGAGCGCGTCGATCCCGGCCCAGTCCGTCTCGTGGGGCCGGGCGGCGCGGGCGTGCAGGGCGGCGATCGCCGCCTGGACTTGGCAGGGACCGGGCGTCCTGTGGCGCAGCGCCTTGTCGACGAGGGCGAGCCCCTCGGCGATCATCGGCCGGCGCCAGAGCCCGCGATCCTGGTCCTCCAGCAGCACGACCTCGCCGTCGGCGTCGAAGCGCGCCGGCGACCGGGCGTGCTGGAGCAGCATCAGGGCGAGGAGCCCCATCACCTCCGGATCGGTGGGAAACAGGCGCAGGAGCAGGCGTCCGAGGCGGATCCCCTCGTCGCAGAGAGCGGCGCGCTCCGAGCCGGTCGCGGCCGAGTAGCCGGCATTGAAGACCAGGTAGAGCATCGTCGAGACGGCGGAGAGCCGCTCCGCCCGCTCGACCGGCCCCGGCGCCCCGTACGGCACCGGGCTGCGCGCGATGCGGGCCTTCGCGCGGGTGAGGCGCTGCTCCATCGCCGCCTCCGAGACCAGGAAGGCGCGGGCGATGCGCGCGACGGGAAGCCCCGAGACGATGCGCAGGGCGAGCGCGACCTGCTGCGTCGCCGGCAGGTCCGGATGGCAGCAGATGAACAGGAGCCGCAGGATGTCGTCCCGGTAGGCCTGGGCGTCGATCGCCTCGGCGAGCGGCGTCTCGGCATCGTCCAGATCCGACAGCGCGTCCTCGGCCGGCAAAGCCGCCTGGCGGGCCAGGCGGCGCTTGCCGTCGAGGGCCGCGTTGCGCCCGACGAGGATCAGCCAGCCCGCCACGTCCCGCGGCGGGCCGGTGCGGGGCCAGGTGCGCAGGGCCCTCAGGCTCGCTTCCTGGAAGGCCTCCTCGGCGGTGTCGAGGTCGCGAAACACCCGCAGCAGGGCGGAGACCACCCGCGGCCGGGCCGCCGCGAGGGCGCCGGCGAGCCAGGCCGCGTCGGGCGAGGCCTCGCTCACGCGAGTCCGCCGCGAACCGGGCGGGGATCGGGGTTGTAGAGCAGGACGGGGCGCAGCTCGTAGGCGCCGCCCGGGTTGGCGGCGGCGAGGTCGCGGGCGATGCCCAGGGCCTCGTCGAGATCGGCGACGTCCACGACGTAGAAGCCGAGCAGCTGTTCCTTCGTCTCGGCGAAGGGGCCGTCGATCACCAGCGGCGGCTCGCTCGCCTTGCGCAAGGTCGTGGCGGCGGTGGTCGGCAGGAGCCGCAGCGACGGGCCGAGCTTGCCCTGGCGCTCCAGCCCCTCGTGCACCTGGCCGAGCCGCTCCATCACGGCGGCATCCTCCGCCGCGCTCCAGGCGGCGACGACGTCCTCGTCCTTGTAGCACAGGATGGCGTAGAGCATCGTCGATCCTCCCTCGTCACAGGACGCACGACGCGGCCCGGATCCGACGAGGATCGCCGAAAAATCGACGGGCCGCGAACCGGCCCCGGATTCAGCGGCGGGCGAGGCCCTCGGCGGCGGCCACCATGGCCTTGGCGGCGGTCTCGAAGGCCTGGTAGGCCGGGATCGCCTTGCCCCAATCGTTCTGCCCCAGCGCCGCCGCCATGGCGGCGGCGTGGCCTTTCGCCTCGGCGCCGGCCGCGATGAGCCGGGCCGCGGCGGGATCGGTGGCGTCGATCCCGAGATCCGCCGCGGCGTCGCGGAAGGGCGGCTCGGCGGCGCCGACCGACCCGAGCCCGACCAGGGCCGCGGCGAGGCGGCGCTTCCACATCCCCATATCGGCGGGCAGGCGCACCAGGGCATAGGCCGACAGGCCGCGGGCGGCGCTGGCCCCGAGCGCGTCCTGCGCCGCGGCCTCGGCGCGGACCAGGATCTCCATCAGCCCGTCGATCTCGGAGCGGGTCTTCTGCGCCTTGCCGGCGACCTGCTGCACGCCGGCCGAGATCTCGGCGGTGGCGGCCTCCTGCTGGCCCAGCACCTCGGCGAGCGCCCGGATGCCTTCCGCCGAGCGGGCGACGGCCTGACCTTCCTGGGCCACCCGGGACTCGACCCGAGCCACCGCGGCGGTGCCGCTCGCCACCGCGTGCCGGCTCTCGGCCACGGCGGCCTGGATCGCCGCCAGCTCCTGCAGCAGCACGGCCAGGCGGCCGCGGATCTGCTCGGTGGCGCGGGCGGTCTGGCCGGAGAGCTGCTTGACCTCGGCGGCCACCACCGCGAAGCCGCGGCCGGCCTCGCCGGCCCGGGCCGCCTCGATCGTGGCATTGAGGGCCAGCAGGTTGGTC
>NZ_LABZ01000275.1 GCF_001043955.1 Methylobacterium tarhaniae | reverse complement strand
CTGCCCGGGGTCGCGCCCACCGCTGCCGGGGCCCGAGCGCGCCGGCGCGACCTCCCTGCCCACCGGCGGTTCTCGGGCGGCCTCACCCGCCCCCAGCGCCGGGTCCGCGAACTCCGCGGCTCTCTCGCTCCGGCCGGTGCTGGCCGCCCATGGCCCCCCCCCCGCCGCGACCCGCGCCCCGAGCGGGCGCCAATCCAGGTCGCCGCCGCGCCCCGCCCCCGCTACGACCGCAAGGCGCCGGCCTCCAGGGGTCGGCCGCGCCGCGATCCCCGCGCCGAGCAGGAGACCCGGCGCGTCCCCGGCGGCGCCCGCCCCCGCTACGACCTGAGCCAGACCGTGCGGTTCGGCCCCGCACCCGACGCCGAGCCGGCGCCGCGCCCGGCCGCGGACACGCCGCTGATCGTCGAGGCGCCCGCCTTCCTGGTCGCGGTCGTGCCCGACGCCCTCGGCGGGCGCCTCTCGGCCCATGACCGCCAGGTGCTGGGCGCGGCCCGGGCGCTCGCCGGGCGCGAGGGCGGCGTGGCGCTGGTCTCGCTCGGCCCCTGCGAGGGCGGCGGGCAGGCCGGGGCCGACCGTCACGTCGCACTCGAAAGCCCGGCCGGGGACGATCCGGCCAGCCGGGCCGCCGGCATCGCCGCGGCGCTCCGGGAGCTGCGCCCGCGCCACGTCCTGTTCCCCGAATCGCTGGCCGGCGGCGACCTCGCCCGCCGGGTCGCCCTGCGGATGGGCGCGCCGCTGTTCGACAATGCCGAGGTGGTCGGCCCCCAAGGCCTGGTCCGCCCGGCGCGTGGGCGCCGCGTCGAGCAGCGGGTGGCGCCCGGCCTGCTCGCCACCGTGGCGCCGGACGCCGTCGCCGAGCATGCCGGCCCCCCCCGCGAGGCGCGGCCGCTGGCGCTCGAGAGCCCGTCGGCCGAGCCGCCGCCGTCGCCGATCCTCTCGGCCGTGCGCATCCCGGCCGACCCGGCGACGGTGCCGCTCGCGCTCGCCCGGTTCGTCACCGCGGCCGGCAACGGCATCCACGACCTCGACACCTTCCGGCAGCTCGTCGCGGCCCTGCACGCCACTCCGGGCGCCAGCCGCGTCCTGTGCGATGCCGGGCTGATGCCGCGCCACGCCCAGGTCGGCGCCTCCGGCACGGTGCTCGCCGCGACCTGCTACTTCGCGCTCGGTATTTCCGGCGCGCCGCAGCACCTCCAGGGCGTGGCCGGCTGCGAGCACGTGGTCGCGGTCAACACCGACCTGCACGCGGCGATGATCGAGCGGGCGGGCCTCGCCATCGTGCAGGACGCCCAGGCCGTGATGCCGGCGCTGCTGCGCCTGCTCGCCGAGGAGGAGGGCCGATGAGGATCGCGGTGCTGCTCTCGGAGGGCCGCCACCCGGTCTCCGGCGCGTCGGTGCTGCCCCGGCTGGAGGCCCAGGCGATCCGGATCGCCGCTGGCCTGGGCCAGGCTTACGGCCTCCATGCCGGCCCCGATGCCGCCTCGGTGGCCGAAGCGTTGGGCCAGGGGCTCGGGCGCATCGAGCACGTCGTCCTCGCGGCCGAGGCCGATCCGGTGCCGGCGCTCGCCGCGCGGCTCCGGGCCACGGCGCCCGACCTCGTGCTCGCCGGGCGGCGCGGCCAGGGCGGGGACGAGACCGGGATGGTCCCCTATGCCCTGGCGGCGGCCTTGGGCCTGCCGCTGATCCCCGACGTGGTCGCGGCCGGAGCCGGGGACGCGGAGGCCGGGACATTGTGCCTCGACCGGAGCCTCGGCCGCGGCGATCGCCTGCGGGTGGTGGTGCGCGGGCCCGTCGTGGCGACGGTGCATCCGGACGCCCCGGCGCCCCTCGCCTACGCGTTCGGCCGGGCGCGGCGCGGGTCGATCGACCGGCTCGACCCCGGGCCGGCCCCGGTCGCGGCGCCCGTCACCGCCGAGGAGCGGCCCTATCGCCGCCGCCCCAGGCTCGTGAAGGGTGCCCCCACCGGCGGCTCGGCGGCGGAGCGCCTGAAGGCGGCGACGGGCGAAGCGGGTCCGGCGGCGGGCGGACGCCTCCTCGTCCACCCGGATCCCGACGAGGCGGCGCGGGAGATCCTGGCCCATCTGCGCCGGATCGGCGTCGTATCGCCGCCGGCTTCCGGATCGCGAGGCGGCTGAGCCGTCCGGGAACAGCGCGCCGGCGCCGAAAGAGAGCGGCCGGAGCCTTCGCCCCGACGCGCCCGTGACCGCGCCCGGCGCGGCTTGCCTGACACCTTCGTATGAGCGCGTGTGCGGAAGGTGTGATCGCGCTCAGACCTCCCGTCGATATCCTGGCGGGGCCAGGCCGGTAGAGTGAGCCTCATCGCCGGCCCGGGGATCGGTTCACGGGCGCGGCTGTCCTCGAACCGGCAGCACGGCCGATCCGATGCGTGGAGGAGACGTGCGATGAGCGAGCATTACGACACCGTGGTGATCGGCAGCGGCGAGGGCGGCAAGTTCCTGGCCTGGGACCTGGGGAAGTCGGGGCAGCGGGTCGCGGTGGTCGAGCGCCGCTGGATCGGCGGCTCCTGCCCCAATACCAACTGCCTGCCGAGCAAGAACGAGATCTGGAGCGCCGAAATCGCCCATCTCGCGAGGAAGGCCGGCCAGTACGGCGTCGAGACCGGCCCGGTCCGGGTGGACATGCGCCGCGTGGTCGAGCGCAAGCGGGCGATGGTGGCCGGCCTCGTCGACATGCACCTCGACAAGTACCGCGACAGCGGCGCCGAGCTGGTCATGGGCAGCGCGCGGTTCACCGGCCCGAAGACGATCGCGGTCGCGCTGAATGCGGGCGGCGAGCGGATCCTGACCGCCGACACCATCGTCCTGAACCTCGGCACGCGCCCGGTCGTTCCCGGCGTGCCGGGCCTGCGCGAGGCGCAGCCGCTCACCAACATCGAGGCGCTGGAACTCGATGCCCTGCCCGACCATCTCATCGTGCTGGGCGGGGGCTATGTCGGCCTCGAACTGGCGCAGGCCTATCGCCGGTTCGGCAGCGCCGTCACGGTGATCGAGCGCGGCGACCGGATCGCGGGCCGCGAGGACCCGGACGTGGCGGACGAGCTGGCCCGGCTCCTCGCGGACGAGGGCATCGCGATCCGGACGGGAACCGAGGTGGCGGGCGTGCGCGGCCGCTCGGGGGATGCCGTCGAGGTTGCGGTGCGCTCGAAGGCGGGCGAGGCCGTCGTGGCGGGCAGCCACATCCTGGTCGCGGCGGGGCGCGCGCCCAACACCGACGGGATCGGGCTCGACCTGGCCGGCGTGGCGCTCACCGAGCGCGGCATGATCCGGGTCGACGACCGCCTCGCCACGACGGCGCCGGGCATCTGGGCGATCGGCGAATGCGCCGGCAGCCCGGCCTTCACCCATGCCTCGGCGGACGATTACCGGGTGGTCCGCGACGCCCTCAGGGGCGGCCGTCGCTCGACCGCCGGACGGCTGATGCCCTACTGCCTGTTCACCGACCCGCCGCTGGCCCGGGTGGGCCTGAGCGAGGCGGAGGCGCGGGCGAGCGGCGCGGAGATCCGGGTCGCGACGCTGCCGATGCGGGCGGTGCTGCGCACCCGGACCACGGGCCTGACCGAGGGTTTCATGAAGGCGGTGATCGGGCCGGACGACCGGATCCTCGGCTTCGCGATGCTCGGCGCCGATGCCGGCGAGGTCATGGCGGCGGTCCAGGTCGCGATGCTGGCCGGCCTGCCCCATACCGCCTTGCGCGACGCGGTCCTGGCGCATCCGACGACGGCCGAGGGGTTGAACGCCCTGTTCGCGGCCGTGCCGGAGGCCTGATACCGCGGCGCCTCCGAGCGGATTCGCTCGAAGGCGCGATGGTATGACAGCCTGTTTGAGTGAAACGACAGAATTGAAGCGCTCCATCGTCATCCCGGGGCCGCGCAGCGGAGCCCGGGATCCGTGATAATTTGCGAGACCAGTAAAATAGACTTTGAGACGCGTCAGGTCTCTGCGGCGGGCGGCTCGGCCGCCACAATGCGGGAGCTGTCGTCGCAGACCGGCATCTCGCCCGCGAAGGTCGCGCCACCCTCCTCGCGGTCGCCGCGAAGGCGAGGAACACGAAGGTCGCGACGAGGGACCCGCTGCCGAGCACCGGCGCCAGCAGGATGCCGGAGACGATGGTCCCGGCGCAGCCGACGATGAGGACGCGGAGTTGGGTCGGGTCGATGCGGTCCGGTGCGGTCGGACGGCCAACTCGCCGTACCGCGTCCCGTCGGTGGGATGCGCGCGCCGCGCCGGCGAAGGACCGGCGCGGCTCACGGTGCCATACCAACGGCCTAAGACGCTGACGCATCACACTCGATCTCGGGCAAGCCCGAGATCGACGAGTCCGCTGGACCATCTCGAATTTTCAACACCAAGCCCAGACGTCCGAGACCTTGGGCTTGACGAGAATTCGAGACCGGAACCAAAGGTCGTTTTCTTTCGACCGTTGATATCACTCCGGGATCAGGGCGTCGGCGGGTCCGCCGGCATGGCTGCCGGAATAGCGATAGGCCGGATCGACCACCCGTCGCGTCACCGGAGCGGGCGCACCTTCGGGGATCAGGGCGTCGGCGGGCCCGCCGGCATGGCTGCCGGAATAGCGATAGGCCGGATCGACCGTGCGAGGCACGACCGGAGCCGGCACCCCCTCGGGGATGAGCGCGTCGGCGGGTCCGCCGGCATGCGGCCCCGAATACCGGTAGGCGGAGGGGGCGCCCTGCGCCGCCGCGCCGCCAGTGGACGCCGCGACGAGCAGCGCGCAGAGCAGGTGCCGTGTCGTCATGATCCGTTCCTCGTCTCGACCGGTGAAAAATTTGTCTCCACTTGGAGACGGTCCAGATTTACCGAATTGAGAAGGAATTGTCAGTCAGACCGGCGTCTGTCGTCGTCATGACGACAGATGATCTCCTCATACCGCAGTATAGGTCCGCGAGACCGACGCACCCGGTGTCCCGGACGGCGCGACGCGCGACGCTCCGGACCGGCCGGGGCAAACCTCCGTATGATTTCGCACCCTACGGCCACGATGCATGGTCCGACCATGGCCGCGGCGCCCCGAATCCGGGGCCTGGCGAGGAGGCGGGGATGGGAGGGATGATGGCGATTCCGGCAGGTGGCGATGCCCTCACCCGCGCCGAGGCCGCCCGCAGCGCCATGGCCCGGCTCCTCGCCGTGGCCGGCCACGATCTCAAGCAGCCGCTCCAGGTTGCCCTCATGGCCATCGAGTGCGCGGTCTCCGACGGCGTCGCGCCCAGGGCCGCCGCCCGGCTCGGCCAAGCCAGCGACGCCCTTGTGCGGCTCGGCCGCGAGCTCGACGACCTCGCCCGCACCTCCCAGGTCGGCGACGCGCCGCCGCGTCTCGGCCCGGTGCCCCTCGGTCCCCTGCTCGCCGCGGTCGCGGCGGAGTGGCAGCCCTATGCCGAGGCGGTCGGGGTCCGCCTGCGGGTGCGCCCCTCGGGGGGGCGGGCGGAGAGCGAGGCCGCGATGCTCGCCACGATCCTGCGCAACCTCGTCGGCAACGCCGTCAAGTATGCGGGCCGGGGCGGTCGGGTGGTCGTCGGGTGCCGGCGGCGGCGGGGCCGGATCGTGATCGAGATCCACGACGACGGGCCGGGCATCGCGCCCGAGCGGCTCGCCGGCATCTTCGAGGCCTTCGACCGGGCCGGCCGCCGCGACGGCGCCGGTCTCGGCCTCGGGCTCCACATCGTGCGCCAGACCGCGCAGGCGCTCGGCCACGCGGTCGGCGTGCGATCCCGCTGCGGCCGGGGCTCGGTCTTCAGCGTGAGCGTGGGCCGCTCCACGCACGAGGCGTCGGGCGGGACCGTCCTGCACGGCTGAGCGGTCCCGGCGCTGCGCGACACCCTGCCCTGAGGGCGCGTGGCCCTGATCGAGGAAAGACAGGAGCGCCGGCTCCCCCCGCCCATGCGGGAGGGGGCGAAATCGCGCTTGCTCCTCGGACCAATCGTCTCCAAAGGCTTCGCGCCCGCTCGCAGCGGGGAAGCGCTGCGCCCGTCCTCCCCCGATCAGCCCCGCAGGGCGTTCCGCGACGGTTTCGTCACTTCTATACCTTGGTATGTTGCGCAAGGATCAACGTATGCGCTTGTTCATATTTGACGATGATTTTCACATTTTGAAAAATACGTAAATTCGAAACACACGCCGCACTTCTCGGGCGGCGCGATTTCGGAGATGGCCAGATGTCGCACCGGATAGTCTTCGCCACTGCCTTCCTTGCCGCCGCCACCGGCAGCGCTCTCGCGCAGCCGATGCACACGATCGACGTGTGGGGCGCGCGGATCGAGGTGCCGAACCAGGGTCCCGGCGGCCTGTTCGGCGACCGCGCACCGCTCTCCCGTGACGTCGCGACCGGCGCGACGGTGCTCCGGGTTCCGGCAGCCGGGCCCCTGGCGCATACCGCCCCGGCCCGTCTGGACACGCGCGGGCGCCGGCCTTGACCCCAGGCCAGCCGGCATCTCGCGGGCCGGCAGGATGCGGGGCCCGTTCCCGGACATCCCCGAGCCCGCGAGCGATCGTTCCAGAAGCGCGGCGGCGGCCGGATTGCGTCTTCGCCGAGGACGGCAGCGAACGTTAGGATGGGCTCACCCCTTCCGGCGTCAGCAGGCCGCGACGTTGACCGCGAGCCCGCCGAGCGAGGTCTCCTTGTACTTCGCCTGCATGTCGTGCCCGGTCTGGCGCATAGTCTCGATGACCTGATCGAGGCTGACGCAATGCACGCCGTCGCCGTGCAGGGCCAGGGAGGCGGCGGCGACCGCCTTGTTGGCCCCGAAGGCGTTGCGCTCGATGCAGGGGATCTGGACCAGTCCGCCGACGGGGTCGCAGGTCATGCCGAGATGGTGCTCCATGGCGATCTCGGCGGCATTCGCGACCTGGCGGGGGCAGCCGCCGAGCACGGAGGCGAGACCCGCCGCGGCCATGGCGGCGGCCGAGCCGACCTCGCCCTGGCAGCCGACCTCGGCACCGGAGATCGAGGCGCGGCGCTTGATCAGGCCGCCGATCGCGGCCGCGGTCAGCAGGTAGTCGCGGCCGCGCACCGCGTCCCAGTCTGGGCAGAATTCCGCGACGTAGCGCAGGACCGCCGGCACGATGCCCGCCGCCCCGTTGGTCGGCGCGGTGACCACCCGGCCGCCCGCGGCGTTCTCCTCGTTGACGGCCAGCGCGAACAGGCTGATCCAATCCATCACCTCGTGGGCCGGCCGGCTGTTGCTGAGCTTGCGCGCCTCCAGCGTCGCGTGGAGCCGCCGGGCGCGGCGGCGCACCGCGAGGCCGCCTGGCAGCACGCCGTCCATCCGCAGGCCGCGGGCGATGCAGGCGAGCATCGCGTCGCGGATCGCGTCGAGCCCGGCATCGATCGCCGCCTCCGGGCGCAAGGCACGCTCGTTCTCCCGCTGCACCTGCGCGATGGTGAGCCCGGTCCGGGCGCAGATCGCCAGGAGGCCGGCGCCGCTCGCGAAGGAATGGGGCACCGGAACGGCCCCGAGGCCGGATTCCGTCCCCTCGCCCTCGTTCTCGACGAAGCCGCCGCCGACCGAGTAGCACACCACCTCGTCGAGGATCGCGCCCGCCCGGTCATGGGCGCGAAAGCGCATGCCGTTGGTGTGGCGCGGCAGGACCTCGGTGACGTTGAAGACGAGGTCGCCCGCGGGGTCGAAGGTCACGCCGGCCAGGCCGGTCTCGTGGGTCTCGGCCAAGGCCCGCGTCTCGGCCTCGACGCAGTCGGGGTCGATCGTGGCCGGGTCGTGACCGCGCAGGCCGAGGCCGATCGCCGTGTCGGTGGCGTGGCCCCGCCCGGTCCAGGCGAGCGAGCCGAACAGCTCGACGCTGACCCGCGCCACGTCGCCGGCGGTCCCAGCCCGCGGCGCGATCCGCGCGCGGAAGCGGCACGCGGCGACCATCGGGCCGATCGTGTGCGAGCTCGACGGGCCGATCCCGATCTTGAACAGGTCGAAGGCACTGATCATGGGGCGTCCTCAGAACCTGTCCGGTGGGTACGCTCATCCTGCCTGCGGCCTCATCCCGAGGCGCTGCCGCGTGCAGCAGCCTCGAAGGGGGCCTCCGTCGAGGTCAAGCGATCGTCGATCGAGCGACATCTCGGGATGCGGTCACGGAGAGGAGAGACAATAACCCGGGATACTATCCTCGCAAGGCAAACCGTTCCTCAGCCGGCCGACCGGGCGGCCTCGGTGAGGAACCCGTGGACGTAGGTCGAGAAGGAGCGCCAGCACTCGACGCGGTACAGCGGTACCGGGCCGGGACGCCGGATCAGCACGATCTCGGCCTTGCCGAGGAGGGTGCGGGTCGCGGTTCCGGCCGGGAAGGCAGCCTCGCCGAGATCGAGCGGGCAGCCGGCATTGAGCGCGACCGCGGCGCGCGCGCCGCTCACGTCGATGCCGACATTGCGGTGCGAGATGTCGACGATGGCGTGCGGCCGCTCTCCGAGGTCGGCGGCGAGCGCTGCCGGCAGGGCGTCGGCCTCGGCCTCGTCGCTGCCGATCAGCCACTCGTCGGGCCCGAGGCGGGCGATCCAGCGCCGCGCATCGCCGCTCACGGTGTTGATCGGCCGGTCGAGGGGAAGGCCCGCCGCCGACGGGCCGGGATCGCGGACGCGCAGGGAGACGTGCGCCTCGGCGCCGGCGGGCCGGATCAGGATGCCGGACCCGGCCGGATCGGCGGCCGGACGGCCGAGGGGGAGCGCGCGGGCGGTGCGGTAGAGGGCCTCAAGCATGGATGCGCTTGCCTTTGGGATCGAAGAAGACCGGATCGACGACGGTGACGCGGGCGAACCCCTCCGGCGTCGTGACGTGGAGGCTGCCGCCCTGGAGCGCGCGTCCGTCCGCCACGAGGGCCATCGCGATGGAGCGCCCGCAATTCGGGCTCCAGTAGCTCGAGGTGACGTGGCCGAGCATCCGCATCGGGATCGGCTGGCCCGGATCGTCGACGATCTGGGCGCCCTCCTCGAGGACGAGCTTGGGATTGTCGGTGACGAGGCCGACGAGCTGCTTGCGGCCGGCGGCGACCACGTCGGGCCGGACGAGGGAGCGCTTGCCGACGAAGTCCTTCTTCGCCTTGGCGATCATGCCGGACAGCCCGACATCGTCCGGCGTCACCGTGCCGTCGGTCTCCTGGCCGACGATGATGTAGCCCTTCTCGGCCCGCAGCACGTGCATCGTCTCGGTGCCGTAGGGCGTGATCCCGTACGGCTCGCCGGCCGCGTGGACCGCCTCCCAGACCGCGAGGGCATGGTCGGACGGCACGTTGATCTCGAAGCCGAGCTCGCCGGTGAACGAGACGCGGAACAGCCGGGTCGGGACGCCGCAGATGGTGCCTGAGCGCATCGCCATATGGGGAAACGCCTCGGGCGACAGGTCGATTCCCCCGACGAGGGGCGCGATCACCGCCCGGGCCTTCGGCCCCTGGAGGGCGATCACCGCCCATTGCTCGGTGGTCGAGGTGAGGAAGACCCGCAGGTCCGGCCACTCGGTCTGGAGGTAATCCTCCATATGGGCCAGCACCCGCGCCGCGCCGCCGGTCGTCGTGGTGACGTGGAAGCAATCGGGCGCGACCCGCGCCACCACGCCGTCGTCGAGGATGTAGCCGTCCTCCTTCAGCATCAGCCCGTAGCGGCAGCGCCCGACCTCGAGCTTCAGCCACGGGTTGATGTAGAGGCGGTTCATGAACTCGGCCGCGTCGGGCCCCACCACCTCGATCTTGCCGAGCGTCGAGGCGTCGAAGATCCCGACGCCCTCGCGGACGGCCTTGCATTCACGGGCGACCGCGTCGTGCAGGGTCTCGCCGGCCTTTGGGAAGTACCAGGCGCGGCGCCACAGGGCGACGTTCTCGAACGTGGCGCCGTGGCTTTCCGCCCAGTCGTGGATCGGCGTGGTGCGGATCGGATCGAACAGGGCGTGGCGCGCCGGGCCGACGAGCGTCCCGAACGTCACCGGCGTGTAGGGCGGCCGGAAGGTGGTGGTGCCGACGCTCGGCAGGGTGGTGTCGAGCTTGCCCGCGACGATGCCGAGGGCGTTCATGTTGGAGGTCTTGCCCTGGTCGGTCGCCATCCCGGTCGTGGTGTAGCGCTTGACGTGCTCGATCGACCGGAAGCCCTCGCGCACCGCGAGGCCGATATCCTTGGCGGTGACGTCGTTCTGGAAATCGACGAAGGCCCGGACCTTGGCCGGATCGGCATCGGTCGGCATCGCCCGCACCGGCCGGAAGCCGGTAAGGGTCGGGCTCGCGGTGAAGCGCCGCCGTTCCGCCGAGCCGGAGGCGGCGGCCCCGGCGGCGTCGCCCTCGGCGAGGCATGCGGCGAGGTCGTAGGTACCCTTGGCGGCACCCGCCGAGCGCTCGGCCTGCGCCGAGGTGCCGGGCACGAAGGCGTCGATCGTGGCCTCGTAGCCGAGCTTGCCGCGGGATTGCGAGAACAGGTGCACGGCCGGCGTCCAGCCGCCCGACATGCCGACGCAGTCGCACGGCAGGAGACGGTGCGCCCCGCAGCGGCCGGCGCGGTCGGCCGGCGCGACGACCAGGCCGGTGACGCGCTTGCCGCCCTTCGCGCCGATCACCGTGTGGCCGGTCAGGACCTCGATCCCGGCGGCGCGCAGCTCTACCAGTTCCGGCCCGCACTCGTCTTCCGCGCGCAGGTCGACGAGGGAGACGGCGAGGCCCGCGCCCTTGGCGTCGAGGGCCGCCGTATAGGCCGAGGCGCCGCTCGTCGCGAAGACGATGCGCCGGCCCGGCGCCACGCCGTAGCGGTTGAGGAAGACCCGCACGCTCTCGGCGAGCAGGATGCCGGGCCGGTCGTTGTCGGAAAAGACCAGCGGGCGCTCGTGGGAGCCGGTCGCCAGCACCACCTCGCCGGCCCGGACCTGCCAGAGCCGCTCGCGCGGCGCGGTGCCGGGATTGGGCAGGTGGTCGGTGATCCGCTCGGCCAGGGCGACGTGGTTGTGGTTGTAGTAGCCGAAGGCGGTGGTGCGGGGCAGCAGGATGACGTTCTCGCGGGAATCGAGCTCGGCGAGGGCCCCGTCCAGCCACTCCGCCGCCGGACGCCCGTCGATCTCGGCGCTCGTCTCGTGCAGGAGCGCGCCGCCGGGCTCCGGTCCCTCGTCGGCGAGGATCACGCGCTTGCCCGTGCGGGCGGCGGCGAGCGCCGCCGCCAGGCCGGCCGGTCCTGCCCCGACCACCAGCACCTCGCAATGGGCGTGGCGGTTGGCGTAGCGGTCCGGATCGGGCGCGGCCGGCGCCTTGCCGAGGCCCGCGGCGGCGCGGATCACCGGCTCGTAGACCCGGTCCCAGAATTTCTTGGGCCACATGAAGGTCTTGTAGTAGAACCCCGCCACGAAGACCGGCGACAGCAGGTCGTTGATCGCCCCGATATCGTGCTCGAGCGAGGGCCAGTGGTTCTGCGACAGGGTCTTCAGCCCGTCGCGCGCCTCCACCACCGAGGCGCGGTTGTTCGGGTCGATCCGGCCGGGACCGCGATCGACCGAGAGCAGCGCGCTCGGCTCGTCCGAGCCGTGGCTCAGGATGCCGCGCGGGCGGTGATACTTGAACGAGCGCCCGACGAGGTGGATGCCGTTGGCCAGCAGCGCCGAGGCGACGCTGTCGCCGTGGACGCCCTCGACGGTCCGGCCGTTGAAGGTGAAGCGGACCGGGCGGGTGCGGTCGATGCGGCCGCCCCGGGACAATCTGAACGGCTGTGCCATCATGCCCTCACGTCGGTGCTGTGGCTGGGCTGCGCGCCCGCCGGGTAGGTCTCGAGGAAGCGGTCGCTCACCGTGTCGCGCAGCGCGTTGAACCAGCGCCCGCAGCCATGGGCGTGGCACCAGCGCTCGGCATGCACGCCGCGCGGGTTGGCGCGCACGAACAGGTGCTCGGCCCATTGCTCGTCCGAGAGCGCCGCCGGGTCGGCGGGCCGGGCGATGTGGGCCTGTCCGCCGCAGCGGAACTCGGTCTCGGGTCGGTTGCCGCAATGGGGGCAGGCGATCAGCAGCATCGGGCGCCTCGTCGCGTCGGTGGAGGGATGGTTCAGTGCGCGACGGCCGCGGCGGCGGCCTCGTCGATCAGCCGCCCGGTGCGGAAGCGGTCGAGGGTGAAGGGCGCGTTGATCGGGTGCGGCGTGCCCGTGGCGAGGGTATGGGCGAAGACGTGGCCCGATCCCGGCGTCGCCTTGAAGCCGCCGGTGCCCCAGCCGCAATTGACGAACAGGTTCTCGACCGGGGTCTTGCCGATGATCGGCGAGCGGTCCGGTGTCACGTCGACGATGCCGCCCCAGGAGCGCAGCATCCGCATCCGGGTGAATTGCGGAAACAGCTCGCAGATCGCGTCGAGCGTGTGGGTGGTGATGTGGAGCCCGCCCTGCTGGCTGTACGACGTGTACTGGTCGGTGCCCGCCCCGATCACCAGCTCGCCCTTGTCCGATTGCGAGATGTAGGCGTGGACCGCGTTCGACATCACCACGCAGGGGAAGACCGGCTTGATCGGCTCCGAGACCAGCGCCTGCAGCGGATAGCTCTCGAGCGGCATGCGCACATCGGCCATCGCCATCACGGTCGAGGTGTGGCCGGCGGCCACCACCCCGATGCGGCCGGCCCTGATGAAGCCCCGGGTCGTCTCGACCCCGGTCGCCGCACCCGAGGCGTCGCGGCGGATGCCGGTGACGGCGCAGTTCTGGATGATGTCGACGCCGCGGGCATCCGCCCCGCGGGCATAGCCCCAGGCGACCGCGTCGTGGCGCGCGGTGCCGGCCCGGCGCTGCAGGGCGCCGCCGAGGACCGGGTAGCGCAGGCTCTCCCCGATATCGAGCGGCGGGCAGAACTCCCGGCACTGCTCCTTCGTCAGCCACTCGTTGTCGATGCCGTTGAGGCGGTTGGCATAGATGTGGCGCTTGAAGGACTGCACGTCGTGCAGGTTGTGCGCCAGCATCAGCACGCCGCGCTGCGAGAACATGACGTTGTAGTTCAGCTCCTGGGACAGGCCTTCCCAGAGCTTGAGCGCGTGCTCGTAGAGCGCGGCGCTCTCGTCGTAGAGATAGTTCGAGCGGATGATCGTGGTGTTGCGGCCGGTATTGCCGCCGCCGATCCAGCCCTTCTCCAGCACCGCCACGTTGGTGATGCCGTGGACGGTGGCCAGGTAGTAGGCGGTCGCGAGGCCATGGCCGCCGCCGCCGACGACGACGACGTCGTAGGCCGGTTTCGGCTGCGGGTCCCGCCACTGGCGGCCCCAGCCCCGGTGCCCCTTGAGGGATTCGGAGAGCAGCGACGAGAGGGAGAAGCGGCGCATGGATCGGCCTTCCTGTGTCACCGGATCATCGGAGGGGCGCCGCGCCGCGTCTTGCGCGACGGCGACCGCGAGTTTGGAATTTGCGACCTCGCGAAAATCCCCTCGAAAGTCCTCCTCCTGGGGCACCGATCCTGCTTGCTCTGCGCGCCACCCTGGAGCCATTCTCGGGTAGCGCTGCGATCTTTGCGATGGACGGGGACGATGGCGGTCGGGAGTGCCGGTCTGACGGCGAGGGGCGGTGCCGCCGTCGCCTCCGACGAGGTCACGGTGGTCGGCTTCATGCTCGTCGAGCATTTCTCGATGATCGCCTTCTCCTCGGCGATCGAGCCGCTGCGGCTCGCCAACCGGGCGGCGCGGCGCGAGCTCTACCGCTACTCGCTCTGGTCGGAGAACGGGAGGAGCTGCACCGCCTCGAACGGCGTCGAGGTCCAGGTCGCGGGCGCCTTCGGGGCGGCGCAGGACCTCGACATGGCGATCGTCTGCGGGGGCATCGACATCCATCGCCGGGACCACCGCGCGCTCCAGGCCAGCCTGCGTCGCAGCAGCATCCGCGGCGCGGCGATCGGGGCCGTGTGCACCGGCACCTACGTGCTCGCCAAGGCCGGGCTCCTCGACGGGTACCGGGCGACGATCCATTGGGAGAACCAGGCGAGCCTCGCCTCGGAGCATGACGGGCTGGAGGTCGGCTCCGACCTGTTCGAGATCGACCGCAACCGCTTCACCTGCGCCGGCGGCACCGCGGCGGCCGACATGATGCTGTCGCTGATCGTGCGCGACCACGGGCCGGACCTCGCCGCGGAGGTCGCCGACCAGCTCATCCACCACCGGATCCGCGAGGCGGGCGAGCGCCAGCGGATGGACCTGCGCATGCGCCTCGGCATCGCGCATCCGAAGCTGCTGCACGTCGTCGGCCTGATGGAGAAGACCTTCGCCGAACCTCTCGGCAGCCAGGAGCTGGCGGAGGCGGTGCAGCTCTCGAAGCGCCAGCTCGAACGCCTGTTCCTGAAGTATCTCGGCCGCTCGCCGGCCAAGCACTACCTGCGCATCCGCCTGGAGCACGCCCGGCACCTGATCCGCCAGACGGCGATGCCGCTCCTGACCATCGCGATCGAGTGCGGCTTCACCTCGGCCTCGCATTTCTCGAAGGCCTATCTCGACCATTTCGGCCGGCCACCGAGCAGCGAGCGGAAGGTGTGAGGCCTGTTTGATCGATCTCTGCAGATCTCACATCCACTGCGCCATTCCGGACTCCGCTGCGCGGCCCCGGGACGACAATGGCTCAGGATGACGTGGCGTTTAGTATAATTAAAAATTTCATCAATACTCGAGTATAAAATCTGCTCAAACATGCCTCGCGAACAGATTAAGGACTCCATTCATAGCATGTTCGCGGCACACGACACGGCAGGTTGCGCGATGCGGGGGCGACGGCCGAGAGCATGACCCCTCCCCTCTCCCGCACCCGCACAGCCTCCTGTGTCGTGTGCCGTGTAGAACAATGACGCGAATTTGAACGTGATGATTCACTATTGGAATCCATCATGTCATTCCGCGCTCCGCTGCGCGGCTCCGGAATGACACGAAGGGGTTCGACTCGGCCGGGCCAAGCCGACCCGACGATCTGACGCCGCTACTTCAGCCAACCATCCACGGTCGCCCGGTTCGCCGCGATCCACTTGGCGGCGGTCTCGGTGGGCTTGGCGCCCTTCTCCTCGTTCTCCGCCATCACCGCCTCCTCGTCCTTGATCGAGAGCTTGAACTTCTTGAGGATGGCGTAGACCTCCGGCATGTCGTCCTTCAGGCCCTTGCGCGCGAGCGTGTTGACGCTCTCGTCGTCACCGAAGGCCTTCTTCGGGTCGGCGAGGTATTTCAGCTCGTAGCGCGCGAACATCCAGTGCGGCGTCCAGGCGGTGACGACGATGTCCTTCTTCTGGCGGATGGCATCCTTGAGGGCGCTGGTCATCGTGGCGTCGCTGCCGTCGACGAGCTTGACCGGGAGGCCGTAGGCCTTGATCGCCGCCTCCGAGGTCTTCATCACGCCGGCACCCGGATCGATGCCGATCACCTTGCCCTCGACCTGCGCCGACTTGGTCTTCAGGTCCTCGATCGAGGTGAGGGACGAGTAGGCCGGCACCGCCCAGCCGATCTTCGCGCCGGTGACGTTCGGGCCGATCAGCTCGAGGCGGTTCTTCAGCTTGTCGTAATAGGCGGCCTGGGTGAGCGGCAGCCAGGCCGCGACGCTCGCGTCGGCGTCCCCGGTCGCCACCGCCTGCCACATGGCCGCCGCGGCGAGCGGGATGGTCTTCACTTGGTAGCCCTTCTCCTCCAGCACCTGCTTGAGGATGTTGGTGGCGACCACGGCGTCGGCCCACTCGACATAGGCGAGCCGCACCTGCTTGTCCGCCGCCTCGGCCGGGCTCTGGGCGAGGGCGAGGCACAGGAGGACACCCAGCATTCGTGCGCGCATCGATCGATCTTTCCGAGAGGGAGGCGAGGGGGGAGGAAGAGGGTGCGCCGCCGGTCAGGCGGCGGTGCCGGGC